>CALFVI010000021.1 GCA_937928775.1 uncultured Elioraea sp. | reverse complement strand
ATCACGTTGCTGGCGGTACCCTTCCGCCACCTCGCCCTTCTTGCCCCTGCGCAGGAACTCGCTGGCGGCGAAAGCGGGCCCGGTGGCCAGGATGAGGGCGAGGTCGCCCTGCCAGTGTTCGACCATCCAGGCATCGAGTTCGGCCCGCGTCTTTTCGATCCGCTCGTTCAAGTCGGGCAAATCGGGCAGCAGAAGTTCCGCCTTGCCGCCAGCGTGGATCAGCACCGTGGAGAAGGGGAGATCAAGCCGCTCAAGCAGCAGATGCAACGCCGCCTCGACCGTCTGCCCCATGAGAAAGGAGCGGGCGCGGAGGATGCGGCTCGCCCCACCACGGCCAGCCAAGCGGAACAGGGCTTTCTGAATGCCGGAGAGATCGAGCGCAGCAAGGCGGAATTTGGGTTTTGCGCGATCCTTCACCAACTCGACCTCCCAGGCCCCGTGCGCGTGATGCCAGGCGGCGAGGCAGGCGGCGATCGCGGCGACAGCACGGGCGTGGTCGTGCAGCGACACGTCAGGCTGATCAACGGTAGAGGAGGGGACAGCCCACAGCAGCTGCGCTGACAGGCCGAGGACGGCCTGCTCGAAACGACGGGGTGAAAGGCCGTGACGTGCGACTTCGATGAATTTGTTCGACCAGGAGTCCCACAGAACACCATAGCGGCGCGGTTGGTCCTGTGGGCTGGTGTGGTGCGGAATGAGAGCCTCCGGCGACAGCTCCTCAGCGAGATGCCGCAGCGCTAATTTGCCGGGTTTGCCCTGGCCGATGTCGAGAGCAGGCAGAAGGGCCTCCAGCTCCACCTCACGCAGGCTCTGCTCCTCCGCCTCGGCCTCCTCGTCGCGTTGCTTGCGCTCGAGGCCCGAGGCGAGACGGTCGGCCTCGGCGATGATCCAATCTCCCACGTCGTCCTGGCGGGGGGCGTGATGGCGAACAGCGACTGCCTCCACTCGTGCGCCGTCCACGCCTGCTGGCCAGCGTGCGCCCTTCCGTGTTGCCGCGAGCAGCGCGTAGTCGCTCCACAGCGCGTGGCGATGGGTGTAGCGGCCCTCGCGCTGGGGAAGAATGGCGCTTTCCGTGCCGCCAAGATCCCGCCCTGCGTCGGCATAGGCTTTGGCTAACACGTTTTCGTTCGGATGCGCGCGTTGGGCGAGCTTGCCGATGTCGTGCAACAGGCCCGCCAGGGAAGCTTCGATTGGCGTTAGCGGCTCCGAGGTCACGTCGACTCTCCGATGATCGAGATCGCCTCCGGCGGCAGGGCAAGGCGATAGGCGGTGAATGGTCGGCGGCCCTCGGCGCGGATCATGAGTGGCTCCGCCGCCGGGCCAAACGCTTCGCGGAAGTTCCGGTTCAGCCGAGACACTTTCTCGGCGAGGTAACTCCGCTCCAAACCCTGAGCGAGCGCCCGTTCCAGGGCTACGATGTTGTGCACGCCTGCCCGACGCAGGACGTTCAGAAGCGACCGACCAAGCGCCTGAGCTTCAGCGTCACGTCGCCAGCAGACGGGCGGCGCCCCGGTGCGGCAGCGTTCCGCAAACCACCAGAACGTTCCGAAAAGGGAGGGTGGCAGCCGCAGCTGTTGCTGACCGACTCGCACCACCGAGCACGATACGTCGAGCTCAAGCTGCGTTGGCAAGAGGCGCTGCTGAACTGTGCGCACAGCGTCTGCGAAGGCGCCTTGCTCCTTTGCCGGACGCCATTGCGCCCGCAGCCGGACAAAAGGGATTTCCGCGAGGGTCAAGCCGGCCTGGGCGGTGCTGAGCTGGGTGCCGTCCGGCAACGCAAGGAGCTCCGGCGGGTCGGGTGGGAAGAAGAAGTCCGGTCGGCTCTGGAAGCGCGGATCGACCAGCACGTGCGACAGCACATCTCCCTCGCGCCCGCACAGGCTGAGGGACAGCGCGGCGAGCGCGCCCATAGTTTTACGCCCACCGGCGATTGAGACATGCAAATCGGTCTGCGGATCGAGCGTCGCGGCAGCGATTTCTGTCAGGATTGCATCGGCCGCTGCGCGATTGTCCGATTCCGTAACGATATCATCGAGCAGCTCGCCCGCCGCCCCGCTCAGAACCCGCCACTCGGGTTGCGGAAATACAGTGCCGAGTTGCGCCGCCAGCCGCGCCAGTGCCTCCGGCAGCAGCGCTTCCCCGAGATTGCGGCCGGCGCTGGTCGTCAGCACGGTGATGCGGCATGGCAGGCGCGGTTGGGCCGCCTTGGCAAGGCACCACAGTGTTTCGGTCACCACCTGCGGCGACAGGCCAGTGAGTGCGAGAAGGTGCAGCCGCCGCAGCATGTTAGAGAGCCTCGAGCTGGATGCGCCCGAAACCCATGCTGGCGCCCTTGCCGAGGTGCAGGATGGACGCAGCCCAAAGCAGCGGCCAAATGTGAGGGGCGCCGCTGAGGTTTAGCGTCGCCTCGCCAACGATCCCGCCCATCTGTAAGCGCGCATTCTGCCGGCTGGACAAGCGAGTCGTCTCCAGCCAACCGAGGCGGCACTCGGTGAAGCGGAGGGTGGCAGGACTTTGGCGCAAAGTTTCATCGTTCACCTGCGGCAGGGCCATGCCGAGCGACCGCAAGCGTCGAACAGACGCGGCAAGCAGGTGCTCGGGCAACAGAGTGCGCCCGGTGAGCAAGTCACCACGCAGACGGATGCGAAGCGGCGTAGTGATGTGCAGCCGCACGGCCGTTGGCGCCGGGGGGCATGTCACGCTTACCGGCTCTGGTAGGGGGAGCGAAAGATCCACCGGCAAACCTGTCGTCGCGTTGCGAATGTCAGTGCAAGCGAGCTGCACACGGCGCGCCGTTAGCCCGTTCTCGGCTGCTGCGAGCAGGGCACGCACAGCATAGGGAGCAATTTGCTGCGCCGCTGGCAGCAGGGTCATTCGCAGCCGGAAAGGCTGGCCGGCTTGGAGAAGACCGTCTTTTGGCGCACGATCAGGGCAGAGGATGAAGGGGCGGCTCCCCGCATTCGCCTGACCTGATCCGAAAAATGCGGGGTATATGCAAACAGCGGACAAGGGGCAGCCATCGCAAGGCCTAAAACGCATGGCGCAGACCATTCGCTTCAGAGCATGCCCGAACGCACCTCGCCACGCCGACCCAGGGTACGACTGAACCAGCACGGTCGCACTGGGCACGAACGTAAAGTCAAGCAGGCGGACGCGCTGGAGGCTAAAGGTCGCTGCCATCGCCCCATTAAAAGCCGCTGGCGCCAGCTTGCGCAACAGATGGCAACATTGTCAAAGCAACATTGTCAAAGACTGACGGTGTGCCTCTGCGCCGTTGGAAAAGGGTGCCGAAGAACGGCCTGCCGATCGTGCTTCACTCCCGGTTGCTTCGTTCGTTGGAACGGCGGCGGATGTAGCGATCGACCGGCACTGGATGAATGCGGCGAACATGGCGGCGAGGGCGACAGACTCTCAGTGGCGGATACCTTCGCTCGCTGCAGCGCATGCACGGCAGCATTGCCGGGGCGCCAAAGAAGCCCCGGGTTATTCCGGCGAGTGGGACCCCTTTGCGCGACTCGCCCAGGTCAAGGAATTCCGCAATCTGTGCCTCTCTAGGAGCGTCAGAGGAAAGACGCGTCAGCAGGACCATGCGGCTGAAAGGCTCGTCGGAGGGTTCGGCTGGCGAAGCCCATCCAGGCTCTGGCAGAGGCCTTGCCGCGGCGGCGCCTAGGCCGGTGGCAGATGGCTTGCGATGCAGCGTGCAACCTACGCCGACCAAGCCTTTGCGCCAAAGCCAGAAACTCTGTCAGGGCCGAGCACGTCCGGACACAAGCGAGCGGCTGTGGCATCGCGTTGGGCGAGAGGCGTCGGCCGATGCCAGACCAGCAGCACGGCGAGAGGATCTCTCGCATGCGAAAGGAGTAGGTCGTCCACCAAGGCCTCAGAAAGGTCTTCGGCGAGGGCTGCGCCTCCTCGCGCACCAACAGCCGCAACAGTACCGCTGCGCCGGAGATCCACAACAACGGTTCCAAGATCCAACACGCCCTGCGCCACGACCATCGACTGGCCGCTGTGCCCAAGGTCGCGTTACCAGCCCGGGCGTTTTTACAGACCGAGGCCGGTCCATGCCCAGGGAAAGGCTTCGCCGCGGAGACTTCTGACAGGCCGCTTGCTTACGTCACGCCACGTCCGGTCCGTCTCAGGTCACCTCTAGCGGTCTGCTGCGCCCTGAGTATCCTCTCACCGCCTTATGTTCAGGACAGAGCATCAAGGGAGCGGGGGAGGGTGCGAACCGACGTCTGCATCATCGGTGCCGGGCCGGCGGGTTTGATCTCAGCCGCTCTGCTCGCCAAGGCTGGGGTGGAGACCGTGATCGTCGAACACCGCGCGCGCGACTACGTGCTGCAGCGCGTGCGTGCCGGCGTGCTCGAACAGTCCACTGTCGAGACGTTGCGTCACGTTGGCGCTGCCTCCCGTCTTGATCGCGAGGGCCTTGTGCACGAGGGTTTCGTGCTGGCTTTCGGCGAGACGACGGTGCGCATCGCCTTCCCCGATCTCGTCCCTGGCCGGCATGTCACGGTCTACGGGCAGACAGAGGTGGTACGCGATCTCGTTGCGCATCGCGAAGCATCAGGCCTGCCGCTGCTGTTCGATACCGAAGCGGTCGCGATCGAGAATCTCGATGACGCGCCGCGCGTGGTCTGTTGCCGCGCTGGCGAGACGGTGGTCGTCTCCTGTCGGCTGGTGTTCGGCTGCGATGGCTACCATGGCCTCGCCCGGCGGGCCCTGCCCCCCGAGGCTCTGAAGAGCTACGAGATCTCCTACCCGTTCGGCTGGCTCGGTGTGCTGGCCGATGTTCCTCCCGCGCACGAGGAGCTCGTCTACGCCGCGTCCGACCGGGGTTTTGCTCTGTGTTCCATGCGCTCGCCCACACGCAGCCGCTACTACGTCCAGGTCTTGGCTGGTGAGAGGCTGGAGGATTGGCCGGAGGAGCGGTTCTGGACCGAGCTTCGTCGTCGCCTTCCGGCCGAGATCGCAGCGCGCGTGCAGGATGGGCCGGCGATCGAGCGGTCGATCGCGCCCTTGCGCAGTTTCGTCGCTGAACCGATGCGGATCGGGCATCTGCTTCTGCTTGGCGATGCGGCCCACGTCGTACCGCCGACGGGCGCGAAGGGACTCAATCTTGCCGCCGCCGATGCCTGGTACGCCGCCCGCGCCGCCATCAGCTTCCTCGGCACGGGCGACGAGGCGGCACTCGACGCCTACTCGGCCACGGCGCTGGCGCGGGTCTGGCGAACCGAGCGCTTCTCGTGGATGATGACGAAGCTGATGCACACCTTCCCCGACCTTGCGCCGTTCGAGGTGAAGATGCAGGACGCCGAGCGTTCTTATGTCGCTGCCTCGCGTGCTGCCCGTACTGTGATCGCGGAGAACTATGTCGGACTTCCCCTCGACTAACCCGGGGCTCCCCCCGCTCACCCCGCGCGATCGCGCCGCCAACCCTGCCTGGGTTGATCGAGGCTATCGCTCGACAGCGCGACGAGGGCCGCGCGAGACGCTGGTCGCTGTTCCCCCCCTCGCCTCGGTCGTGCCGGCGCCGGATTTTTCCGATGTCGTCGTGACGGAGATCGATGCCGACTTGACACGCAACGGCCGAATGAATGGGGAGCCTCTGGGCGAGCGGATCATCGTCGCTGGCCGCGTGATTGACGAGGAGGGGCGCCCTGTGGGGGGAACCATCATCGAGCTCTGGCAGGCGAACGCCGCCGGGCGGTACCGCCACCCGGTCGATGACCACGATGCTCCGCTTGATCCAAACTTCCTTGGTGTCGGTCGCTGCCGAACGGATGCCGAGGGGAGATATCGCTTCGTCACCATTCGCCCCGGAGCCTATCCGTGGCGCAACCATCCCAACGCCTGGCGGCCGGCGCACCTGCATTTTGCGCTGTTCGGGCATCATTTCGCCGACCGCCTCGTCACCCAGATGTACTTTCCGGGCGACCCTCTGCTCGGCCTTGACCCGATCTTCCTCAGCGTGCCCGAGCACGCCCGTGACCGGCTGGTCGCGCGCTTTGATCTCGACCTGACGGTTGAAGGCTACGCGCTCGGCTACGCGTTCGACTTCGTTCTGCGCGGCCCGGCCGCCACACCGTGGGAGAGCGCGTGATGGCGCGGGCGAACCGGCTTGGGCAGACGCCGACGCAAACGGTCGGGCCCTATTTCGCGATCGGGCTCGCCCCGCATTGCATCAGCCTCCCGTTCAAGCCTCTAGCCACCGAGGAGATCGCCACGGACGGGGCGGAGGGCGAGCCCCTGGTCCTCACCGGCCAAGTGCTCGATGGCGATGGCGCCCCAGTTTCCGACGCGCTGATCGAGGCGCGCCAACGCAACGCCCGTGGCAGCTGGGAATCGGGGCAGGGCTTTCGCGGCTATGGCCGCGCAGCGACGGACAAGAACGGCACATTCCTATTCCGAACCGTCCGTCCCGCTCCCGCCTCTGACTATGAGGCGCCGCACCTGTGGTTGATCGTCCAGGCCCGCGGCTTGCTCGGCCCACTCGTCACCCGCGTCCATTTCGCGGATGAAGCCGACCGGAACGAGCGCGATCCGATCTTCCAAGCCGCACCTCCCGCCCGCCGTGCCACGTTGCTGGCGCACCCCATCGGGCCTGGCCGCTACCGTTTCGACATCCGGCTGCAAGGCGAACACGAGACGGTGTTTTTCGACCTCTGAGAGAGCGCATCCAAACGAAGTGGAACAAGACGCCAAGGGGAGGGCCATGGCCGAGGCGACGCCTTGCATCATCACGGTGGCGATCACTGGCTCACTGCCACAAAAGTCCGACAATCCTGCGGTGCCGATTTCGATCGAAGAACAGATCGAATCCACCCAGGAGGCCTTCGAGGCGGGTGCAACTCTCGTCCATGCCCATGTGCGCGACGACCATGGCCGCCCCACGTCAGACCCTGAGCGTTTCGCTCGCCTGATGGAGGGGATCCGCAAACATTGCCCAGGGATGATCATCCAGCTCTCAACCGGCGGGCGCTCCGGCACAGGGCGCGAGCGCGGCGGCATGATCCCGCTGCGACCGGACATGTGCTCTCTGACAACGGGCTCATGCAACTTCCCGACCCGCGTCTACGAGAACGACCCCGAGCTCATCGACTGGCTCGCCGCCGAGATGCTGCGCTACGGGGTGAAGCCCGAGATCGAAGTGTTCGACCTCGCGATGCTGTTCAATGCGGTAGCCATGGTGGAGGCGGGCAAAATCTTGCCCCCTTTACACGTGCAGTTCGTGATGGGGGTGAAGAACGCCCTGCCGGCCGATCGTGAGACCTTCGAGTTCCTCGTCCGCACCCTCGCGCGGCTCGCGCCCGACGCCACCTGGACCGGAGCCGGCATCGGCCGCAACCAGATCGTGCTCAATCGATGGTCGTTGGAGCTCGGCGGCCATTGTCGGACCGGGCTTGAGGACAATGTGCGGCTCGATCGCGAGACGCTCGCGCCCTCCAACGCCGCCCTCGTGCGCCGCGTGGTCGAGCTTTGTGCCGAATACGGGCGAAGGCCGGCGACTGTTGCCGAGGCGCGCGCCATCCTTCGCTTACCACCTGCGCCCCCCGCCTGAGCCGCCACCCCCTGGCCGCGCGTGATCAGCCACTCTCTGCTTTCCGCTGTGGTGGTCGAACCCCGGATGGCGGCGATCTGGTCGGACCATTCGATCATCGCCGCCATGCTGGAGGTGGAGGCGGCTCTGGCCGAGGCGCAAGCGGCGTTCGGCCTCGCCCCGCCGGGGCTTGCTCGAGCCATCCGCGACATCCCACTCGACGCGTTCGACCTTGCAACGATCGCCGAGGGCGCCCGGCGCTCGGCTGTGCCGACCATTGCTGTTCTTGCCGCACTCGAGGCGAAATTGCCCGCACACCTCACCTGGGCCTTGCATCGCGGCGCAACAAGCCAAGACTTGCTCGATACGGTACTTTCGCTTCTGCTGCTGCGTTCGTTCCGCCTGCTTGCGGAAGATCTTGTCACTGCCTTGGAAAGGTTGGCTGACCTTGCGCAAAAGCACGCCGGACTGCTCTGCCTTGGGCGCACCTATGGCCAGGCGGCGGCGGCCATGACCTTTGGTGCGCGCGCCGGGCAGTGGGCAGCCGGGCTCTGCGACCCAGCGGCGGAACTGGTTGAGCTCATTCAGCGCGTCCCCGCAGTGTCTCTCGGCGGGCCGGTGGGTATCGCAACGGCGTATGGCGACGTCGCGCCCGCCCTTATCGCGCGCGTCGCCGCCATCCTTGGGCTTGCCGCTGATCCGCTCGCCTGGCATGGGCGGCGCTGGAGTATTGCGCGCGCTGGGGCGTGGCTTGCAGGGCTCGTCGGCGCGGCGGCGAAAATTGCGCGCGACCTGGCCGAACTCAGGTCAGATGCCGTTGCCGAACTGTGCGAGCGCGGGGGTGAGGGGCGTGGCGGTTCCTCGGCGATGCCGCACAAGCGCAACCCGGCGGGAGAGACAGCGATTCTCGCCGCGCACCATCTGGCACCCGGTTTCGCCTCCACTCTCATCGCGGCGATGACGGTGGCGGAGGAGCGCGGCGGCGGCGGTTGGCAGGCGGAGTGGCAGGCCCTGCCGGCCCTCTGTTCGCTCGCAGCACGCGCAAGTGGCGAGCTCGCCCGTCTCGCCGCTGCGGTGATGCCGGACGAGGAACGGATGCGCGAAAACCTCGCCGCCACCCGCGGGCTTATCTTTGCTGACCGCGCGGCGGAGAGGCTTGCTTTCCGGCTTGGCCGCAGTTCGGCAGCGTCGGCAGTGGCACGCGCGGCGGGCATGGTGCGCGCAGGCGCGGCCGGCACGCTGGCGGAAGCGTTGCGCGCCATCGGCCATGCAGAGGCGGCCGAGGCCTGTTCGTTCGAACCGGCCGCAGCGGCCGGAGCACGCGCCGCGCACATGGCGGCAGAGAGGGCACGCAGGACCGCAGCGAGTCTTCGCCGCGTTGGAGAGGGGAGGGGCCAAGATGAGTGATGGGACAGAGCTTTCATTGCACTGCCGCCTGGACGGTCCCGAGGACCGCCCGCTCGTGGTCTTCGCCAACTCTCTCGGTGCTGATTTGCACATGTGGGATGAGGTGATCGGCCGAGTCTCTATCCGCTACCGGACCATGCGCTTCGACAAGCCGGGGCACGGCGCCTCTCCGCCTGCGCCGGGCCTCACTCTTGAGGCGATCGCGGATCGGGTCGCGCAGCTCATCGCTGAGCATGGCGGGCGCGCCTTGTTCGTCGGTCTCTCCATCGGCGGCCTGATTGGTCAGCTTCTGATGCGCCGTGCTCCCGAACGCTTGTACGGCGCCGTCCTCATCGCCACCGCCGCGCACATCCCCTCACCTGAGGCCTGGGAGGAGAGGGCTCAGCTGGTCGAACGCGAAGGGCTTGCGGCCATCGTTGATGCGGTGATGGCGCGCTGGTTCACCCCGGCATTCGCCGCCGCCGAACCGGCTCGGGTCAACGCTGTGCGCGAGACGTTTCTGCGCGTCGATCCTGCGAGCTACGCCGCCTGCTGCCGCGCCATCGCGCGGTTCGATCTGAGGGGAACGCGGCCCGCGCAGCATGTTCCCACTGTGGTCATTTCCGCCTCAGAGGACCCAGCAACGCCGCCTGCCCTTGGCGAGGCGCTCGCTACTGATCTTGGTGTCGACCACGTGCTGTTACGCCGTTCGGCCCACCTGGTTGCGATCGAACGGGCGATCCCGGTCGCCGGCCTGGTGACATGGCTTTATGAAGCGGGTGCACGCGGCTGATGCGCCGCCGTTGCATGCCGAGGCGCCCCGTGGTTTAGACCAGGGCAAAGGTTGAACGAAGCGGGAGACCGTCCATGACAACAGGCATCGGCATCGCACGGCGTGGCCTGATCGCTGCCACCTTGGCAGCACCGGCGCTTCTGCGGCCCAAGGCTCTACGCGCCCAGGAGGTTACCCTACGGTTGCACCACTTCCTCGGGCCGGTCAGCAATGTGCACCGCAATTTTCTCGTGCCGTGGGCGCAAAAGCTGCAGGCGGAAAGCGGCGGGCGGCTTCGGGTGCAGATCTTCCCCGCCATGCAACTGGGCGGTGCCCCGCCCCAACTCTATGATCAGGCGCGTGACGGGGTGGTAGACATCGTCTGGACGCTGCCCGGCAACACGCCCGGCCGCTTTCCCCGCATCGAGGTGTTCGAGCTCCCCTTCGTGCCGCATCGGCAGTCCTACGTGAACGCGCTTGCCGTGCAGCGCTTCTTCGAACGTCGGCTGCGCGAGGAGTTCGCCGATACCCACATCCTCTGCGCCTGGGGCCACGACCACGGCGTGATTCATGCGCGCAGGCCGGTGCGCACGATGGAGGATCTGCGCGGTCTGAAGCTGCGTTTCCCGACCCGCCAGGCGGGCGAGGCGTTGCGCGCGCTCGGCGCCTCTCCGGTCGGCATGCCGATCCCGCAGGTGCCGGAAGCGCTGTCTCAGGGCGTGATCGACGGTGCGGTGGTGCCTTGGGAGGTTGTGCCCGCGATTCGGCTGCACGAGATGGTCCGGCACCACACCGAAATCCCCGGCAGTCCCACACTCTACATCGCCACCTTTGTGCTGGCGATGAACCGCGCGCGCTACGAGTCCTTGCCCGCTGACCTGCGGGCAGTGCTGGATCGCAACTCCGGCTCGGCCGCAGCCGAGATGGCGTCCAAGGTGTGGGACGAGCAGGGCCCTGTGGTGGTCGAGCAGGTTCGCCGCCGCGGCAATGAGATCCTCAGCATCACCGAGGAGGAGCGCCTGCGTTGGCAGCGCGCCACCGAACCGGTGATCGAGGCGTGGCTGCGCGCGATGCGCGAGCGCAACATCGATGGCGGTGCCCTGCTTGAGGAGGCGCGCGCGCTCATCGCCGAGATCGGGCGCGGGCGGGCCTGAGGCACGTCTTCGGGCGGGGTCGGGTGATCGAGGCGGGAGGCGGCGTGCGCACGGCGCGGCAGGCGCGCGGCGCGGCATGCCTGCCGGGCTTGATTGCGCGTCACTTCGCGGTGGCGGGCGGTGTTGTCCTGCTCGCCGCCGCTCTGCTGACCTGCGCGAGCGTTCTGCGCCGTTGGCTCGACGGCCGTGCCATCCGCGGCGACTTCGAGCTCGTCTCGCTCGCGTCGGCGATCGCCCTGTTCGCCGCCTTTGCTTTCGCTGCCGCGCGTGGTGCCAATGTGGCGGTGACGAGCTTCACCGCCTGGCTTCCCGGGCGCCTGCAGAGCGCGCTCGACACGATCTGGCTGCTGCTCTGGGCGGGCGTGTGTTTCCTGCTCGCCGAGCGTCTGTTCGTCACGGCATCGGAACTGTACGCGACCGGCACGGTGACCATGGCGCTTGGGATGTCCACCTGGTGGGTGGCCGCAATCGGCGCGGCGGCCTTCGCGCTTGCGGGTCTTGCCGCGCTCCTCCGTCCCTTCGGCGCACCGCCCGGTTTCCGCCGGTGACCGGCCTGCCGCCCGAACTCCTGGCCGCGCTTGAGGGCTTCGCAGCCCTTCTTGGGCTGATTGTGCTGCGCTGCCCGATTGCCCTCGCCATGATGATTGTCGGCGGTGTGGGCTATGCGCAGATTGCCGGCTGGCCGATCTTGCTCAACTACCTCAAGGGTACGCCCTATCACCTGTTCGCCAACTACACGCTCTCTGTCATTCCGCTGTTTGTGCTGATGGGGGCGATTGCGGAACGGGCCGGGCTTGCGGGCGACCTTTTCGCCGCTGCGGAATATCTCTTCGGGCGCAGACGCGGTGGGCCAGCGATCGCGGTGATCGTCGCCTGTGGCGCCTTCGGTGCCGTGTGTGGTTCCTCGGTCGCGACCACGGCGACCTTCGCCCGCGCCGCGCTGCCGGAACTGCGCCGGCTTGGCTATGCGCCTGGCTTCGCCGCCGGGCTCGTTTCCGCCGGCGGAACGCTCGGCATTCTCATTCCGCCCTCGGTGATCCTCGTCATCTACGCCATCGTCACCGAACAGAACATCGCGCGCCTGTTCCTGGCTGCACTCCTGCCCGGCCTGCTCGCGGTGCTTCTGTACGCGCTCGCGGTTGCGCTCGCGGTGCGGCTCCTGCCGGAGCTCGGTGGACAGGGCGAGGGCAGGGGGGATCGCGCCGCCCTTCGTCGCGTGGTGCCCGTGCTCGGGGTGGGCGTGGTCGTCCTGGGCGGCATCTACGGCGGGGTGTTCACGCCGACCGAAGGCGCCTCCGTCGGTGCGGTCGCGGTGCTCGCCGTCGCCCTGGCGCGGCGTGGTTTCGGCCTGTGGGGTCTGGCCGAGGCCTTGCGGGCGACCGCCGAGACCTCGGGCATGATCTTCGCCATCCTGCTCGGCGCCAACCTGTTCAACGCCTTCCTCGCTCTGACCCAGGCGCCCGACGTGCTGCAGCTGTGGCTGGAGGGGCTCGACGTTGCGCCCGTCACGGTGCTGGTCGCAATCCTCGCCATCTACATCCTGCTCGGCGCGGTGATGGACGAACTCGCGATGATCCTGCTCACCCTGCCCGTGTTCTTCCCACTCGTCGTCGGGCTCGACTTCGGGCTCACGCGGGATGAGGTGGCGATCTGGTTTGGGGTGCTGGTGCTGGTCGTCGTCGGCATGGGGCTGATCTCGCCCCCTGTGGGGCTTAACGTGTTCGTCGCGGGCGGCATTGCCCGCGACGTCGCGTTGCCGCGGATTTTCGGCGGTGTGTTGCCGTTCCTTCTTGCCGATACGGTGAAGCTTGCCCTCTGCGTTGCGCTGCCGTCCTTGTCGCTTGGTCTCGTGCGCGCTTTCGGCGGCAGCTGACCCGGGACTCACCCGCCGCCGATGAAAATGCCAGCGGCCAATACCAGGCTGCCCCCGAGCACCACCTGGAAGAGGGCCCGGCGCCACGGCGTCTCCATGTAGCGGTTCTGGATCCAGGCAATCGCCCAGAGTTCCACGAAGACGATAGCAAGCGCGATGATGGTTGCGGTCCAGAAATGCGGAATGAGGTAGGGCAGAGCGTGGCCAAGCCCGCCAATCGTTGTCATCACGCCACAGGCAAGCCCGCGTTTGACCGGTGAGCCACGGCCCGACAGTTTGCCATCGTCGTGTGCCGCTTCGGTGAAGCCCATGGAAATGCCGGCGCCGACCGAAGCGGAAAGCCCGACCAGGAACGTCGTCCACGGATCCTGGGTGGCGAAGGCAGTGGCGAAGATCGGGGCGAGGGTGGACACCGAGCCATCCATCAGCCCCGCCAGGCCCGGTTGTACCCAGGTGAGAATGAACTGTCTGCGAGCCACCATATCCTCTTCGGAGGCGGCTCCGCTGGCCTGCAGCTTCTCCGTCATCGCCGCGACCCCGCGCTCGTGCCGAGCTTCCACGGCGGCGAGGTCGCCGAGCAGGGCACGCACCTCGGCATCCGTGGTGCGTGCCGCAGCCTGGCGATAGAAGCGCTCGGCCTCGCGTTCCATCGCCGCCGCCTCGGCGCGGATTCGCTCGATCGGCAGGTTCTCCACCAGCCAGACGGGGCGGCGGTCGTAGAAGTCGGCGACGTGTTCCCGCCGGATGGGCAGGATGAGGTCGCCGAAGCGCGCGCGATAGAGTTCGATCAGGCGTCGACGATGTGCGTCCTCCTCCGCTGCCATCGCCTCAAACATGCGGGCGGTGGCAGGGTAGGTGTCGCGTAGCCGCTTGGCATAGAGCGCGTAGATGCGGGAATCTTCCTCCTCGGCCGAGATGGCGAGGGCGAGAATCTCTTCAGCTGAGAGAGTGTCAAACCGCTTGCGGCCGGAGAACGGCCAGAAGAACACACCGCGCATCCTGGCTCCCTTCTTACCATCGCACTGTTCGCCAACGCCTACGACATTGTGCGGCAGATCGTCTTGTTGAGGGCGCTGGGCGCCTGCGCGGCATGACCCGGAGCCCTCGCCAACCATCGGGCCAAAGTCTCGTCCCCCGTCGGAGGTCTCTGGCGCAAACCGCCTGCCTCTGCCCAAGCCCTTCCCGACCCTGCGGCGGGCGACGCTTTCCCCTGTCGCAGGGGAGGGTCGCGGAGAGCGGCTAGCTCCATCTCCCTAGCTTGCGTTAGATGAGATCGTGCGAATCTGCTGCCGAACACCATGGCCCGACGCCCGAAAAAGCTCCGTCTCGTCACTTGGAACATCAACTCCATCCGCCTCCGTCTGGCCCGGCTCGCCGACCTCGCGGTCGCGCTTGAGCCGGATGTCATCTGCCTGCAGGAAACCAAGGTTGCGGATGAGGAGTTTCCGCTCCGCGAAGTGCGGGCGACCGGCTACCGCCACATCGCTCTCCGTGGGGAGAAGGCGTACAACGGTGTCGCCATCCTCTCCAAGATCCCGCTCGCAGTGGTTCCCTCCACACCCGATTGGTGCGGCAAGGGGGAGAGCCGTCATCTCGCGGTCGATCTCGACATTCCAGGAGCACCGGTGCGGCTGCACAATTTCTACGTCCCCGCCGGTGGCGATGTGCCTGACCCCGAGGCCAACCCGAAGTTCCGCTACAAGCTCGACTTCGTGGCTGAAGCGACGCACTGGTTCGCCAATGGCGCGGGCAGCATCCCGCGCCAGATCATTGCCGGTGACCTCAACATCGCCCCCCTGCCGGACGATGTGTGGAGCCACCGCCAGTTGCTGGACGTAGTTTCGCACACACCGGTAGAGACGGAAGCCCTCGGGCGCTGGCAGGCCACCGCCGGCGGCTGGATCGATGCGATGCGCCATTTCGTGCCGCCACCGGAAAAGCTCTACACTTGGTGGTCGTACCGCAATCGGGACTGGCGCCAGTCCGATCGTGGCCGTCGTCTCGACCACATCTGGGTCAGTCCGGACATGATCGGCACCCTGAAGTCGGGAGAAGTGCTGAAGGACGCGCGCGACTGGCCGCTTGCGTCTGATCACGTGCCAGTCTGCGTCGAGCTCATGGTCTGAGCGGACGAGCGAACGCCGGGTCGGGACCGAGAGTTTCGCCGAAGCGAACCAAGCGTCCCGAGGGGGGGCCGATCAGGTCGCCCTCGCGCATAATCACGCGCCCGCGCAGCACCGTCATGCGCGGCCACCCTGTCACGGTCATGCCGGCGAAGGGAGTCCAGCCGCAGGGAGAGACGATCCACTCGTCGGTGATCGTCCGGCGCAGGGACGGATCGACGATGGTGAAGTCGGCATCGTAGCCCACCGCGACCCGCCCCTTGCCGACAATGCCATAGACCCGCGCCGGGCCTGCGCACATCAAATCGGCTAGCCTTGACCAGGAGAGGCGGCCCGCATGCACATGGTCGAGCATAATGGGAACAATCGTCTGCACGCCGGTGAGGCCTGCCGGGCAGCGCGGCCAGGGCAGCATCTTGGCCTCGCGCGGATGCGGCGCATGGTCGGAAGCGACGACATCGACCGTGCCATCGCGCACCGCCGCCCAGGCCGCCTCAAGATGTCGCCGGTCGCGGATCGGCGGGTTCATCACCGCCAATCCGCCGAGAAAGTCATAGGCTTCTGGCGCGGCCTGCGTGAGGTGGTTGACCAGCACCTCGACCGTTGCGTGATCGCGGTGTCCGGCAAGCCAGGCGAGCTCCTCCGCCGTCGAGACGTGTAGGATGTGCACGCGACGCCCCACCTTGCGCGCAAGCCCGACAATGCGACGCGTGCCGAGGAAGGCCGTCTCAACGTCACGCCACTCCATGTGGCGCTGGTAGGGCTCCCCCTCGCGGAACAGATGGGCCCGGTCGCGCAGCCGGTCCTCGTCCTCGGCATGGAACGCGACTCGCCGTTTTCCGGACCGAAGCACCGCCTCAATGGAAACATCGTCCTCGACGAGAAGGTCTCCCGTTGAGGAGCCGGCGAAGACCTTGACCGCGCAGACCCCTTCTTCGGCCTCAAGGTCGGCGAGGTCGGCGATATTGCCCTTGGTCGCGCCGACATAGAGGCCGATGTCTACGAAGGCGCGGCCCTCGATGCGCCGACGCTTCCAGGCGAGCCGTTCCGAATCGGTGATCGGTGGCTGCGTGTTCGGCATGTCGAACACGGCGACGAGGCCGCCTAAGGCGGCGGCCTTCGTTCCCGTCGCGATCGTCTCCACTTCGTCCGCACCTGGTTCGCGCAAGTGCACGTGTGCATCGATCAGCCCCGGCAGCACGATAAGGCCGCGTGCGTCGATGGTTTCCGCTGCCTCGGCGCGCGAGAGCATGCCCAGGGCTGCGATCCGTCCGTCCCGTACGCCGATATCGAGCGCCTCCGTGGCCCAGGGAAGCACCACGGTTCCGCCTCGGATGATCAGATCGAACGGCACATCTGCCATCAACGCCTCCGTCGGCCTGGGTCACGCTTTCGCGGCGAGAACGTCGAACACATCGCCACCCGGGTCGATGCCGCGTATGTGCACGCGATGCCAGAGGGCGTAGAAGAGGAGCGTCCAGGCGGCGAAACCCGCGAGTTTGCCGCCCGCCTCGAACAGGGCGCGCACGCGCTCGGGCGCGCAAATCTCCGCAATCGCCTCATCGGCGGCGACGAGTGCGCCGAGTCGCTGACCGGAGCGCGCGATCCAGGCGGCAACAGGGACGGTGAAGCCCTGTTTCGGCGCGAAGGGCCGTGCTGCGGGGAAGTGCCGCTCGAGCCAGGCGCGCAGGAGCCACTTGCCCAGCCGGCCGCGCACCTTAAGCCGATCGGGCAGGCAAAACGATGCCGCAACTACGGCCGGGTCGAGCAACGGCGTGCGGCCCTCCAGACCGTGCGCCATCAGGCAGCGATCGAGCTTCACCAGCAGGTCGTTCGGCAGCCACTCCGCGATGTCGGCGGCCTGCGCGACCATCAGCCGCGTTCGTCCGGGAAGCATCACCCTCTCCGCCGACTCGGCAAGTCCGGATCGCCAAAACTGTGGCGGAGAGCGGCGCAGGCGAAGCCGCTCCAGAATGCCGCGCGAACGCATCGCCCTTCCGCCCAGCCACCAGGGGCGCAGCGCGCTGCGGTACCGGCCGTAGCCCGCGAAAAGCTCGTCTCCACCCTCGCCGCTCAGCACCACCGTCACATCGGCGCGGGCGTGCCGCGCGAGCAGCCAGGTGGGAACGATGGCGTAATCAGCGGCCGGGTCGTCCATCGCGTCCACGATCGCCGGCAGGTGGCGAAGGAAGTCGGCCTCCGTGACGGTGATCTCCACGTGTGCCGCTCCTGCTGCCTGCGCCGCCTCCCGCGCCGCCGCCCTCTCGTCCGCGGCGGATGGATCATCGAAGCCGGCAGTGAACGCGACCACGGGGCGGTCCGCCATCCGCCGCATCAGAGCGAGAATGGCCGCACTGTCCGTTCCGCCCGAGAGGAACAGGCCGTAGGGCACGTCGCTGCGCTGATGGAGGCTGACACTCTCCTCGAGCGCGCGGTCAAGGCGGGCGAGCGCTTCCTTCTCCCCGATGGTCTCCGGACCGCCCTCAGGCAGGGCCGGTCTGCGATGACGGTCGACCACGCGGCCGGCGGCGATGATCAGCGTCTCGCCCGGCAGCACGCGCTCGATGCCGCGGAGGATCGTTCTACGGCCGGTGGTGAACTGCAGTTCAAGAAGCTCATCGCGCGCGCGGGGCTCAACCTCCGGCGTAACAAGCCCAGCCGCGATCAGGGCGCGTGGTTCGGAGGCGAAAGCGAGGCCGAACCGAGTGTTCGCAATATAGAGCGGCTTGATACCGAACGGGTCGCGCGAGAGGAGAAGCTGGCGGGAACGCGGATCATGCAGGGCGATCGCCCACATGCCGCGCAGCCGGTCGACGAAGCCGATCCCCTCCTTGCGGTAAAGGTGCAGCGCCACCTCGCAATCGCTCTCGGTGGCGAACGGGATGTCGGCGAGCAGGTCACGACGCAACTCGCGGTAGGAGTAGATCTCTCCGTTCGCGATCAGTGTCGTGCCGTCTGGCGCCGCAAGCGGCTGGGCACCGCCCGCGATGTCGATGATGGCGAGCCTGCGGTGCACAAGGAGCATATCGCCCGCCTCGTGCCGTCCCGACCCGTCGGGCCCGCGGTGCGCCAGAGCGGCGTCGAGCCTCGCTAAGAGATCGGGCGGCAGCGGTGCGCCTGGAGCGCGCGCAAGGCCGGCGATGCCGCACATCAGCGCTGCGAAAGCGCGGCGAGCAGCGACCGCCAGCGCGCGAGCACAGGAGCGGGCGCGAAGCCACTCGCCCAAGCGGCGCGGCCGGCCTGGGCCATCGCCTCGGCCAGCGCGCGATCCTCGCCCACGCGGCGAATCGCCTCGGCGAGCGCCCGCGGGTCGTCGATTGGCACGAGCAGTCCCGTCACCTCGTGTGCGATCAGCTCCTCCGGTCCCGCGGTACGGCAGGCGATGACGGGCCGGCAGGCCGACCAAGCCTCGAGCACGACATTGCCGAGCGGCTCCTGGCGCGAGGGGCAGACGAACAGGTCGGCGGCGGCAAGAAGGCTCGCTTGGTCGTTGCGCCAGCCGAGGAAGCGGACGCGATCAGCGACGCCACAAGACCGCGCAAGTGTCTCGAGGGCAGAACGTTCCCGCCCCTCGCCGGCGATCACCGCAACGACCTCAGGCAGCAACGCCACTGCCGAAATCAGCGTGTCGAAGCCCTTCGCCCGATGCAGCCTGCCCATCGCGAGGACCAAAAGCGATTCCTCTGGCACGCCGAGCTCTCGACGCGGCACAGGCTTCGCAGCAGCAAGGTCAGGAACGAAGTTGGGCAGGTGGTGCACCCTTTCCGCCGGCCAGCCTTGGCCAACGATCCAGGAGACGAGGCCGCGCGTGTTCGCGACCAGATGGTCGAAGCCCTGCCAATAGGCGAGATCGTAATAGCCGCCGAGCCGGCCGACGCGGACCCAGGGCCCCGTCGGGGTGAAGCGGGCGGCGCGGTTCATCCAGCTCATCACCAGCTGCGGCGAAAAGCCGCGCAGCGAGCGCGCCAGCCGCGGCCGAGTCAAACAATCGAAAGGGCCGCCAAAAGCGAGTTCCACGGGCGCGAGGCCGGCCGCGCGCAGGGCCTGGGCTCGGGCGGGGTGGCGGCGGATCACCGCCAGCACCTCTTCGCCAGCGGCAGCGAGGGCGGAGACGATGCGGACATAGAATGTTTCCGCCCCACCTACGGCCGCCCCGGCCATGACCATCGCCATTCGGGTCATGCTTGTCCCTGCGCTGGTGCCGCCCGCAACCCCCTCGTCGCTTCGGCGATTGCCCAGCCCGTCATCAGCGCCCAAAGCGTCGCGGTGGGCTGAGAGGTGAAGGCATGCACCGAGCCCAAAGGCCACAGAGGCAGCAGCACGGAGATGAAAAGACCAAGGCGCAGCGGATCGGGTCGCGGGAGGAGGCCACGCCAGGCACTCGCCAGCCAGCCAACTGCGGCAAGCACGAACAGTGCAAGGCCCGGCAGGCCCGCATTCACCAGCAGATCGAGATAGGGGTTGTGCGCGTGCGGCACGCACATCGTCGCACCGCCGCCATCTCCGGTTCCGCTCCAACCGACGAAGAATCTCGGGTCGGCACAGAAGGTGCGGAATGCGTCCGCCCCCCAACCGGTCCAGGGGCTCGCTTCGGCAAGCGCGAGCGCTCGGCGCAGGATCTGCCCGTAATGGCTGTCCGGGAAAGCCGACATGATCTCGAAGAACTGGGTCACCTGGCGGGCAAAGGCAGTCGGGAACGCGCTCGCCGCCGCCGTGGCGATCGCGACCAGGGCGAGCATGCCGACCAGAGCGGGGACGCGAAGCCCACGCAGGCCGAACGCGAGCAGAGCCACACCGATGGTCGCATGCACGAGTGGCATGCGCTGGCCGATCACGAAGATTGTCGCCATGAAGAGGGCGATCAGCAGACTTGCCGCTCCGACGCCTCCCGGCCCGCGCTGCGCGAGCCGCCCTGAGGCGGCGGCGAGAGGGGGCCAGGCGATACGCACCAAATAGGCGCCAGCGCGCGGACGGCGGAACGGGCCCGTATGCTCGCCGCCGACCGCGCGGGTGAAGCCGGAGAGGCTTCGCCCGGTCAAGGCCTGAAGCCAGACCTCGAGGGCAATCCAGCCTGCGGCGATGCCGCAGGCGGCGAGCAGCGGACGCCGGAAGCGACCAGAAGCGAGCACCCAGGAGCCCAGGGCCGTGACCGCAACGGGGACCCGGCCCCACGCAAGCGCAACGCCGAGCCGCTGCGCGTCGCCCTGCAGCGCCGTCGCGATCGCGAGCCAGACCCAGACGGCAAGACCGGGCCAAGCGTGCAGGGAGCGAAGGGCCGAGGCATCACGCCGAACGGTCAGCGCCACCAGGAAAGCGAGGGAGACGATCGAAAGAAAGACGTCGCCAAACCCTCGACCGTAAATGAGGAGCAGAGGGAGAGCGGCGGCGGTCCAGCCGAGCGCGTGCTCCGCCCAGGCGATGGCGCGCCCGGAAGGCGCCGTGGCACCGGGCTGCGCCGCGGTCGCGGTGGTCTTCTGCGCCGTCATGCCGCCCGGGAGGCAGTTGGGGGCGCTGGGCTCATCGGCTGGGCGTCGCCCTGCGGCAGTGCGGCCTGCGGCTCGACGCATGGGCGGTGCCGTTCCGGCTCCAGCCGCGCCTTCAGGTGGGCAAGAAGCGGGTAGAGGCCGGCGCACAGCGCGATCAGCACCCCCCCACCCGCCTTCGCGCCACCCACCGCGCGAGACGTAGCATTTGAGGAAGCGGGAGACGAAGCGGCGCAAATTTCCGCCAAGTGTGCCGATCTCACCCCTCTCCAGAAGATCCGCCGCCCGGGCGGAGGAGTAGCGGTCGAGCCGGTGCAGCAGGTCGGAAATGTCGCGGTCCACGTGGTGCTCAAGCGCGTGCTGCAACCGTGGCCCCTGGCTTCCGCGCCACTGCAGGGAAGGATGCACGCGCTGCATGCCCCACTGCTTGGCCCCCTTGCGCGACAGCCGCGGTACCGCCGAGATGCCGAAACTGCCGCCCCACCCGTAGCGCACCAGTCGAGAGCCGATGAAGTTGTCAACCGGGATCTCGTGCCAAGCATGCGGCGAGGTTTCAATTACGCGGCGAATTTCGGCGGCCAGGGCTGGCGGGACACGCTCGTCCGCATCGATTTCGAGGATCCACTCGCCCAGGCAGGCCGCAAGTCCGGCATTCCGGCGCTCCCCCTCGATCTCCCAGGCGCCCTCGAGCACGCGGGCAGCAAAGCCGCGCGCAATCTCCGCCGAACGGTCGGTGGTGCGGTCAAGCACGACCACGATCTCATCGGCAAAGGTAAGGCTCGCCAGGCAGTCGGCCAGCCGGGCCTCCTCGTTGCGCGCGACCACAAGGGCGGACAGGCGCGGTTGGCTCACGTCAGTGCCATGGCCGGCCGGGCGCGTTCGAGCAGGGCCGTTGCCGCCGCGAACGCATCGTCCACCCCGAGCGAGCCCATCAGACTGCCGGTGGTGCGATGGTCGAAGCCAGGGGCGGAGACGAGGTCGGCCATCGGCACCTGCGTGCGTGCGACCGCGGTGAAAAGGCCGATCGGCGCATATTCCGCCACGGGCGATGGGCCGAAGAGACCAAGTGTCGGCGCGCCGGCTGCAGCGGCGAGATGCATCAGCCCTGAATCGTTGCCGACGAAGAGCGCGCAGCGCGCAAGGCAGGCGGCGGCCTCGCTCAGGCTGAGCCGGCCGACAAGGTCGATGGTGCGGCCGCGCGGCAGGGCGGCGAGGACCGGCTTGGCGAGGGCGGCCTCTTCTGCGCCGGGGCCGGCGAACACGGCAGCGCGTGACCCGGGCAGGGGCCCATCTGCACTGGAGAGCCGATCGAACAGCGCAACGAACCGTTCGGGCGCCCATACCTTGCCACGCCAGTTCGCGGTGGGCCCGAGTCCGATGACGGGTGTGCCGGGCGGAATGAGCGTCTCGGCCCTGGCGCGATCCTGCGCCGACGTCCAGACGACCGGAGCAGGTGGCGGGTCGAGGCCCAACACGGAGCCGATCTGCGCAAGCCGCGGCCGACCCGCCTGACGCGCCCCCATCACCGCACGCCGTCGCGCCGAGAGACACCAGGCGAGCAGCGAGCCGCGCAGGTCGACCACCAGGTCCCAGCGCACGCCGACCACCTGCCGCCACAGACCAAGCCAATGCGCAGCGAAGCGGCGCTTGTGCAAGAGGATCACCCGCTCGAGCCCCGGCATATTGGCGAACAGGCCGGCAGCGGCAGGACCGCAGGCGACCGTGATCCGAGGCTCGGTCTCGGTGCGCAGGAGATGGTCGATGAGGCCCGTCGACAGCACGGCATCGCCGACCCGGGTCGCGGTCACGAACAGGATCCGGCTCATGCGGCCGCCTCTAGCACAGCTGCCGCGGGATTGCGCGAGACGGCTGAGCAAGCCACCTCTTGCTCATGCCGACTGCTCATCTTGCCGATCGCGGGGTCCTCGCCATCTCCGGGCCTGAGGCTGGTCCCTTCCTGCAGGGCCTCGTCTCGAACGACGTCACACGCCTTGATCAGGATGCGTCCGCCCTGTGGGCCGCGCTGCTGACACCGCAGGGCAAATGGCTTGCGGA
The DNA here is from genome assembly GCA_937928775.1 of uncultured Elioraea sp. Taxonomy (GTDB): domain Bacteria; phylum Pseudomonadota; class Alphaproteobacteria; order Acetobacterales; family Acetobacteraceae; genus Elioraea. Next base: position 42,091 of record CALFVI010000021.1, on the reverse strand, counting down.
TTTCTTCCTGGTTAGAGAGGGCGAGCGAATTCTGCTTGATTGCGAACGCGCCCAGGCCCCTTGGCTTATCTCCCATCTGACGCGCTACCGGCTGCGGGCGAAGGTGGCGATCGACGACGAGACAGACCGCTGGACGGTGTTTGCCGCCTGGGGTGAGGCCAAGCCAGCCGAACAACCAGGTGTCCTTGTCGTGCGCGACCCGCGCCTGCCCGAAGCTGGCTGGCGTTGTCTCGCGTGCGGCGGGGAAATCCAGCCGGACGCGACGGCGGAGGACTATGATCGGCATCGGCTTGCGCTCGGGCTTCCCGACGGATCGAAGGATCTCGAAAGCGGCAAGACGGTGCTTCTGGAAGCGGGCTTCGACGAACTGCGTGGGATCTCCTGGAGCAAGGGGTGCTGGATGGGCCAGGAGCTCACGGCCCGCACCAAGTATCGCGGCCTGGTGAAGAAGCGATTGGTTCCCGTGCGGGTCGAGGGGCCGTTGCCTGCACCCGGTACGCCGGTCCTGCGCGAGGCGACGGAGGTCGGCACGATCCGGTCCGGGCGCGGCGATCGCGCTCTCGCCCTCCTCCGCCTTGAGGCCTTGGCCTCTCCTGGCGTGTTGCGCTGCGGCGAGGCCGTGCTCGTTGCCGAACTTCCGGCCTGGCTCGCCCTGCCGGCGGACAGCACCCCGTGACGGAGGGGCGCGAGGCGGAGGGTTTGGAGGCGGCCAATCAGGCCGACGCCCGGGGCCACGCGATGGGTCAGGGGCAGGCGGTCGACGACACGCCGCCACCGGTACGGATCCATCCGCCGGTTCTCTTTCTTGCGATCATGGGGGCCGGGCTTCTGCTCGACTGGATCGTCCCGCTCACGCACGACTCGTGGCCCGGCGCGATCCGCTACGGGGTGGGAGGTGTGCTCGTCTTGGTCGCTGCCCTGCTCGCGAGCTGGGCGGCCCTGGTCTTCCATCGCGCCGGCACCGCAATTCCCACCTTCCGCCCGGCGCGACGCTTTGTTGCCACCGGGCCATACGCCTTCACGCGCAACCCGATGTATCTCGGCCTCGTCCTGCTCCTCGCCGGACTGGGCGTGATGTTGGCGAGTGGCTGGCTGCTTCTCCTTACCCCGGTCTTCGCGTTCTTGCTTGATAGGCTCGTGATCGCGCGCGAGGAGCCCTATCTCGCTGCCCGCTTCGGCGACCCTTACCGCGCGTATCTCCAACGCGTGCGGCGCTGGCTGTGACGGTGCGGGGCGGCTGCGGCAGCCAGAGTGTTCCACCGCCGCCCTGCCGGTGCGGTCAGGCCGTCCGGTCGATCCCACTCTCTCCGAGCGCCGCCTGCGCAGCAGCCAACCGCGCAACCGGCACGCGGTAGGGGGAGCAGGAGACGTAATCGAGCCCCACCCGCTGGCAGAACGCGATGGAGGCCGGATCGCCGCCATGCTCACCGCAAATGCCGAGTTTTAGTCCCGGCTTCGCGCGACGCCCTTTTTCTACCGCAATGCGCACCATTTCGCCTACCCCTTCGATGTCGAGGGTGACGAACGGGTCCTTCGGCAAAATCCCCTTCTCGACGTAGAGCGGCAGGAATTTGCCGGCATCGTCGCGCGAGAGCCCGAACACGGTCTGGGTGAGGTCGTTGGTGCCGAAGGAGAAGAAGTCGGCCACCTCGGCGATCCTGTCGGCGATCAGCGCCGCACGGGGAAGCTCGATCATCGTGCCCACGCTGTAGTCGAGACGCCGCCCCCGCTCGGCGAACACGGCCTCCGCTGTCGCCTCAACCAGCGCGCGCGTGATTTCGAGCTCCTTCTTCAACCCGACAAGGGGGATCATGATCTCGGGGATCGGCGCTGCCCCCGTCTCCTCGACGATGTCGAGGGCCGCCTCGTAGAGCGCGCGCGCCTGCATCTCGTAGAGTTCGGGATAGGAGATGCCGAGGCGGCAGCCGCGGTGCCCGAGCATCGGGTTGGCTTCGGAGAGCTCCAGCAGTCGCTGCCGCACGGCGGTGAGATCGACGCCGAGCGCCTCGGCGACTTCGGCGAGCTCGGTTTCGCCATGCGGCAGGAACTCGTGCAGCGGCGGGTCGAGCAAGCGGATGGTGACGGGAAGCCCCGCCATGATCCGGAAGAGGTCGGCGAAATCCTTGCGCTGGAACGGCAGGAGGCGCGCAATAGCGCGGCGGCGCCCGGCCTCGTCTGCGCTCATGATCAGCTCGCGCACGGCAAGGATGCGCTCGGGGTCGAAGAACATGTGCTCGGTGCGGCAGAGCCCGATGCCTTCGGCGCCGAAGCGCCGCGCGGCCTCTGCGTCGGGCGGGGTCTCGGCATTCGTGCGCACCTTCAGCGTGCGCACCTCGTCAGCCCAAGCCATGAGGGTGGCGAAGTCGCCGGAGAGTTTCGGCTCGATCATCGGCACCGCGCCGAGGAACACCTCACCCGACGCCCCGTCGATAGTGATGGTCTCACCGGCGCGCACCACCTGCCCGCCCCCTGAGAGCGTTTGCGCCGCGTAGTCGACGACGAGCCCTCCGGCGCCGACCACGCAGGGCCTACCCATGCCACGCGCCACCACCGCAGCGTGGCTGGTCATGCCACCTCGTGTGGTGACGATGCCCTTCGCCGCGTGCATCCCGTGGATGTCTTCAGGGCTCGTCTCGATCCGCACCAGGATCACGCTTTCGCCCTTCTGCGACCGCGCCTCCGCCTCGTCGGCGGAGAACACAACCGCGCCCGAGGCGGCGCCGGGAGAGGCTGGCAGCCCCTTGCCGAGCAGCGTCCGTTTCGCCGACGGATCGAGTGTCGGGTGCAGGAGTTGGTCCAGACCCTGCGGGTTGACGCGCTGGATGGCCTCGGCGCGCGTGATCAACCCCTCATTCGCCATGTCGACCGCAATCTTCAGCCCTGCCGCCGCCGTGCGCTTGCCGTTGCGCGTCTGCAGCATGTAGAGCTTCCTGCGCTGCACCGTAAATTCGATGTCTTGCATGTCGCGGTAGTGCCGCTCGAGAAGTTCGCGCACGCGCAGCAGCTCGGCGTAGACTTCGGGCATCGCCTCTTCCATCGCCACCTCGCCCGGCTTGGCGGCGGCACGCGACAGGGGTTGCGGCGTGCGAATGCCGGCCACCACGTCCTCACCTTGCGCGTTGACAAGATATTCCCCGTACAGAATATTCTCCCCAGTTGCGGGGTCGCGCGTGAAGCACACGCCGGTGGCGCAGTCGTCGCCCATGTTGCCAAACACCATCACCTGCACATTCACCGCTGTGCCCCACTCCGAGGGAATGTCGTGCAGACGGCGGTAGGTGATGGCGCGCGCGTTCATCCAGGAGCCGAACACGGCGCCGATCGCGGCCCAGAGCTGAGCGCGCGGATCCTGCGGGAATGGCGTGCCAGTCGCTTGCTGGACGATCGCCTTGTAGCCCGTCACGACGCGACGCCAATCATCCGCCGTCAGTGCCGTGTCCGCGGTGACGCGGCGGTCGTGCTTTACCTCGTCGATGATCTCCTCGAATCGGTGATGGTCCACCCCGAGCACCACGCTGCCAAACATCTGGATGAAGCGGCGATAGGAATCCCAGGCGAACCGATCATCGCCGCTCATCCGCGCAAGCCCCTCGACCGTCTCGTCATTCAGGCCGAGATTGAGCACCGTATCCATCATCCCCGGCATGGAGACGCGCGCGCCTGAGCGGACGGAGACAAGTAGCGGCCGTTCGGGATCACCAAATCTCAGTCCTACGGCCTCCTCGAGGCCGCGCAGCGCCTCGTCGACCTGCGCCTCGAGCCCTTCGGGATAGCGACGGTCGGTGCGATAGAATTCCGTGCACACCTCGGTGGTGATGGTAAAACCGGGCGGCACGGGCAGGCCAATCGCCGCCATCTCGGCGAGGTTCGCGCCCTTGCCGCCCAGCAGGTTGCGCATCTCAGCCCGCCCTTCGTTGCGGCCGGCGCCGAACGCATAGACCCACTTCGCCGGTGTGACGGTATCCATCACAGTCATCCTTCAAGTTTGGAGAAGTCCGCCACGCGCGCCATCGCGCGGCGCACGCGAGAGAGAAGCCGCAGCCGATTGGCGCGCAATGCCGCATCCCGATCGTTCACCATCACCCGCTCGAAGAACGCGTCGAGCGGAGCCCTAAGCGCGGCGAGCGTGGCCATCGCCTCCGTGAACCGTTCCTCGGCAAGATCACGCGCCAGCACCGGCTCGAGCGCATCGAGCGCAGCGGCGAGAGCATGCTCCTCCACCGTGGAGAGGAGTGATGCCTCGTGCGGATCGTCGTAGCGGCGGCCATCCTTGCGCTCCTCGATGCGGAGGATGTTCACGGCCCGCGCATGTGCGGTGCGGAGATTCGCTCCATCCTCGGTGGCGAGGAAGGCCTCGAGCGCCTCGGCGAGCGACAGCACGCGCACGAGATCGCCGTCCGCCCCGCGCCCCAGCACGGCGGCAACGATGTCGTGCCGCTTGCCCTCCGCTCGCAGCTGCACGCGCAGCCGTTCGGCGATGAAATCGCGCACATCGGCCGAAACGAATCGGCTAAGGTCAAGCCGAACGCGATTGTCGCGCAGGATCCGCACGATGCCCAAAGCGGCGCGGCGCAGCGCATAAGGGTCGCCGGAGCCGGTCGGCCTCTCGCCGATAGCGAAGAAGCTGGCGAGCTGGTCGATGCGATCAGCAAGCGCGAGCGTGATCGCGACGGGCTCGGCCGGTACCTCGTCCTCCACCCCGCGCGGCGCATAGTGGTCGCGGATCGCGTTCGCCACCTCGGCATCCTCGCCGTGGGCGAGAGCGTAGTAGCGGCCCATCACCCCCTGCAGGTCGGGAAACTCGCCGACCATGCCGGAGACGAGATCGGCCTTGCAAAGCAAGGCCGCGCGCTCGGCCTTTGCGCGGTCCGCACCGACCAGCGGAGCAATCTCGCCGCAGAGGCGCACCAACCGGTCCACCCGGTCGCGCTGCGAGCCGAGCGCAGCGTGGAACGTCACCTCGGCAAGCTTGGGCAACAGGGTTTCGAGCGGGCGCTTCAGGTCCTCGGTCCAAAAGAAGCGCGCATCGGCGAGCCGAGCACGCAGCACGCGTTCATTGCCAGCGACGATCGCCGCACCGCCGTCGGCCGCCGCGAGGTTGGCGACGACAATGAAGCGTGGTGCTGCCGAACCGTCCGGGCGGCGCAGCGCCAAATAGCGCTGATTGACCCGCATCGTGGTGCGCAGGACCTCGGGCGGCAGGTCCATGAACGCCTCGTCGATCCGACCGATCAGCGCCACCGGCCATTCGGTGAGCCCAGCAATCTCGGCGATCAGAGCGGGGTCTTCGACGACAGAGAAACCCTCGGCCTCGGCGAGCCGCGCAGCATCACGCCTGATCAGCGCCTCGCGCTCCGTCGGGTCAATGATCACGTGACGGGCGGCGAGTTCAGCCCGGTAGTCGGCGAAGCTGCCGACGGCGAAGGTACCGGGCGCAAGGAAACGGTGCCCCTCCGTTTCGTTGCCGGCCCGCAACCCATGTCCATCATCTTCGCCCTCGGCAAGACTGAAGGGCACGACCGCGCCATCGAGCACGCAGAGGATGCGCCGCAACGGACGAACCCAGGTGAAGGCCGATCGAGACGACCAGCGCATCGATTTCGGCCAGGGAAAGCGACGGAGCAGCGGCGGCAGTTCGCGCGCCACCACCGTGGCTGCAGGGATGGAGGGAATGGTACGGTCGAGGACAAGGTAGCCCCCTTCCTCGCGCACCGCGTCGGGGCTTGCAGCGTGCTTGCGCAAAAAGCCCGCGCGGGCTGCTTGCGGCGCATCGGCGCGCGGCCCGCGCTCCACCATGCGTTCCTCCGGCGTCGCCGCTCTGACCTCGGCCACAAGCGTCAGGCGCCGTGGCCCGTGGAAGGTGCGAACGTCCGCAGGCGAGAGGGACGCAAGCGCAGCAGAGACAAGCCGCGCGAGCTCCTCCGCCGCACGCGCCTGCATTCGCGCCGGGATCTCCTCGGAAAAGAGTTCAAGCAGAAGTTCCGGCATCGTCCATCACCCGGGGGCGAGAGCCGGTTCGCGGCCAGCGCGTTCGGCCGCGAGCCAGGCCTCGCAGCAGGCCTTCGCCAGCGCGCGGACGCGCGCGATGAAGGCGGCGCGCTCGGCGACACTGAGCACGCCGCGCGCATCAAGCAGGTTGAACCGATGCGAGGCCATGATGCACTGGTCGTAGGCCGGTAGAGCAAGCCCCTTCGCGAGCAGCGCGGAACATTCCCGCTCCGCATCCTCGAACTGACGCAACAGTGTCTCTGTATCAGCATGCTCGAAATTGTAGGCGGAGAACTCGCGTTCGGCGCGCAGAAACACATCGCCATAGGACAGGGGGGCGGCCGCGGCAGGGTCGTTGAACGGCAGGTCGAACACGTTCTCGACGCCGAGAATGTACATCGCAAGCCGCTCGAGCCCGAGCGTGAGCTCGACGGATGGCACCTCGCAGGCGATGCCGCCCACCTGCTGGAAGTAGGTGAACTGGGTGATCTCCATCCCGTCGCACCACACTTCCCACCCGAGGCCCCAGGCTCCCAGGGTGGGGCTCTCCCAATCGTCCTCGACGAAGCGGAAATCGTGCACAAGGGGGTCGAGGCCGAGGTCGCGATAACAGTCGAGCAGGAGGCCTTGGGGGTCTGCCGGGGCGGGTTTCAGAATGACCTGATACTGGTAGTAGTGCTGCAGCCGGTTCGGGTTCTCGCCGTAGCGCCCGTCGGCGGGGCGACGGCAGGGCTGCACATAGGCCGCGTTCCAGGGGGAGGGGCCGAGCGCGCGCAGCGTGGTGGCGGGGTGGAAGGTGCCCGCGCCCATCTCCAGGTCGTAGGGCTGCAGAATGATGCAGCCTTGCGCCGCCCAGAACGCTTGCAGGCGGAGAATGACCTCCTGGAAGGAACGCGGGGTTGGTCGTGGGGAACGGCTCATCGCGGACTGGTCTCGCGGTCGCGGGTCCATGCGCACGGGATGACGGCATGCCTGTGGCGGCTCAGGCCGTGGTTCCGCCGCGCGGTTCGCTCTCCCGGGCCGCGGCGAGGGCTGGGATGGGGCAGTCCGGACGCCCGCAGCCATCGGTCGCCGAGGCGGGAAGATAGGCCCTGCACACGGGGCATTCCTGCATCTCCTCCTGCTCGTCGGCCTGCTCCGCCGCGCTCTCAGCCGTACTCTCGGCTCCGCCTCCCGCCTCCCGCGCCGCCTCGGCGCGGCTGCTGAGCGAGGGCTCGGCCCCGGTCTGCCGCGTGACCATGCGATAGAGGTACCACACGCCAGCGAGCACGAGCCCGAGCAGAAGAATCCGGATCATGCGCGGCGATCCTCTCGATGCATGGCACAGGCGTTCTAGGCGATCCCGCCGCCTGGGTGAACCGCACCCCGCTTAGAGCCCAAGCCGGGCATAGGCCGCCCGTTCCTCGACCGCCATCGCCGCCGCTTCGACCAGCGCTTCGGGGCTCGGCAACAGCCGTGTCCACCAGGGCCTCCGCCCGGTCCTGAACACGGCAAACCGCACCTCCTCTCCGTGGCGGGCCCGCATCGTCGCGCGCACCTCGCCGATCCCGTCCGCCAGCCCAAGTGCCACCGCCCTCTCCCCTGTCCAGACCTCGCCGGAGAAGAGCAGAGCCTCCTCGCCCCGCAGCAGCCCGCCCCGACGGTCCCGCACCCAGGCCTTGAACCGCTCATGCAGCGCGGCCTGGATCGCCTTCAGCCGCGCAATGTCCTCTTCGCGCGCAGGCAGAAATGGATCGAGCAGAGACTTGCGCTCCCCTGCCGTGAAGAGCCGCCGCTCGACGCCGATCCGGCCCAACAGCCGGGCAAAGCCGAACGAGGAGGAGACGACCCCGATCGAGCCGAGAAGCGAGGTTTCGCGGCAGAGGATCTCGTCTGCGGCGCAGGCGAGCCAATACCCTCCCGAGGCCGCCACATCCTCGACAAAGGCGGTCACCTTCACCCCTTCCTCCGCAGCATGCTGGCGTACCCGCTGGGCGATCAGGTCGGACTGGGTTGCCGACCCGCCCGGCGAGTTGATGATGAGCGCGACCTCGGCGAGCCGGCGCAGACGGAAGGCGCGGGACAGCACCGGCCCCACCGTCTCCACGCTGAGCGTCATCCGCCCCAAGCCGGCGCGCGGCGCGATCAGGCCCGAGAGCGGGACGACGGCGACCACCGGAGGAGGGGAGACGAGACGGCGAAGCACACTGGGCATGGGCCGAGAGATGCACGCGGCAGCCCGCCTCGCAAGCATGCGAGCCGCCACGCGCCAGGACGTGCTTGATCGGGCGCTGCGCCACAACCAACTGCCTGATCGTCAGCGAGGGAGGGAGCGATGACCGAAGAGGAGCGGCGGCTGATCACTGACTTCGTGCGGCGTGCGGTGTCGGCGCGGAACGATCCGATCGACCCGGAAGCCGACCGCCTGCTCGCCGAGCTGTTCGTGCAATACCCCGAGGCGCGCTATCGAATTGCTCAGATGGCCTTCTTCGGTGAGCACGCGCTCGCTGAGGCGACGAATCGGATCCGCGAGCTCGAATGGCAGCTGCAGGAGGCGCAGAGACCCCGGGGGTTCTTCGGCGGCCTGCTCGGGGGCGGGCCAGCGCAGGGCCAGCCGCCTCCGCCGGTGCACGCCCCCGGTTGGCGTCCCGGCCTGTTTCGACAGCAGCCCGGGGGAGGCTTTCTCGGCACCGCAGCGGCAAGCGCGCTCGGTGTCGTCGGCGGGCTCATGATCGGCCAGGCCATCGCCTCCATGATGGGGCTTGGCGGCGAGGCCCAGGCGGCGGAAGGGGGAGACGAGATCTCCCGCTATCACGAGACGGGCTTCGACACGGGCGTCTTCGACGAGGAGCTCTGACCCCGCGGCCTTCGCGCCTCAGGGTCGCGCCGGATCGGGCTTGACCCTGCGCGGTGCGGCCCGCAGCGTGGTGGCGTGGCACGCGAGGCGGCGAGCAGGGGGAACAGCGGGCATGACGGCGCGGTGATCGCGCTGATTTCGGCCGCGCACTTCCTCTCCCACTTCTACCAGCTCGTCTTGCCGCCTTTGCTGCCGATGATGCGGGCGGAGCTCGGTCTCTCCTACTCCGCTCTCGGCTTCGCCCTCGCCGTGCTCTCCGCTGTTACTGCGTTTGGGCAGACCCCGATCGGGGTTTGGGCGGATCGTACGGGGGCGGCGCCCTGGCTGGTGGCCGGAAATGCACTGATGGTGGTTGGCACGCTCGGGTTCGCGGCTGCCAACGGGCTCTGGTTGCTGATGTTCGCCGCCGCTGTTGCCGGGCTGGGCAATGCCACCATCCATCCTTGCGATTATGCGATCCTGTCGGGCTCGATCCGGCAGGAGCGGATGGGGCGGGCCTTCTCTTTGCACACGGCGGCCGGCTACGCGGGGTTCGCCGCCGGCCCACCGGCGATGATCCTGCTCGAGGCCTGGCTCGGCTGGCGCGGGGCGCTGGTGGCGGCAGCGCTGGCCGGAATCCCGTGCGTGGTCGCGATCGCCCTCTTCGCGCGCCGTCTGCGCAGTGAGGCAAAGCCAGGGCGCGGCCTGCCGCCGGCGCACCGGCTTCTTTGCTCGCGCCCGATCCTGCTCCTCTTCCTGTTCATGACCCTGATTACGATGGGGGGGTTCGGCGCGCAGACCTTCATGGTCGCGGCTCTGCCGACTCTGCACCGGGTCAGCATCGCCACCGCGGCCACCGCGTTGACGGTCTGGCTCGTCGCCTCCACGCTCGGGACGCTGGCGGGCGGCTGGATCGCCGACCGCACGGGGCGGCACGTCGCCGTCGTCAGCGCGATGATGCTGTCGGCGGGTGTTTTGGTCTCCGGCCTCGGCCTCCTTCGGCTCGATGCTGCGGGCGTGATCGCACTGGCTGCCTCTGCGGGCTTCGCCCTCGGCGTGGTGATGCCGTCGCGCGACCTGATCGTCCGCGAAACAGCCCCACCCGGCACGGCAGGTCAGGTGTTCGGCTTCGTCTCTTCCGGGCTGCCGCTCGGCCAGGCGCTTGCGCCTGCACCTTTGGGCCTGCTGATGGACCTCGATCTTGCCTGGGCCCTGTTCGTCGTCTGCGGTGTCGTGCTGGCCGCCGCCGTGTTGACCGTGCACGGCGCCCGCGCCGGCCAGCGCGCCGTTCCGGCCCCGGCGGAATAGGCCTGCCGGAGGTCGACCGGGGGGCAAGACCGCGAGGACGCGCCCATCCTGCTACCCGATCACTTGGACCGGTCGTGAGCCGCGGCGGAGAGGCAGGCGTGTTTGGGCGAGAGTCGGGGGCGTGCGGTGAAGGACGGAAGACGGAAGGTGAGGGGACTGGCTTCGACCAGCCCGTGCTCCCGCGGCGCTCCCGCGGCGGCAGCCGATCGCGCAGGCCAGCGCCGAGACCGCGATGTCGGCGAGCGTGCCGACGCCGCGCTGAGGCCGCTCATGCCCGCCGTTCGATCAGTTCGGCGATGCGCGGCACGGCCTTCAGGCCGGTGCCGGTCAACACCAGCACCGTTTCCTCGTCATCGGCCAAGGTTCCGGCGGCGCGCAGCTTGCGCCAGCCGGCGACAGCCGTGGCACAGGTGGGTGCGACGAACAGCCCCCGCTCGGCAAGGGCGAACAGGGCGGAGACGATCTCCTGTTCGGTGACCGCGACCACGCCGCCGTGCGAGGTGCGCACCGCGCCCAGCACCTCGCGCAAGCGCACAGGGTTTGCGATCGCGGTTCCCTCGGCGATGGTCGGGCGGATCTCGCAGGCGACGGGGTGATCGACGCCGGCGCGAAACGCGGCGGCGATCGGCGCGCACGCCTCCGGTTGCACGGCGAAGAGCCGGGGCAGGCGGTCGCTTTGCCCGGCGCGGACGAGTTCGCTGAACCCGATGTCGAGGCCGAGCAGGATCGAGCCCGCCCCGCACGGCGCAACCACCGCCTGGGGCACGCGAAACCCGAGCTCCTCCCACAGTTCGTAGGCGAGCGTCTTGATGCCCTGGAGGAAGAACGGGTGCCAGTTGTGCGAGGCGTAGAAGATGTTCGCCGCCTGGCGCACGGCCTCGTCTGCGCAGTCCTGCCGCGTTCCGGGCACGCGCTCGACGGTGGCGCCGAACGCTTCCATCAGCACGGTCTTCGCCTGCGGCGTGGCTTCCGGCACGAGAATTTTCGCCCGCATGCCCCCCGCCGCGGCGTAAGCGGCGACCGCCGCCCCGCCATTGCCCGAGGAATCCTCCAGCACGTGCATGATTCCCTGGGCGCGCAGCGCAGAGAGCATCACCGAGGCGCCGCGGTCCTTGAAGCTGCCGGTGGGAGAGACCCATTCGAGCTTGGCCAGCACGCGTGCCCTGTCGATTCGCGTCTCGATCAGCGGCGTGCATCCTTCGCCGAGGCTGATCGGAACCATCCCGGGCGGAAAGGGCAAGGCTGCGGCGTAGCGCCAGAGCGAACGGATCCCGCGCTCGATGTCGTCGCGACCGATTCCGCCGAGGGGGGTCAGCAGGAGAGGCTGGCCGTCGTCGGAACGCCAGCGCGGCGGATCCAAGGGGAAGATTCGACCGCTGCGCGGGTCGAGATAGGCGGGGGTCATGCGCAGGCAGCGTTGCCGAAGCGCGCGCCGGCGGCAAGCCCTGTGCGTTTCGAGAAAGCAACAGGATCGCCGGGCGTACAGGATGCTCAGCGGGCGTGCCACCTCGGGCTGTGCCTGAACCTGACGGCGCCCGCCGGCCAGTCGCTTCGCCTGGCACGACGGATCCTGCGCCGGTGGTGATGTGGGCGCTGCCTGTTGCGCCGCGGGTGACCGTGTGTTAGGCGCTCACGCGCTCGTGGCGGGGTCCCGCCGCCGGGCTATGGCTGCGTCGTGTGCGCGAAGCGGGCAGTTTCCTGTCGAGGGGTAAGGCCGGGTGGCGGAACCAAATCCGATCGTCGAGGACGTCGCGCAAGCCCTGCGCCTCGCGCGCGAGGCTCGGGCCGCCATGGAGGCGATCCCCTTGCGCTATGCGTCAGGGCTGATGGCGCTGGCGCGGGATGCCTACGAAAAGGGCGACGCCGGGATTTATGACCGCATCTTGGACGGGCTGGAAACGCTCGCGCGCGCGCTCGAGACCAGGCCCTGGTTCCGTCGCCTGCTGCAAGATCCGCGGCTTCCCGCAGAACGACAGCTTGCCCTCGTGCTTGCTGCCCTCGACGACCCGCAGCATGGCATTGCTGTGCCGCGGGAGGTGCGCAACTTCGTCGGTGTGGTGGTGAAGAACCGGCGCGCCGCACTGCTCGAGCGCATCATCGCCGCCTACCGCGCTCTTGATGCCGAGCGCCGCGGCGAGGAGACGGCCGAGGTCGTCTCCGCGGTGCCACTCGATGACACGCAGCGGGCACAGATTATCGCCGCGCTGAACCGCGCGGGCCACGCCCGCGTGCGTCTGGTCGAGCGCCTCGACCCATCGATCCTGGGGGGCCTAGTGGTGAAGATCGGCTCCCGCCTCTACGACAGTTCGATCAGGAGCCGCCTGCAGCGGCTCGCGCATGCCATGAAAGGGGCTGCTTGAGATGGAGATCCGCCCGGCAGAGATTTCGCAAATCCTGAAGCAGCAGATCGAGAGTTTCGAGACCGAGGCGGACGTCGCCGAGGTCGGGCAGGTTCTGTCGGTCGGCGACGGCATTGCCCGTGTCTACGGGCTTGCCAATGTGATGGCGGGCGAGCTCGTGGAATTTCCCGCCTCGGGCCTGAAGGGCATGGCGCTCAATCTCGAGGTGGACAATGTCGGTGTCGTCATCTTCGGCGACGACACGGCGATCCGCGAGGGTGATACGGTCCAGCGCACGCGCGCCATCGTCGATGTGCCCGTCGGCAAGGGGCTGCTTGGGCGGGTTGTAGACCCGCTCGGCAACCCGATTGACGGCAAGGGTCCGATCCAGGCGACCGAACGTCGCATCGTCGACGTCAAGGCGCCGGGCATTGTGCCGCGCCGTTCTGTGCACGAGCCGATGCAGACGGGAATCAAGGCAATTGACGCGCTAATCCCGATCGGGCGCGGCCAGCGCGAGCTCATCATTGGCGACCGCCAGACCGGCAAGACGGCGGTGATAATCGACACCATCCTGAACCAGCGCAAGATCAACGCCAGCGGTGACGAGAACCAGAAGCTCTATTGCATCTATGTTGCGATCGGGCAGAAGCGCTCCTCGGTGGCGCAGCTGGTCAAGACGCTCGAAGAGTACGGCGCGCTCGACTATACGATCGTGGTTGCGGCAACGGCCTCTGAACCCGCCCCGCTGCAGTATCTCGCGCCCTACGCCGGCTGCGCGATGGGTGAGTATTTCCGCGACAATGGCATGCACGCGGTCATTTTCTATGACGACCTCTCCAAGCAGGCCGTCGCCTACCGCCAGATGTCGTTGCTGTTGCGTCGCCCGCCCGGCCGCGAGGCGTATCCTGGCGACGTATTCTACCTGCATTCCCGCCTGCTCGAGCGTGCGGCGAAACTAAACAAGGAAAATGGCTCAGGTTCGCTTACGGCGTTGCCGGTGATAGAGACCCAGGCAGGCGACGTTTCGGCGTACATTCCGACCAACGTGATCTCAATCACGGACGGGCAGATCTTCCTCGAGACGGATTTGTTCTACAAGGGCATCCGCCCGGCGGTGAACGTTGGCATTTCGGTCAGCCGGGTTGGCTCCGCCGCGCAGATCAAGGCGATGAAGCAGGTTGCCGGGCGCATCAAGCTCGAGCTTGCGCAGTATCGCGAGATGGCGGCCTTTGCCCAGTTCGCCTCCGATCTCGACGCCGCGACCCAGCGGCTGCTCGCGCGTGGTGCTCGCCTGACCGAGCTTCTTAAGCAACCCCAGTTTGAACCGATGCCGGTGGAGGAGCAGGTCGTGTCGATCTATGCCGGCACGCGCGGCTATCTCGATTCGATCAAGGTATCGGACGTCAATCGTTTCGAACGTCTGATGCTGTCCGAACTCCGTGCCGGGGCGCCTGAGATCCTAGAGGCGATCCGCACCGACAAGGAGATCAAGCCGGCGACCGAGGAGAAGCTGAAGGCCTTCCTTGACGCCTTCGCCAAGACGTTCTCCTGACTCGGCCGGTTCGCGGCGCTGCCCATGCCAAGCCTGAAATCGCTCCGCACGCGGATCAACAGCGTCAAGTCGACGCGCAAGATCACGCAGGCGATGAAGATGGTGGCCGCGTCGAAGCTGAAGCGGGCGCAGACGCAGGCGCAGGCGGCGCGCCCCTACGCGGAGCGGATGGAGCGCATGCTCGGCTCGCTTGCCGCCTCAGTGGCGGGCCGCCCAGACGCGCCTCGGCTGCTGGTTGGCACGGGGCGGGCGGATCGGCATCTGCTGATCGTGATGGCCGCTGACCGCGGCCTGTGCGGCGCATTCAACTCAAGCCTCGTTCGGTTCGCACGCACGCGGATCCGCACCCTAGTTGCCGAAGGCAAAGAGGTGCGCATCATCACAGTCGGGCGGCGCGCGCGCGACCTTCTGCGCCGCGACCATGGCAAGCTCATCGTCGACAGTGTGACCTTCATCGGCAAGACGCGGATCGGATTTGCCGACGCGCAGGCGATCGCCGGCAAGGTGCGCGGCCTCCTCGATGAGGACGCGTTCGACGTCTGCACGCTGATCTACAACCGCTTCAGGAGCGTGATCTCGCAGGTTCCAACGGAGCAGAGGCTGATACCGGCGGCCATTCCCGCCGCCCCGGACGATGCGGCGGCGACCGGGCCGGTCGCGATCTACGAATACGAGCCGTCCGAGGAGGAGATCCTCGCCCGCCTGTTGCCCGAGAACCTCTCCGTACAGATCTATCGCGCGCTTCTGGACAGCGCAGCCGGAGAGCAGGGCGCACGCATGGCGGCGATGGATAATGCCACCCGCAATGCGGGGCAGATGATTGCCAGGCTCACATTGGCCTACAACCGACAGCGTCAGGCAAACATCACGAAGGAACTGATCGAGATCATTTCCGGTGCCGAGGCGGTGTGACGCGACCGCCGGCGGCGCCTGTGGGGACGGATCGGAAGGAGCGCGACGATGGCAACGAACAAGGTCGGAAGAGTGACACAGGTGCTCGGCCCCGTCGTCGACGTGCGGTTCGACGGCGAACTTCCGACGATTCTAAGCGCACTGCACACCCGCATCGGCGAGCGCACGCTCGTGCTTGAGGTTGCGCAGCATTTGGGCGAGAGCACCGTGCGCACCATCGCTATGGATTCGACGGACGGTCTCGTGCGCGGCAACGAGGTCGTTGATACTGGCGGGCCGATCACCGTTCCGGTCGGGCCAGAAACGCTCGGGCGCATCCTCAATGTCGTCGGCGAGCCGATTGACGAACGAGGCCCGGTGGCGACGACAAGGCGTCTGCCCATTCACCGCGACGCGCCGAAGTTCGTTGAGCAGGCGACCGAGGCGCAGATCCTGGTCACTGGCATCAAGGTGATCGACCTACTCGCCCCCTACCTCAAGGGAGGCAAGATTGGTCTGTTCGGCGGTGCCGGGGTCGGCAAAACCGTCACCATCATGGAACTGATCAACAACGTCGCCAAGAAGCACGGCGGGTTCTCGGTCTTCGCCGGCGTGGGCGAACGGACGCGCGAGGGCAACGACCTCTATCACGAGATGATCGAATCGGGTGTGATCAAGCTCGACGGTCCCGGGTCGAAGGCCGCCCTCGTCTATGGCCAGATGAACGAGCCGCCGGGAGCGCGCATGCGGGTTGCCCTCTCTGGCCTCACCATCGCGGAGTATTTCCGTGACGAGGAAGGGCAGGACGTGCTGCTCTTCATCGATAACATCTTCCGCTTCACCCAGGCGGGCTCCGAAGTGTCGGCACTGCTTGGTCGCATCCCGTCTGCAGTGGGCTATCAGCCGACGCTCGCGACTGACATGGGCGCGCTGCAGGAGCGCATCACCTCGACCAAGAAGGGTTCAATCACCTCGGTGCAGGCGATCTACGTGCCGGCAGACGACTTGACCGACCCCGCCCCGGCCACCTCCTTCTCCCACCTCGATGCGACCACGGTGCTGTCGCGCGCGCTGACCGAAATCGGCATCTATCCGGCAGTTGATCCGCTCGATTCGACCTCGCGTGCGCTTGACCCACGCATCGTTGGCGAGGAGCACTACCAGGTTGCGCGTGAGGTGCAGCGCATCCTGCAGACCTACAAGTCGCTGCAGGACATCATCGCCATCCTCGGCATGGACGAGCTGTCGGAGGAGGACAAGCTGATCGTGGCGCGCGCGCGCAAAATCCAGCGTTTTCTTAGCCAGCCCTTCCACGTCGCCGAGGTGTTTACCGGTCAGCCAGGGGTCTTTGTCGAACTGCCCGACACGATCCGCAGCTTCAAGGCGATCTGCGAGGGCGAGTACGACCACCTGCCAGAGGCGGCATTCTACATGGTCGGCACGATCGAGGATGCCGTAAGCAAGGCCGAGCGCCTTGCGGCCGAGGCGGCCTGAGGCAAGGCTGAGCCGCCATGCCGAACGGGCTCACCCTCGAAATCGTCAGCCCGGAGGAGCTTCTACTCTCGGAGACGGTGGACATGGCGATCATTCCGGCAGTGGAAGGCGACATCGGGGTCCTGCCAGGGCATGCGCCGATGATCGTGTCTCTCCGGGCGGGGCTGGTGCGCGCGCAGGTGGCGGGAACGACGGCGCACGAATTCGTCGTCGTCGGCGGATTTGCCGAAATCACGCCCGAACGCTGCACGGTGGTGGCGACCGAAGCGGTGCCGCTCGCGGCGGCGGCGGCGGGGTGGATCGAGGAGCGCGTGCGTGCCGCCGAAGCCGCGTATAGCCGCACCGCCACCACGGATGAGGTTGAAGAGCGCGAAGATGCGCTACGCCTGGCACAGCTCGGCTCCGTTCTGCGGGCTCGGGCTTGACAGCCGGTGTAAGATGCAACGCCTCAACGGCAGCATATAATCGGCGCAGTGGTCTTGAAGTGCGCCGCCTCCGCTTCCAACTGGCGGGGCAGGGCAAGCGGGTGCACACTGTAAATAGGGGCGCATCGCGAAGCCATGAAGCACTGGCATATCGATCAAGTCGCCTGGAACGCGTTCGATCCGCGCAAGGTCGATCCGGCCATTGTCCCCCTCGTCAAGGCTGCGGCGATGGTCGAGCGCAACGGCGACGACTACGCGACCTACCTCTGCAACGTGTTCCACGACGATCCCGACTTCCAACAGGCGGCTCGGAACTGGGCGGTGGAAGAGGTGCAACACGGTGAGGCCCTTGGGCGCTGGGCCATGCTGGCCGATCCTGGATGGGATTACATGGCCGCCTTCAATCGGTTCCGTGAGGGCTACCGCATTCCGCTCGAAGCGAAGGAGTCCGTTCGCGGCAGCCGGACAGGGGAACTCATTGCGCGATGCATGGTGGAGACCGGCACCTCGTCCTACTACACCTCCCTGAAGGAGGGGACGGAAGAGCCGGTCTTGCGGGAGATCTGCGGCTTGATCGCTGCCGACGAGTACCGTCACTTCAAGCTCTTCTACGATCACATGCGGCGCTATCTGGCACGCGAACAGATCACGCTCTTTGAGCGGCTTCGCATTGCGGCCGGCCGCATCGGCGAAAGCGAAGATGATGAGCTGGCCTATGCCTACTATTGCGCAAATATGGCCCCGAACACGCCGTACAACCGGAAGGTTGCCATCGCTGCCTACATGGCGAAGGCCATGAGCTACTATCGCTATTACACAATCGAGCGCGGCATTGGCATGATCTTCAAGGCCGTGGGTCTACCGCCGCGTGGTACGCTGTCCGAGCTCGCTGCGCGTGCTGCCTTCCGTTTCATTCAGTTCAAGCAGAGGCGAAATCAGGCGCTGGTTGAACGCGCCGCGGCAGAGGGCGACACGATGCCGCTGGCGAAGGCTGCGTAAGCGCGGACGGATCGTCATCGCCGTAGGTCAGTCTATCCTCAAGGTGGCCTCAAGGTGGCCGGGTACGTCGGCGAATGGTCCAAAGGGCCGTTGCGCGGGCTGAGTGCCGGCATCGCGGCCGGCGATTGGTGATGTCTGACTGGGAAACGAAACGCCCGGCGGGACACCGCCGTGTTTCGCCCGCCGATGATGATCAAAACTCGGAGTAGGATGCGATGCGATCCTCGCCGAAATCGGCATCACGGCGCGATGTGGCGCTGCGCCGCGGGTCGTTGGGTGTGGAGGGAGCGTCGGCGAAGTTTGTTCGTTCAAAGACGCTGCGCTCAAGGGCACTCCGCCAAAAATTGGCCTGCAGCTGAGACGCGTCGCGCAGGTTTGGTGTGCCGTTGGCCCTGTCCTTTGGCTTGCCGAACGGGCGAGGGGCTTCCGTCCCGCACGCCTCGGCTCCTGAGGGGTGCCGCTTGGGCGTTCGGTTGCTCGGGTTTGCCCTCGGCTGCGGAGCGTGTGCCTGGGCGTGGTGTGATCGGCGAAAGTGTGCGTGAGCAAGCCCAGACAGCCGCCCGCAAGCGGCCGACCGCCGAGGCGGCCAATCTGCCAAGCGCTCGCTGCGGCGCGTACACTGTTTACACCCCGGCATCGGCTCTCTGCGAAGCTCGAGCTGCGGCAGTGCGCCACTTGGCCTTGGCCCCCACGCTCTGCTGCCCGAACCTACAGCAAGGCCAAGACTCTTATTTCACCCTGGTCTTATTTCACCCTGGCGAGGGGAGGGTATTTCACCCTGGCGAGGGGAGGGGGAACGTGGCTCCCCGAGCAGGGCTCGAACCTGCGACACGCGGATTAACAGTCCGCTGCTCTACCAGCTGAGCTATCGGGGAACAGGTGGCTTGGGAAATACGGCAGAGCTCCGCTCCTTGCAAGAACCTGGAAGAGGTGGAGGCCCGGGCCGGAATCGAACCGACGTCCGGGGATTTGCAGTCCCCTGCATGACCACTCTGCCACCGGGCCCTTCTCACGCGAATAAGGGGGCAGGGCGCGAGCGGTCAATGCCATTGCGCGAGACTCTGTCTGGCTTCTGGCGCGATGCGCCGCAACCGCCTATAAGCCCTGCGTCCCGCCAGTCGCCTTTGGAACATTTCTGCATGGATTTTGCGCGAGCCCGCCTGAACATGGTGGAGGGGCAGCTTCGGCCCAACGGGGTCACCGATCCGCGTGTGATCGAAGCCATGCTTTCCCTGCCGCGGGAGAACTGCCTGCCGCGCAACCAGCATGCCCGCGCCTACCTTGACGCCGATGTGCCGTTGGCGGGCGGGCGCTGGCTGTTGGCGCCGATGGTGCTCGCGCGCCTCGTACAGGCGGCGGAGCCTCAGGCGACCGACCGCGCGCTCATTATCGCTGCTGGTGCCGGCTTCGGCGCAGCGCTGATGTCGCGCCTTGCCGGCTCTGTTCTGGCGTTGGAGGCACCGGAGCGTCTCGATTCGCTGCGGGCTAGTCTCGAAGCCCTTGGCGCGACGGATGTCGCCGCCGTCGGCGGACCAGTCGCCGAAGGCTGGCCGGCCGAGGCACCCTATGACGTGATCCTGATCGAAGGCGGGGTGGAGTTCGTGCCCGAAGCTGTTCTGGCTCAGCTGGCGGAGGGTGGGCGGCTGGTGACGGTGGAAACGAGCGGGCAGCCTGGGGTTCTCGGTCGCGCCGTGCGGTGGGTTCGGATCGCAGGTGTCGCAACACGGCTCGAGCTGTTCGATGCCGGCACGCCGCTGTTGCCGGAATTCCGCCGTCCGCCTCGGTTCGTGTTCTGAGCCAGCCTCGGTTGCGGAGCAACGGCGTGGCACGGCGGCCTGCAACGTGCCATGGTGTGGGTGCTGTAGGGGGAACGCTTCGTTCACCCTTTTCGGGCTAGCTTGGCGTCGGTCGGCACGGGGCCGCTTGCGCCGTGGGCAGCGTGCGGGCAATGGAGGCCGACGGGTGATGATGATGCGGCGATTGGGTTGGGTTGGCGCAAGTGTTGGGCTGGCGGTCGTGCTAGCGGCCGAACCGGCTTTCGCGCAGACGCTGCAGCAGGCCCTGGCGCAGGCCTACGCCAACAACCCCACCCTGCAGGCGGCGCGAGCGAGGCTGCGCGCGGTCGATGAGAACGTGGCCCAGGCCCTTTCCGGCTGGCGCCCGACAGTGACGGTGCAGAGCCGTGCCGGTGCGGCCGAGGGCACGACGAGGGTGCGCGGCGTGTCGCGCGATGACGATCGCGGCCTGTTTTCGGCCTCCGCCACTTTGGTGCAGCCGCTCTACCGAGGGGGGCGAACCACGGCGCAGGTTCGCCGCGCCGAGAACCAGGTGCTGGCCGAACGCGCCAATCTCATCGCGGTGGAACAGCAGGTCCTGTTCGACGCGATCACCGCCTACGTCAATGTCATCCGCGACCAGGAGGTGCTGAGGCTTGCCGAGAACAACGTGCGCGTCCTGGAGCGCCAATTGCAGGCCGCGCGCGATCGGTTCCGAGTGGGCGAGATCACGCGTACTGACGTTGCCCAGGCCGAGGCCAGGCTCGAGGGGGCGAGGGCACAACGCCTTGCTGCCCAGGGCGAACTCGAGGCGAGCCGAGCGGCCTATGAACGGGTGATCGGCGAAGCGCCGCGCAGCCTTGTGGCCCCTCCCGCCATCCGCCCTATTGCCGCGACGGCCGCCGAGGCAGCGCGCCTCGCCGAGTTGAATAACCCTCAGGTCGTGCGCGCGCTCTACGACGAGCAAGCGGCGATTGCCAATATCGATGTCGTCTTCGGCGAGCTTCTGCCCAGCGTGAACCTCGAAGCGAGCGCCTTCCGCAACGACAACGTCGCGCAAGAGGGCACGCGTGCCACCGGCTCGCAGATTGTGGCTGCGGTTTCGGTGCCACTCTTCCAGGGTGGTCAGGAGCATGCGCGGGTGCGCCAGGCGAAACAGGAGGCGGCGAGGGCGCGCGAAGCCGTGCTCGAGGCGCGCCGCCAGGTGGCGGAGACAGCGCGCCGGGCCTGGGAAACGCTGAACTCCAGCCGGGCCCAGATCACCGCCCGCCAGGCGCAGGTGCGAGCGAATGAGATCGCGCTTGAGGGTGTGCAGCGTGAGGCTCTGGTCGGCAGCCGCACCACCCTCGATGTGCTGAACGCAGAGCAGGAGTTGCTGGATTCGCGAGTCGCGCTGGTGCGCGCGACGCGCGACCTGGTCGTCGCTTCCTACGCCCTGGCCGCC
Organism: uncultured Elioraea sp.; assembly: GCA_937928775.1. Classification (GTDB taxonomy): domain Bacteria; phylum Pseudomonadota; class Alphaproteobacteria; order Acetobacterales; family Acetobacteraceae; genus Elioraea. Next base: position 21,058 of record CALFVI010000021.1, on the reverse strand, counting down.
ACGGCAGGGCGCCTGACCGCGCGCGACCTCGCCCTGCCCGTCACCATCTATGATCCGCGCGAACACTATAGCGCGACGCGCGATCGCTGGATTGGCACCGACGCAACGGTCCCCCGCTCCGGCAGATGAGGATAAGACGATGACCATAGCCGGCAACACACAGGCTCAGGCTCAAGCAGGAGGGCAGGCGAAGACAAAAGCCGACGCCGACCCCACAATGGAAGAGATCCTCGCCTCGATCCGCCGCATTCTGGACGACGAGGTGGCAGCCGAACCGAAGGCCGCCGCGTCTGCGGCGACTGCAGACGTGGTGGAGCTGACCGAACAGATGCTGGTTGCCGAGGAGCCTGCGACCCCGCCGAACGAGCTCCGCGAAGCCGCTCCCAGGACGCCGCTCGGCGACGCTGCCGAGCCAGCGACGCCGCCCGCGTCGCCATTCGCCGCGCAAACCATGACCGAGGGGTTGATCAGTCCCTCCGCCGCAGGGGCTGCCGCCGCCTCCTTCGCCGCGTTGCGGGCCGCCAGTTCCAGCTCTGTCTCTCCCATACCGCCGAAGCCCGAGACGCCGATCGGGCACGCGACCCTCACCCTCGAGGAGATGATCCGGCAGGAACTCCGCCCTCTGTTGAAAGCTTGGCTCGACGAGAACCTTCCCCCTCTGGTCGAGCGTCTGGTCAAGGCGGAACTCGAGCGCATCGCGCGCGGCTAAAAGGGCCACGCTCCGCCCCGGGGCGTTGCGACCGAAGCGGGAAGGCGAACACAACCTGCAAGCTCCCGCCGGGGGCGGAGGCCGACGCCTCCTTCCGCCTGATGCGTTTTGAATGGCCGGTCCGTCATGCCGCGCCTCGTGCGACGCTTGCGGCGTCTAGCGGCACCACGCAGCGGCGACCGAACCGGAGGTGGCGCGGTACGCCTTTGCGTCCCTTGACTCACTCCCCTCCGCGACTCCCTATCGCTGGCCGAACGGATTGCCCATGACCGCACGATGACCGACAAGACCTTCCCGCACGCCGAGGTTGAACCTCGCCTCTACGCCGCTTGGGAACGCTCAGGCCTGTTCGGCGCCAATCCGAACTCTACGGCCCGCCCCTACTGCATCGTCATCCCGCCGCCGAACGTGACGGGGTCGCTGCACATGGGGCATGCGCTGAACAACACGCTGCAGGACGTCTTGATCCGCTGGCGCCGGATGAGCGGAGACGACGTGTTGTGGATGCCGGGCACCGACCATGCCGGCATCGCGACCCAGATGGTGGTTGAGCGCATGCTGGCCGCCGAGGGCATCTCGCGCCAGGCGCTGGGGCGAGAGGCTTTCCTCGAAAGGGTGTGGAAGTGGAAGGAACAGTCCGGCGGCACCATCACCCGCCAGCTGCGGCGGCTTGGCTGCTCGCTCGATTGGCCGCGCGAACGCTTCACCATGGATTCGGGGCTGTCGCGTGCGGTGACCGAGGTGTTCGTGCGTCTATATCGCGAGGGCCTGATCTACCGCGCCAAGCGCCTGGTCAACTGGGACCCGAAGTTCCACTCCGCGATCTCCGACCTCGAGGTGGAGAACCGCGAGGTGAAGGGCAGTCTTTGGTACATCCGCTATCCCATCGAAGGCGAAGAAGGGCGCTTCATCGTCGTCGCCACCACCCGCCCCGAGACGATGCTCGGCGACACGGCGGTGGCAGTGCATCCGGATGATGAGCGCTGGAAGGGGCTGATCGGACGGCACGCGATCCTGCCGCTTGTCGGGCGTCGCATCCCGATCATCGCCGACGAGTATTCCGATCCGACGAAGGGCTCCGGCGCGGTGAAGATCACGCCAGCGCACGACTTCAACGATTTCGAGGTGGGCAAGCGCCACGGTCTCGAGGCGCTCAACATCCTCGACCGCGACGCGCGGCTGCTCGATGGACCACCGGTTCCGGAGCCGTATCGGGGGCTTGATCGCTTCGAGGCGCGCAGACGCATCGTCGCCGACCTCGAGACCTTCGGGCTTCTCGAGAAGGTCGAGCCGCACACGCACATGGTGCCGCACGGCGACCGTTCGGGCGTGGTCATCGAGCCCTACCTCACCGACCAGTGGTTTGTCGACGCAAAGACCTTGGCAGAGCCGGCGATCGCCGCGGTTGAGTCTGGGCGCACTCGGTTCGTGCCGAGGCAGTGGGAGAACACCTACTTCGCTTGGCTGCGCGCCATCGAACCCTGGTGCATCTCGCGCCAGCTCTGGTGGGGGCATCAGATCCCCGCCTGGTACGGCCCCGATGGAAAGATCTTCGTCGCCCATGACGAGGCGGAGGCGAAACGTCTTGCCGCTGAGGCGTACGGGCACGAGGTGGCGCTCGAGCGCGATCCGGATGTGCTGGACACGTGGTTCTCCTCCGCGCTGTGGCCCTTCTCCACTCTGGGCTGGCCCGACAGGACGCCCGAGCTCGCCCGCTACTATCCCGGCGAGGTGCTGGTCACCGGATTCGACATCATCTTCTTCTGGGTTGCGCGGATGATGATGATGGGCCTGCACATGATGGGCGAGGTGCCGTTCCGGACCGTCTATGTGCATGCGCTGGTGCGCGACGAGCGCGGGCAGAAGATGTCGAAGTCGAAGGGCAATGTCATCGACCCGCTCGACCTGATCGACACCTATGGCGCGGATGCGCTGCGCTTCACTCTGTGCGCGATGGCTGCCCAGGGGCGCGACATCAAGCTTTCCACCGCCCGGGTTGAGGGCTACCGGAACTTCGGCACCAAGCTGTGGAACGCAGCCCGCTTCTGCCGCCTGAACCTCTGCGTGGCGCCGCCTGGTTGGGAGCCCGCTTCGGCGCAAGCAACACTCAACCGCTGGATCCTCGGCTCCCTCGCCGAGGCGGCGCGCGGAGCGACCGAGGCGCTCGAGCAATTCCGCTTTGACGCCTATGCGGGCGGTCTTTACCAGTTCGTATGGGGAACGTTCTGCGACTGGTATCTCGAGCTCGCCAAGCCAGCCCTCGCCTCGGAAGGAGCTTTGCGTGAGGAGACCCGCGCCACTGCTGGCTTTGTACTCGACGTCATCCTTCTCCTGCTCCATCCGGTGATGCCGTTCATTACTGAGGAGATCTGGCATCTGCAGGCCGATCGCGGCCCCGGTCCCTGCGAGGGGCGACGCACGCTGATGGTCGAGCCCTGGCCCGCTGCTGCCTCTCTGCCGCGCGACCCAGCGGCCGAGGCTGAGGTGGATTGGGTGGTGCGGCTGATCTCCGAGGTGCGCACGATCCGCGCCGAGACAAACGTTCCGCCTGCACGCGCGATCCCGCTCTTCCTTAAGGATGCCTGCGGCACGACACTCGATCGCCTCGCACGGTGGAGGGAGGCGATTGTGCGGCTTGCGCGTCTGTCCGAGGTGTCGCCGCTCCTGGGCGAGGTGCCGAAAGGGTCGGCGCAGGCCGTGCTGGACGAAGCCACGCTCGTGCTGCCGCTGGCCGAGGTGATCGATCTCGAGGCGGAACGGGCGCGGCTTGCGCGCGAAGTGGCGCGGCAGGCGGAGGAGATCGCGCGGCTTGATGCCAAGCTTGCCAACCCGGCCTTTGTCTCGCGTGCAGCGGAGGAGGTGGTGGAGCAGAGCCGCGAACGTCGCGCTGCCGCAGCTGAAGCCAAGGCGCGGCTTGAGGCCGCGCTTGCCCGCCTCGCCGGCTGATCGGCTGCCCGCTGCGTTCGCTGCCGGATCGCCCGGAGACAGGGCGACGGGATCGGGCACGAAGCCCGGTGGCTGGAGGGTGAGGGAGCCCTCGCGCACGGGGCGCCTCTCGCCAAGCTCGCCCGCGGCCTCGCTCTGGTGCGGGGGCGCAATTTCCGCCGCTGCGAGCACGAGCGAACCGGGCCGAGCCCGCCGGGGGCGGCGCAGCCGAGGCGACCGGATTTCCGGTTCTCTCCCCGCCTTCGCTTCCGCCCTCTGCGCAAGCCGCCTCCGCCCATCTTGTCGTGTGCGAGGCCGCGGGAGAAAACACCCGTGGGGACCACGCCAACGGAGCGACAGCACCATGGGTGCCTGGGACAAGAGCCGCCTGCCGAGCCGCCACGCCACGCAAGGGCCAAGCCGGGCGCCGCACCGCAGCTACTATTACGCCATGGGCCTGTCGAAGGAGGAGATCGCGCGGCCGTTCGTCGGTGTCGCCACCTGCTGGAACGAAGCCGCCCCCTGCAACATCGCTCTCCACGACCAGGCGCAGGAGGTCAAGCGCGGCGTGCATGAGGCCGGCGCCACGCCGCGCGAGTTCTGCACCATCACCGTCACCGACGGCATCGCGATGGGGCATCAGGGCATGAAGTCCTCGCTCGCCTCGCGCGAGGTGATCGCGGACTCGATCGAGCTCACCGTGCGCGGCCACTGCTACGACGCCCTCGTCGGCCTTGCCGGCTGCGACAAGACGCTGCCGGGCGTGATGATGGCGATGCTCAGGCTGAACGTGCCGTCCGTGTTCATGTATGGCGGCTCGATCATGCCTGGCCGCTACAACGGCCGTGACGTCACCGTGCTCGATGTGTTCGAGGCGGTCGGGCAACACGCGGCTGGCAGGATCACGGATGCCGAACTCGAGGAGCTCGAACAGGTCGCCTGCCCCGGTGCCGGGGCCTGCGGCGGCCAGTTCACCGCCAACACAATGGCGATGGTGTCCGAGGCGCTGGGGCTTGCGCTCCCGGGCTCGGCCGGGCCGCCCGCGCCACACCCTGAGCGGGCCTTTCATGCGCGGCGCGCAGGCGAGGCGGTGGTGGAGGCGCTCAGGCGCAACCTCCGCCCCCGCGACATCGTCACCCGTGAGGCGCTGGAGAACGCGGCGACCGTGGTTGGCGCCACCGGGGGGTCGACCAACGCGGCTTTGCACCTGCCAGCGATCGCGCACGAGGCGGGCATCAGGTTCACGCTGAAGGACGTCGCCGCGATCATGAAGCGCACGCCCTACATCGCTGACCTCAAGCCGGGCGGGCGATACGTTGCGGCGGATGTGCACCGCATCGGCGGCGTGCCGGTGATCATGAAGACTCTGCTGGATGCCGGTCTCCTGCACGGGGATTGCCTCACCGTCACCGGCCGCACGCTCGCCGAGAATTTGCGCGACGTCGTCTTTCCCGCCGATCAGGACGTCGTCCGCCCTGCCTCGAACCCGCTCTCGCCCACGGGCGGCGTGGTCGGGCTGTTCGGCAACCTCGCCCCCGATGGCTCGATCGTGAAGGTCGCGGGGCTGAAGTCGCTTCGGTTCGAGGGGCGCGCGCTTTGCTTTGACTGCGAGGAGGATGCTTTCGCCGCCGTCCAGGCCCGCGCCTACCAGGCGGGAGACGTGATTGTCATCCGCTACGAGGGACCAAAGGGGGGGCCTGGGATGCGCGAGATGCTCTCTACCACCTCCGCGATCTACGGCCAGGGCATGGGGGAGAAGGTCGCGCTGATCACCGACGGACGCTTCTCCGGCGCAACCCGGGGCTTCTGCATCGGGCACGTCACACCGGAGGCGGCGGTTGGCGGGCCGATCGCGCTCCTGCGCAACGGGGACCGCATCATCATCGATGCTGAGGCCGGCACGCTGACGGTCGATCTGTCCGAGGAGGAGCTCGCGCGGCGCCGCGCCGAGTGGCGCCCCCGTGCCACCCTCTACACCTCGGGCGCACTCTGGAAATACGCCCAGCTCGTTGGCCCCGCGCATGAGGGGGCGGTGACTCACCCCGGGGCGAGGGCCGAGTCGCACGTCTACGCCGACCTCTGAGCCGCAGCGAGGGGGGCGGGACGCGCTTCCCGCCCCCACGCGCGCTTCAAACCGAGAACGAGGAGCCGCAGCCGCAGGAGGCGGTGGCGTTGGGATTGCGCACGGTGAAGTGCGCCGCCATCAGCCCGTCCTCGTAGTCGACCTCCGATCCCGCCAGGAGGTCGAGCGAGACCTCGTCGACCACGAGCTTCTGCCCGTCGCGCTCGAACACATGGTCATCCTCGTTCACCCTGGTCTCGAGCGAGAATTGGTACTGGAAGCCGGAACACCCTCCGCTCGAGACGGCGAGGCGCAGCATGAGCCCCTCGCGCCCGTCCGCGGCAACAATCTCAGCAAGGCGGCGCGCGGCGGAGGCGGTGAGTGAGACCACCCGTGGCGGCGCGGTTTCGTCGGCCATGGTGGGCGGCAGCGTGTCCATCGATCGCATCTTCTCCCCCCCCGAAGATCGGAGGGCAAAGCCCCGCTGTCAAACGGTCCCGCCCTTTGACGGGGCAGGCCCATCCTGACACAACCCGGGCGCCCGCTGAGAGATCTCCGACGCGACGGAGCCGATGAACCTGTTTCATGCCTTGCGCGAGAAGATCGCGCGCCTGGTCGACAACCCGCTGCCGGAGCAGGTGACGGTCGAACCCCCGCGCGACCCGGCGCACGGCGATGTTTCGACCAACGCCGCCCTGGTCCTCGCCAAGCGTCTTGCCAAGCCGCCGCGCGCGATCGCGGAAACCATTGCCGAGGGCCTGCGCGCCGACCCCGCGATCGCCTCCGTCGCGGTCGCCGGCCCGGGTTTCGTCAACCTCACCCTCTCGCCCGAGTTCCTGCGCGAGAGGCTGAGCGACATCCTCGAGTCCGGCACGGACTACGGCAACTCCACCCTCGGGGCGGGGATGAAAGTGAACGTCGAGTACGTCTCCGCCAACCCCACGGGGCCGCTTCACATCGGCCACTGCCGCGGTGCGGTGGTGGGCGATGCGCTGGCGAGGCTGCTCGCCAAAACGGGCTACCACGTGACCCGCGAATACTACATCAACGACGCCGGCGCGCAGGTCGAGGCCCTCGCCTGGGCCGCTTACTGGCGCTACCTGCAGGCGCTCGGCACGCCGATGACCGAGGAGGCGTTCGACGCTCTCGTCCCCGGCGGGCTGCAGTATCGCGGCGACTATCTCGTCCCCGTGGGCCAGGCTCTGGCGCATCGGCATGGCACACGCCTCGCTGCGGAAGGGGCGATGCCGGCTGAGCCCGATGTCTGGCTCGCCACCGTGCGCGAGGAGGCGGTGGCGGCGATGATGGACTTGATTCGCGACGACCTCGCAGCGCTCGGCATCCGCCACGACGTGTTCGTCTCGGAGGCTGAGCTCGTAAGCTCTGGCGCGGTCGATCGCGTGCTCGCCGACCTCGAGTCGCGGGGATTGATCTATGTCGGCGAACTGCCCCCGCCGAAGGGCCAGAAGCCCGAGGACTGGGAGCCCCGGCCGCAGACCCTGTTCCGGGCTACCGCTTATGGCGACGACACGGATCGGCCGCTCAAGAAGTCGGACGGCTCCAATACCTATTTCGCCAACGACATCGCCTACCATGCCGACAAGATCAGGCGCGGCTTCGTTCGCCTGATCGACGTCTGGGGTGCCGATCACGGCGGCTATGTGCGGCGCATGCAGGCGGCGGTGGAGGCGGTGGCGGATGGGCGCGCGCGGCTTGAAGTCGTGCTCTGCCAGATCGTGCACCTGCTCAAGGGCGGGGAACCTGTGCGCATGAGCAAGCGCGCCGGCACCTTCGTCACCTTGCGCGATCTGATCGATGAGGTCGGGCGCGACGTCGTGCGCTTCATCATGCTCACGCGCCGGGCGGATGCGCAGATGGAGTTCGACCTCGACCTCGTGCGCGCGCAGTCGAAGGACAATCCCGTGTTCTACGTGCAGTATGCGCACGCCCGTTGCCGGTCCGTGCTGCGTCACGCTGCCCAGGTGTTTGGGCCGGAGGCGGTCAGCCCTTCTGCGCTTGCCGCCGCGCCGCGCGACGCGCTCACCGACGAGGCGGAGCTCGCCCTGATCAAGCAGCTTTTGCTATGGCCGCGTGTGGTCGAGCAGGCGGCGCTGGCGGCGGAGCCGCACCGAATCGCCTTTGCGGTCTATGATGTGGCTGCGGCCTTCCATGCTTTGTGGAACAAGGGCCGCGAAGAGACGGAGCTCCGCTTCATCCGCACTGACGACCGCGCGGCGACGATGGCGCGGCTTGCGCTGGTGCAGGCAACCGCGACCGTGATCGCCTCCGCCCTCGAGGTGATGGGGGTCGAGCCGGTCGAGGAGATGCGCTGAAGCCCGGGGCTTCGCGAGGAGGCGCAGATGGCGACCGAGGTCGATCGGATGGATGGGCGTTTGCAGGGCCCGGTGTGGCGCGAGCGCGAGGGCAGGGGGCGCCGCGGCGTGGGCCTCCTGTGGGCGGGAATGCTTGTGCTCCTGGTCGCCGCAGGGGCCGCAGTGTACGTCGTCACGCGCGGCGGCGAGGGGGAGGTGCCGATGATCCTCGCCGATGATTCGCCCCTGCGCGTGCGCCCGGCGGAGCCAGGGGGCTATCGGGTGCCGAACCAGGACATCGAGGTCTATCCAGGGGCGCGAACGCGCGAGAGGGACGGCGAGCGCCGCATTGAGGTGCTGTTGCCGCCGCCTGAGGAGCCGAAACCGCTGCCGCGGCCTGCTCCGCCTGCACCGCCGGAAGCATCGGCGCCTGCCGCCGCGGCCGCAATCGGTGAGCCGCCGGCGGCGACCGCGCCCGAACCGCCCGTCGCTGCGCCTGCCACCATCGTCCCGCCGCCGCGCACGGCCTCGCTCGAAGCTCCGCGCCCCGCCCCGGCAACACCCGCTGCGGGGCCCGTATCCGTCCAACTCGCCGCCGTCACCGCCGAAGCCCAGGTGCAGCCCGAAATCGCACGGCTCCGTTCTCGCCTTGCGCGCGAGCTGGGCTCGCGCCCTCTGACGGCGAGCCGGATCGACCGCGACGGGCGGCCGCTGTGGCGCATTCGCGCCGGCGGCTTCCCGGACGAGGCTGCGGCACGCGCTTTCTGCGAGACGGTGCGGGCGAAGGGCATGGGTTGCCTCGTCGTCGCGGGTTCCTGACCCTTTGCCGGCCCCTGAACCGCGGGCGGCGATCGTCGGCCTCGCCGGCCCCGAGCTCAGCGCCGAGGAGGTACGTCTGTTCCGTCGCCTCCCGCCGTTCGGCGCCATCCTGTTCGCGCGTAACGTGGTCGAGCCCGCTCAGGTCGCGGCGCTGATCGCGGCCTTCCGCGCCGCCCTCGGCCGGGCCGGGGCGCCGGTTCTGGTCGACCAGGAGGGCGGCCGGGTGGTGCGGCTTCGCCCGCCGCACTGGCGTCACCCGCCGCCCGCCGCCCGGTTCGGCGCGCTCTACACACGCGACCCCAGGGCTGCCCGTCGTGCCGCCTTCCTCAACGCGCGGCTGATCGCTGAGGATCTGCGCGCCCTTGGCGTGACGGTGTGCTGCGCTCCGGTGCTTGACCTGCCGGCAGAGGGGGCTGACCCGGTGATTGGCGACCGCGCCTTCGCCGCCGACCCGCGCGTTGTGTCAAGCCTGGGCCGGGCAGTGATCCGCGGCCTGCGGGCGGGTGGCGTGATCCCGGTGATGAAGCACATTCCGGGGCACGGCCGGGCGCGTGTCGATTCCCACCTCGCTTTGCCCGTGGTCGAGGCCCCTGCCGAAGAGATCCTCGCCCATGACGCGCGGCCCTTCGCCGCGCTGGCGGGGGAGGGGGGGTGGGCGATGACCGCCCACATCCTCTACACGACATGGGATGACCGCCTGCCTGCCACCCTCTCGGCCCGCGTGTTGCGCGTGATCCGACGCCAACTTGGCTTCGGTGGCCCGCTTGTGTCGGACGATCTCGCGATGCAGGCGTTAAGTGGGCCGCCCGGGGAGCTCGCGCTGGCGGCCATTTCCGCCGGCTGCGACGCCGTACTCGAATGCTCCGGCGAGGGTGCGCGCACCGAAGCCGTGCTTGCCGCCACGCCGCCTGTCTCGCGCACCTCCGCCGCCCGCTTCGCCGCCTCCGCCTGCGGCGCCTTGCCATGCGCCGGCTTCAGCCGCGCGCGGGCAGAGGCCGCCCTGGCCGCCCTGATCGCATGATCGAGAGCATTCTGGTCGCGCTTCTGCTGTTTGCGCCGGGGGCGCTGATCGCCATCGTCTGCCATGAGGTGGCGCACGGCTGGGCGGCAGATGCGCTCGGCGACCCGACGGCGCGCGAGCGGGGGCGGCTTTCCCTCAACCCCCTTCGTCACCTCGACCCGTTCGGCACCGTTGCCTTGCCTCTGCTCCTGTTCGGCATGCAGATTCTGTCCATCGGCCGGGTGGAGTTCCTGTTCGGCTGGGCCAAGCCGGTTCCGGTGGATCCGCGCAACTTTCGCCGTCCGCGGCAGGACATGGCGCTGGTCGCAGCGGCGGGGCCGGCGATCAACCTCGCGCTGGCTTTCGCCTTCGCCTGTTGCGGACACCTCGTCGACCTCCTGCCTGATCAGGCGGGTTTTCTTGCTGCTGAGGCGATCGTCTTCGCCGTGCAGATCAACCTGCTTCTCATGCTGTTCAACCTCATCCCCGTTCCGCCCCTCGATGGGGGACGAATTCTTGTCGGCCTCCTGCCCCTGGGCCTGGCCCGGCCGCTTGCTCGGCTCGAGCCGGCAGGGCTGGTCCTCGTGCTCCTCGGCCTCTTCGTGCTGCCGGCCTTGCTGCGGCTTGCGGGCGTGGCGTTCGATCCGCTCGCCCAGCTTCTGTTGCCGCCGCTTGCCGTGCTGCGGCGGCTGGTGTTCACCGCGGTCGGCCTATGACGCACGCAGCGACCGAGGCTTTCGAGGAGGGCCCTCCTCCAGCTCCGGGTCCTCTCACCGTTTCCTTCGAGGGGTGGGAGGGCCCGCTTGATCTCCTGCTTGAACTCGCGCGCGACCAGAAGGTCGACCTCGCCAGGCTCTCCATCCTTCGCCTGGCAGAGCAGTATCTTGAGTGGATCGCGCGGGCACGCGCGCTCGACCTCGAGCTTGCAGCCGACTATCTGGTGATGGCAGCGTGGCTTGCGTACCTGAAGTCGCGGCTGTTGCTGCCGCCCGCCGAACGGCCAGCGGATGAGCCGAGCCCCGAGGCGGCGGCGGAGGCTCTCGCCTGGCAGCTGCGACGGCTTGAGGCCATGCGCGAGGCCGCGGCGGCGCTGATGGCGCGGGTGCGGCTTGGGGTCGATGTCTGGCCGCGCGGCGCGCCGGAGGCGAGGGTTGAACGCGTGCCGGGAGGCTGGGCTGTGTCGCTTGCCGACCTGATCGCGGGCTATGCTGCTGCCCGTCGGCGGGCTCTCAGCAAGCGCCGCTACGCGCCGCCCCCGCTTGACCTGATGAGCGTGCAGGATGCTTTGGCACGGCTCGTCAGGCTTCTCAGGGTCGTGCCGGATTGGGCTGTTCTCACACGATTTTTGCCACCAAACCTCGCCCCCGGCCTGCCGATGCGCGCCGGCCTTGCGTCGATGCTGGTGGCCGGGCTCGAGCTCGCCAAAGGTCGAACCGTCGCCTTGCGCCAGGACGAACCGTTCGGGCCGATCTGGATCAAGGCCCGAAGCGAAGCGGAGCCTGATGCGTGATGGACGAACTGCCTCCAGACAGCGCCCTGTTGCCGTTGCCAAAGCCGCCCGTGCCGGCGGAGTGGCTTCGCCTGGCCGAGGCGGTCCTGTTCGCCTCCGCCGAGCCCGTGTCGGAGAAGGCGCTCGCGGACCTCCTGCCAGAGGGGGCGGAGGCCGCCTCCGTTCTTGCCGCGTTGCAAGAAGCGTTGGCGGGCCGAGGTGTAGAACTGGTGCGCGTGGGCGGGGGGTGGATGCTGCGCACCGCGGAGGATCTCGCCCCACTCCTGCGCAAGCGTTTCGAAGTCCCTCGCCGCCTCTCCCGCGCCGCTGTCGAGACACTCGCCGTTATCGCCTACCACCAGCCAGTGACCCGGGCCGAGATCGAGGACCTGCGCGGGGTGGCGCTGAGCCAGGGCACGCTGGAGACGCTGATCGAGGCGGGCTTTGTCGAGCCCAAGGGCCGGCGCGAGATCCCGGGCCGCCCCACGACCTGGGGCACCACCAAGGCCTTTCTGGTGCATTTTGGCCTCGCCTCGCTCAAGGACCTGCCGCGGCTTGACGAGTTGAAGGCGGCAGGGCTTTTGACTGTGACCCCGCCTCTCCCCACCTCACTGACGGTGTCGGAGGATCGACACCAAGACGCGCCGGAGGAAGAGAGGCTGCCGCCGCTCGACCCGGAGGGTGAGGGGAGGCGAGGGGAATGAGCAGGACCGCGCTTAGGCTTGAGGGTGTGCGCCACCGGTTCGGCCGCAACGAGGTGCTGCGCGGCATCGACCTTGCGGTGGGCGAAGGTGAAATTGTCTGCCTCCTTGGCCCCTCCGGCGACGGCAAGACCACGCTGCTCCGCATCGCCGCCGGGCTGACACCCCTGCAGGAGGGGCGGGTTTGGGTCGACGACGTGCTGGTTGCTGAACCCAACCGCGAGGTGGCGCCGGAGGCGCGGGGCATCGGACTTTTGTTCCAGGATTTCGCGCTCTTTCCGCACTTGACTGTGGCGGAGAATGTGGGCTTCGGCGTGAAGGGGCCGAAGCGGGCAGAACGCGTGCGCGAGATGCTAGCGCGCGTGCGGCTTGAGCGTTTCGAACAGGCCATGCCGCACACACTGTCCGGCGGGCAGCAGCAGCGCGTCGCCCTCGCCCGCGCGCTTGCTCCGCGCCCGCGCGTGCTCCTGCTCGATGAGCCCTTCTCGGGGCTGGATGCGCGGCTGCGTGACCGCGTACGCGACGACACCCTGCATGTGTTGCAGGAGGAGGGAATCGCCGTCTTGATGGTGACCCACGACGCCGAGGAGGCGATGTTTATGGCCGACCGGCTCGCGCTGCTGCACGAGGGGCGAATCGTGCAGGAGGGGCCTCCGGCCGAAATCTACCTTCACCCCTCTTCGGCCTTTGTCGCCTCCCTCCTCGGCGAGGTGAACCGCGTCGTCGGCCAGGTTCGCTTTGGCATGGTGGCGACCCCGTTCGGCCCCGTGCCGGCGCCGGGCCTGCCGGAGGGCCAGCCGGTGGAGGTGCTGATCCGCCCTGAGGCAATCCGCCTCCTGCCTGCGGAGCGCGCAGAAGCCTGCCATGCCCGCGCGCGGGTCAAGGCCTCGCGCCTGTTGGGGCGGACGTCGCTCGTCCACCTCTCCGTCACCGAAGCAGGGCGCGAGGTGCACATCCATGCCCGGGTGCCGGGCGAATACTTGCCGGCTCGGGACGCGACGGTAGCGGTGGCGCTTGACCCCACGCGCGCGCACGTCTTCGCGACCGAGGCCCGGGCGGCAGCGTGAGCATAGGCGAGGCGCGTGGTGCCGCGTTGCGGCCCTCACCCCCCTCTGCCATGATCTCTCCGCGTGCGCGGGATGTGCGGGCCAGGCCAAGGTGGGCATCTCGATGACGATTGGTTTATGGCAGATTCTTCTGGTCGGCTTGGTGGTGGCGGCGCTGTTCGGCTCACGCCACATCCCTGCCTTGGCGGCGGAAGTGGGACGCGGGGTTGCCGGTTTGCGTCGCCAGCTGGCGGGGAAAGGGAGCGCGGATGAGCCCTTCGAAGAGCCTGCCGCCGACCGCACCAGCTGACAGCAGCCCCGCCGCAGCGAAAGGCGGGAACTGAGGCGGCATGTTCGATCTCGCTTGGACCGAAATCGCGCTCATCTTGCTGGTCGCGCTCGTTGTGATCGGGCCGAAGGATTTGCCGCACGCCATTCGTGGCGTCGCCGACTTCATTAAGAAGGCACGGCGCATGGCAGCCGAGTTCCAGGTCCATGTCGACGAGATGATGCGGGAGGCGAAGCTCGACGAGGTGAAGCGCCAGATCGACGAGCTTCGTTCAGGCGCGTATGACTTCAAACGCAAGTTCGAGGAGGAGCTCGATCCAAACCGGGAGATGGCGAAGAGCTTCTCCGACCCTTTCGCCTCTTCATCCGCGGCCTATGACAGCTCAGCCCACGCCGCAGCGCCGGAACCCGAGCCCGCTGCGGTGACGGCCGAGCCGACCGTGGCTTCCGCCACCCCTGCCACCGAGCTAAAGCCGCCCCCCGACGAACCGCCGCCCTCGCTGCCCCCTTCCATGAAGCGCGACGGGGCCTGACGCGCCATGCGACCCGAGGACGACGTCATCGACGACAAGCCGATGCCGCTGATCGATCACCTGATCGAGCTCAGGCAGCGCATCCTCTACGCCTTGGGCGGTTTCGTCGCCGCCTTCATCCTCTGTTACGCCTTCTCCAAGCAGATCTATGGCTTTCTTGCTGCCCCCCTGGCCGACATCCTTGCCGCGCAAACGGGGCAGGAGCGGCGGATGATCTTTACCGCCCTCTACGAGGCGTTCTTCACCTACCTCAAGGTTGCCTTCTGGGGCGCGTTGATGATCTCCTTCCCCTGGTGGGCGATGCAACTCTGGCTGTTCGTCGCCCCGGGCCTCTATCGCAGCGAGAAGAGGGCGATCCGTCCCTTTCTTCTTGCCACCCCCGTCTTTTTTTCTCTCGGAGCCGCCTTCTGCTACTACTTAGTCATCCCCGCCGCCTGGCACTTTTTCCTCTCCTTTGAAAGCCCGGAAGGTGCAGGCGGCCTGCCCATCCAGCTCGAGGCGAAGGTCGGCGAATACCTCTCGCTGGTGATGCGGCTGATCTTCGCCTTTGGCTTCGCCTTCCTGATGCCGGTCGGGCTTGTGCTGCTCGCGCGGGTGGGGATCGTCACGCCCGAAGGCATGGCAGCGAAGCGCCGCTACGCCATCGTCGGCATGTTCGTGCTCGCCGCGGTGATCACGCCGCCCGACGTGATCAGCCAAATCGGGCTCGCCTTACCTCTGATCCTGCTCTACGAGGGCTCGATCCTCGCCGCCAGACTGGCGCGTCCGAAGCCCGAGCCTGCCGCCGCCGAGTGATTCCCGCCCAACACCAAGCGCACCGGTCCGATGCACGATCTGAAACGGATCCGGGAGGCCCCGGAGACCTTCGACGCGATGCTGGCCAGGCGCGGCTTTGAGCCCGCCTCCTCCCGTGTCCTCGAGCTCGATCGTCTTCGCCGCTCTGCCCAGACCGCCTTTCAGGAGCTGCAGGCACGGCGCAACGCGCTGTCCAAGCGCATCGGTGCTGCGCGCGGCGCGGGCGAGGACGTCTCAGCCCTGTTGGCTGAATCGGCCGCGCTCGCGGACGCGATCGCGCGCGAGGAGGCAGAGGAGAAGCGGCTTGGCCGCGAACTCGACTCTTTGCTCGCCACCCTTCCAAACTGGCTCGACGCCTCGGTGCCGACGGGGGCCTCGGCCGAGGAGAATGTGGTGCTTCGCGCGTGGGGGGAACCGAGGCGGTTCGACTGGACACCGCTGCAGCATTTCGAGCTCGGCGAGCGACTGGGCCTGATGGACTTCGAGGCAGCGGCGAGACTCTCGGGCTCGCGCTTCGTCGTGCTCAAGGGGGCGCTCGCGCGGCTCGAGCGGGCGATTGGGCAGTTCATGCTTGACCTGCAGGTGGGCGAGCACGGCTACACCGAGGTGAGCCCGCCTCTGCTTGTGCGCGAGGAGGTGCTGTTCGGCACCGGGCAGTTGCCGAAGTTCCGCGAGGATCAATTCGTCACCACCGACGGGCGGTGGCTGATCCCCACCGCCGAGGTGCCTCTGACCAACCTGGTGCGCGAGCGGATCCTCGCGGAAAGCGAGCTTCCCCTCCGGGTCACTGCACTCACCCCTTGCTTTCGCGCCGAGGCCGGCAGTGCCGGGCGCGACGTGCGCGGCATGCTGCGCCAGCACCAGTTCCTTAAGGTGGAGCTCGTCTCCATCACCACCCCTGAACAGTCCGAGGCCGAGCACGAGCGGATGACGCGCTGTGCAGAGACCGTGTTGCAGCGGCTGGGGCTCGCCTACCGCGTGGTCGATCTTTGTTCCGGCGACATCGGCTTTTCTGCCGCGCGCACCTTCGACCTCGAGGTCTGGCTTCCGGGCCAGGGGGCGTGGCGGGAGATTTCGTCTTGCTCGAACTGCCGCGACTTCCAGGCGCGGCGCATGGACGCGCGCTACCGGCCCGCCGATGGCAAGGGCACGCGGTTCGTGCACACGCTGAACGGTTCAGGGCTTGCGGTCGGGCGGACCCTGATTGCGGTGATGGAGACGTATCAGAGGGCGGATGGCGGCATTGACATCCCGGAGGTTCTTAGACCCTACATGGGTGGGCTCGAGGCCATTCTTCCCGCGTGACGATGCCACGGTTGCGGGCGGGCGACGGCATGGCTACGGTGCCGCCCCGGCGGGGCGTAGCGCAGCCTGGTAGCGCGTCTGCCTTGGGCGCAGAAGGTCGTCGGTTCGAATCCGGCCGCCCCGACCAGCGGAGAGGGCACAGGCGATGAGCAAGGCCCGCATCTATCGGCTGCCGAAGACGCCAACCCAGTCCGGCAAGGCCCGGACGAAGGAGTGGTGGCTCGAGTTTGAGCCCACAGTGCCCTTGCGTCACGATCCGCTCACCGGCTGGGTGGGGGGTGGGTCGACCTTGGAACGCCAGGTGCGGCTTCGCTTCTCCTCGCTTGAGGCGGCGAAGGCCTACGCGGAGAGGCATGGAATTGCCTACGAGGTGGAGCCCCTTGCAGACCACCACGTGAAGCCGAAGAGCTACGCCGAAAACTTCGCGCACACCCGGCGCGAGAACTGGACACACTGATCGGATCACCCGCCGCCCGGCTTTTCCCCTCGCCTGGATTAGGCCGGCGGCCGTCGCGGCTGACACGGTCTCATGGGCTGTCGCCCAGACGGCTGACCGCAGAGTGCAAAGTTTTCCCCGACGCACAGTGGGTGGGGCGGAGACGCCGCAGCGCGGTTCTGTCCTTTCGCGCTCCTGCTATAAGACGGGTGTTGCGCCGCGCCCTTAGCTCAGCCGGATAGAGCGGCAGCCTTCTAAGCTGCGGGTCGGGGGTTCGAATCCCTCAGGGCGCGCCACGTCACTCCGACGCTCGGCTGAGCGTGGAGTGAGCGGTTCGTTCCCGGTTCCAGCTCATGCCGCGAGGGGGCGGTGCGGCAGAATGGCGGTTCGTCCCGACCAGCTCCGCACAAGCTCGTCCTCAACCCACCATACCTCCGCAATCACATCGAGTGAGAGTGCGGTGTCGGGCCGCCCATCCGCACCCAACCGACCCTTGCCGAGAACGAGCGCGCGTAATGCACAGGCGAGCGCGAGGTTGAGATCGTGCAGCGCGATGACCACGATGAGCCCGTCTTGGTCGGACGGGCGGCGCGACAGATCAAGACGGGCGAGGGTGTTGCGCCAATGGAGCACGCTGGTCCTCGCCGACAATGCCGCGGGCGCTGTGGGGCGCGACAAGACCGACGACGCCGATGGTTCCGGTGAAGGTGACCGCGACGCCTGTCTTGAGCGAGATCAAGAGGAAAGCGTGCAACCGCCCGCGCCCAGCAGAGGAACATCAGGGCGATGCCAGCGACCACCAGCCCTTCGGCGGTCGCCCCCTCGCACGCTGTCGATCATCCGGACGAGGCCACAGGTGAGTGACGCGGAGGCGAAGGCTGCAAGTGGCACGGCCCGGGCCTTCGGCAATGCCAACGGGCTGCCCAGCACGATCATCGTAGCGGCACCCAGCCCAGCTCCAGACGAGACGCCCAGCGTGTCGGCGGAGGCGAGAGGGGTGTTCAGGATGGTTTGCATCACCGCTCCACTCGCGCCCAGAGAATGCCCAACCGGGACCGCCATTCCATTCGCGGTGTCCCCTGCAGGAGCCGAGGACGCTGTCTCGCGGGCCACGGCAACATCGAGGTCGCGGAGAATGCAACCGGAAGATACCGGCGATGGTACTCGGCGCACTCCGCCACCGGGTCAGCATCCTCGAACAGGGAACGTCCCTCGCCCGGTGGATCCGACATCCGGCAGCGCAGCGAGGGACGGGATCACAGCGCGGTAGCGAGCTGAGATGACCGCCCGCACCCCTTCCCAGGAGACCCGGTTCACGCCGACCACATGACGTGCAGACGATGGAGATGAGGTGACGCGGGCAGCGCCAGGATCTCACAGGTCGCCGAGCGCGCGCGGCAGGGCGAGAGCAAGGTCCGGGATGAACAGCACGAGAAGGAGTGCGGCCAGCATCGCGAGCACGAACCAGATGACCCACGGCACCGTCTCCTCGATCGAGCAGCCTGCGACCTTGCAGGTCACCATCAGGTTCACCGCCATCGGCGGCGTGAAGGAGCCGATCGCAACGTTCATGGTCAGCACGATGCCGAACCAGGTAAGGTCCCAGCCGAAGCTGCGCGCGATCGGCAGCAGGATGGGCAGGAAGACGAGGAAGATCGAGATCGCATCGATCAGCATGCCCGCCACCAGCACGAGCAGCATGATCAGAAGCTTCATCGCCCATTCCGACGAGGTGAGGGCGAGCATCCCGCGCGCGAGACTGTCAAAGGCGCCAACGGTCGCTCCCGCATAGGCAAAGATCGAAGCGAGCGCGACGATGATCAGCACGACGGCGGAGATCTCGGCCGAGTCGCGCAGGCACTCGTAGATCTCGCCCAGGCCCAGCGTGCGATAGATGACGCTGCCGACGAACAACCCGTAAAACACGGCAACGACCGCCGCCTCCGTTGGGGTGAACATCCCAGTGCGCAGTCCGCCAAGGATCACTACCGGCGCGGCGAGGCCCCAGCCGGCCTCGACCAGGCTCCGTCCGACCGGCGGCCGGGCTTCTCCTGGCTCCGGCGCGCCGAAGCCGCCGACCCTCGCGAGCGCGATGGCAGGGACGAGCAGTGCCGCCCCCACCAGGAGGCCGGGGATGAGCCCGCCGACGAACAGGGCGGGCACCGACACGCCCGGCACCAGAACCGCATAGACGATGAACGGGATCGAGGGCGGAATGAGCACGGCGGTGGAACCCGCCGCCGCGACCAGGGAGGCGATGTAAGGGCGCGGATAGTTCTGCCGCAGCATCGAGGGCAGCATCACCGCCGACACCGCCGCCGCATCCGCCGCTCCCGATCC
This sequence comes from uncultured Elioraea sp., assembly GCA_937928775.1. Lineage (GTDB taxonomy): Bacteria > Pseudomonadota > Alphaproteobacteria > Acetobacterales > Acetobacteraceae > Elioraea. Next base: position 2,298 of record CALFVI010000021.1, on the reverse strand, counting down.
CGAGATGCCACCTAGGATCATGCAGACCAGAACGGCGACCACGGCAAGCCCGCCGCGCCGTTGTCCGACGAGGGAGGAGGCGAAGCGCACAAGACGCTCAGCCACCCCGGACCGCTCGAACATCATTCCCGCCAGCACAAACATCGGCAGTGCAAGCAACGGATACTTCGCGATGCCGGCCCAGATGTTGGTTGGCAGCGCCATCACGCCGAGCCCGTGCACGCCGATGACCGCGAAACCGGATAGGCCCAGCGCCACGCCGATGGGCACGCCGAGAAACAGCAGCAGGAAGAACGCACTGAGCAGGAGGGCCGAGCCGTCGAGCACCATCCGCCCTCACCCCCTCGCGCGCGCGACGCGCAGCAGCCGGCCGAGGATGCGGAGACAAATCAGCAGAGCGAGCACCGGCAGCCAGATGGTGTAGAGCCACTGCGGCACGCCAAGACCTGCCGAAAGCACCTCGAACCGGTACTCGTCCCAGACATAGACGGCACCGAGCCAGGCGATCGCGCCGAAGACGAAGAGTGTGGAGAGGAGGACGAGCTGCTCAAGCGCGCGGGCGAGGCGCGTGGGCAGCTTCTCGATGAAAAAGGTGAGGCGGATGTGACGATCCGCAGCGAAGGCGGCGGCGGAGCCGACCAGGGTGAGGATCACCATCAAGGTGACGGAGTATTCCTCGGTGAATGCGATGGACACGTTGCTGAACCAGCGCGCCAGCACGTTGGCGAGCGTGATCAGGGCGAGTGCGGCCATGATTGCGGCCGCGATCGACCTTTCGAGTGAGGCCGGCACGCGCGGAGGGGGTTCGCCCAGTTTCAGCCCAGGCGAGCGCGAAGGGTCCTCGGTTTCCATCGAGCAATCCCGGACGGCGGCCCGGCGCAGTCCTCCGTTCCGCCTCTGTGTCGTTACATGACCGCCCGGATCGCCGCCTCCGCCTTGCGCACGAGTTCGGCTCCCGTCCGCTGCGCCCAAGTGTCGAACACGCTGCGGGTCGCACGCGCGAAGGCCTGCTTCTCTGCCTCCGAGAGTTCCACCACAGCAACGCCCCGTCGCGCCAGCTCCTCGAAGGAGGAGCGGTCCTGATGCGTGATCCCTTTGCGCGAAGCAGCGATTTGCCGGCGTGCCGCCTCGCGTGCGCTTTCCGCCACGATTTCGCGATCCTGCGCCGAGAACGTGTCCCACACGCTCTTTGCCACATGGAAAATCCCCGCATCAGCGCAGTAGTTCCACACCGTGAGGTGGCGCTGCGCGAGCTGGTCCATGCGGAAGGCGAGGAAAAGGTTGATCGGGTTCTCTTGCCCATCCACCGCGCCGGTGGAGAGTGCGGGCTGCAGGTCGGCGAAGCTCATCTGCACTGGGTTGGCGCCGAGCGCGGTGAAGATGTCGGAGAAGATCGCTCCGGCTGCGAAACGGATCTTCAGACCCCGCAAGTCTGCGGGTGTGCGCACGGGGCGGCGCGAGTTGGAGAGTTCACGGAACCCGTTCTCGCCCCAAGCAAGCGGCACCACGTCGCGCGTGGCCATCACGCGGAACAGCTCCTGTCCCACCTCGCCGCCGATCAGCGCGTCGAAAGCGCGGTGCGAGGGCATCAGGAACGGCAGCGAGAAGAGGTTCATCTCGCGGATCTGCGGCGAGAGGTTGATGGTCGAGGAAACGCAGAAGTCGATCACGCCCTGGCGCATGGCGAGCAGTTCGCGCGTCTGATCGCCGCCGACGAGCTGGCTGCCGGGATAGACCTTGACGGTGATGCGCCCGCCCGTGCGTTCGGTGACCAGGTCGGCCCAATGGAACGCCCCTTCGGAGAGGGGAATCGGCCGGTTGCCGACGACTGAGAGCTTGTACTCGCTCTTTGCGGCCTGAGCGCGCGACACCCAGGGCGAGGCAAGACCGACGGCAGTGGCGGCAATGAGGCCGCGCCGTGTGAGGGCGATGGACATGGGCGTCTCCTCCTTCGCTCCGTTCCCCCGAACGGAGAGGCACGCAGCATGGCGAGAGGCCCGCCACTCCTGCAAGGGGGCATTCCGCCGCTGGCGCGTCCGCGGCATGCTTTGCACAAACAGGGAAAGAGGAAACGCGGATGGACCGTGGCATCGTCGCCGTCACCGGGGGGGCGTCGGGAATCGGGCTCGCCATCGCCAAGGCGGCGGCGGCGGAAGGGTGGCAAGTTGCGGTCGCGGACCGCGACCGGGAGGCGATCGCAGCGGTGCGCGAGCTCCTGCCCGAGGCAACCCGGTTCGCCGCGCTCGACGTCACCGACGAAGGGGCGGTTGAGGACTGGGTCGCGACGCTCGCCGCGGT
>CALFVI010000020.1 GCA_937928775.1 uncultured Elioraea sp. | reverse complement strand
CCCCCTGGTCAGGGTGTCAGGCGCGGCGGCGGCGGGCAGCGAAGCCGAGGCCGAGCAGACCCATGCCCAGCAGCGCGAGCGAGGCGGGCTCGGGCACCGGCGTCTCGACGATGCGGCCAACGAGGGTCATGTGCGAGAGCTCGCCGAGCTTGCTCGCCGGGTTCAGGAACTGAACCGAGAACGTGCCGGTGCCGCTGGTGGGCGAAATCGGCAGGAGGACACTCTCCAGCAGGTAGAGGGCGTGATCGCCGTCCGGGTTATTCTGGCTGCCCGACTTCAGGATCACGCCGAGGTCGATCGTGATCGGCAGATCGGGCAGGCCGGCAACGTCGGTCCACGTCACCGTCCAGGATCCGCTTTGGGTGCTGTCAGCGGTCACCTCGAAGGTGATCCCGCCGAACCCAAGCCCAGGACCCGCGATGTCGCTCTTGTCGAGCCCGATGAAGCCTGGACCGAAGGCGGTGTTGAAGGCGGCCGTCTCGTCAGCCAGGGAGTTGCCACTGAACACGAGCGCGCATTGCGTCGCGTAGTAGCTCCTCAGAGGCGGATAGTTGATCGTCAGCGACACGTCGCTGGTGACCGCGGTCCCGCCGCAGTTGAGCGCTGCCTGAGCCGTGCCGCTGATCCCGCCGATGCCGGTCATCCCGCCGAAGGCGAACATCGCCGCCCCGACCAGACCCCCTGCCACAACCTTGCCGAGCTTCATGGTTCTTCTCCCGTGCCTTGACCCGTAATCGGATCCCCGCCCCAGCCGGGCGTGCAACACAGACATGCAATCGTCGGGCCAGTGACGGGGATCCTGGAAGTTACGAAGACACACCAAAGCCCGGCGGGGGGGTGTAAAGTTTTCCGACACCGATTTGTCACGAAGTCGTATTCAACTGGCGGGCGAGCCGATCCGCCCTCACCCTGACCTTCTCCCACTCCCGTGGGAGAGGGGACCTGCGTCGCCGCCGGGTTCCCTCTCCCGCCCGCGGGAGAGGCCCAGGGTGAGGGACCGCTTGACCACATCCGCCCGCATCGTTACGTGTAACATCTGTCATCACCCCCCCGCCCCACCCGCGCCCGCGTCGCCGCCCATCGCGCCGGCCTGCGCGCGCGCGGGTTGAGACCGGTCCAGATCTGGCTGCCCGACACCCGCGCCCCCGGCTTCGCCGCCGAGGCGCGCCGCCAGGCGCGGCGCGCGATCCGCGTCTTCCCAGCTCTCGCCCGCGTGCCGGTGGTGCGAAGCTGGGCGGGCTTGCGCGTGCTGACCCGGGATGGGCTTCCGCTCTACGACCAATCCGCCCGTCATCCTGGTGCGTTCGTCCTCTCCTGCCACAGCGGAGTGACTGTCGCCGCCATCCACGCCACGCGCCTCGCGGCGATGATCGCAGCCGGCCAGCTCGGGGCGGAGGTTTCATCCTTCAGCGCAGCGCGGTTCGATGTTCGCGCGGCAGCTTGAGCGCGTCGCTCAGCCGCTCCGCTTCGTGCTCGACGGATGCGACGTCGAGGGCGTCGAGGGCGACACGGTCGTCTCCGCCCTGCTCGCCCTCGGCGTGCGGGCCTTCCGCCGCAATCCGGCGACGGGCGAGGCGCGCGGCCCCTTCTGTCTGATCGGTGCCTGCTTCGAGTGCCTGGTCGAGATCGACGGTCTGCCGGGGCGGCGGGCGTGTCTCACCACCTTGCGCGCGGGCATGCGGGTGAACCGCGCGGCGATGGACCCCAGCGCGGCGATCAGCGGCCCACGAGGCGCGCCGGTTCCCTGGCAAGCCTGCGGCACGCCGACGATCTCGTCGTCGTCGGCGCCGCCCTGCCGGCATGGCGGCGGCGGCCGAGGGGAGCCGGCAAGGACTGATCACCCTGCTGGTCGACGAGGCCCCGGGGCTCGGCGGACAGATCTGGCGCGGCCTCGATCTCCGCCCGCCCTCGCCTTGGCTTCGCGATGGCTGTGCGCTGCGCGCCGAAGTCGAGGCCGCCGCGGTCGACCTCGCGCCCTCGACCTCGGTCTGGCACCTCGCGCCGGACCTCCAGCTCGGCCTGGCGCAGGGGGAGGGGGCCCGGCTGATCGCGGCGCGCCTGGGCGGTGGCAGGCAGCCACCCCGCACAATCAGCGGCGTGTCGCCGCCTCGCGCGCGCGATCGTCCTCCATCATTTCGAACCACATCGCGTTCAGCACAGCGAAGGCAGCCGCCAGCGGCATGCCGAGAATCCAGGCGAAATACCACATCGGTCGGTCTCCCCGTCTGCTCAGTAGTAGTGCCCCGCCTCGCGGCGAACCTCCTCTTCCGTCACCTTGCCCCACAGCACGCGGTACACCCAGGCGGTGTAGGCGAGCACGATGGGCAGGAAGATCACCGTCACCACCAGCATGATGAACAGAGTCTGGTGCGAGGACGAACTGTCCCACACGGTGAGGCTTGAGCGCGGGTCGAGCGAGGAGGGCAACAGGAAGGGGAACATCGCGATCCCCACGCTCGAGATGACGCCGAAGATGGAGAGGCCAGAGACGATGATGGGTAGCCCCTCGAGCCGAAGGCGCAAGCCTGCCCAAGCGAGCAGGGCGCAGATTAGCCCCATCGCCGGAGCCAAAAGAAGCCACGGCCGAGCGGCGTAGGTGTCGAACCAGGCCCCGGCAGCGACCTCCACCTCCTTCAGCAGCGGGTTGGAGGGCCCGTCCGTCACCACCTCCGAGACGATGCGATAGCCGTCGACGAAGGCCCACAGCAGCACGCCCCCCAACGCGTAGAGCGCAAACGTGACCAGAGCCGCCTGCGCGCCGATGCGGCGCCCGCGCTCGGCCACCACGCCATCCGCCTTCAACGCGAGCCAAGCGCCGCCGTGCATCGCCAGCATGGCGACGGACAGCACGCCGCACATCAACGCGAAGGGATTGAGCAGGCCGAAGAACGAGCCCTCGTAGAAGGAGCGCAGATCGTCATCGAGTCGGAACGGCACGCCCTGCAGCACGTTGCCGACCGCAACCCCGAAGATCAGCGCCGGCACGAAGCCGCCGATGAAGAGCGCCCAGTCCCACCGCTCGCGCCAGGCGGGCTCGTCGCGCTTGCTGCGGTACTTGAACGCGACGGGGCGGAGGATGAGGGCGGCGAGCACGACGAACATCGCAAGATAAAAGCCGGAGAAGGAGACGGCGTAGAGCGGAGGCCAGGCGGCGAAGATGGCGCCGCCGCCGAGGATGAACCACACCTGGTTGCCTTCCCACACCGGGCCCACGGTGTTGATCGCGACCCGCCGTTCGACATCTGTGCGGCCGACGAAGGGCAGCAGCATGCCCACCCCCATGTCGAACCCGTCCGTGGCGGCGAAGCCGATCAGGAGCACGCCGAGCAGCACCCACCAGATCAGGCGAAGGGTCTCGTAGTCGATCAGCGTATGAAGCGTCATGGCACGTCACTCCGCTGCGACGGCACCGCGCAGCCCAGCAGGCTTGGCGGATGGGATGGGAGCTGGTCCGACCACGTCGGCAGAGGCGGGCGGCCCTTTGCGGATGGCGCGCACCATCAGCCCGACCTCGATCACCGCGAGCACGGTGTAGAAGAGGACGAAGCCGGCGAGAGTCAGCGCCACCTCCCAGATGCCCAAGGTGGAGACGGCGACCGCGGTCGGCAGCACACCCTCGATGATCCAGGGCTGGCGCCCGACCTCAGCGACGAACCAGCCGGCTTCGGCGGCGATCCACGGCAAGGGGATCGACCAGAGGGCGAGCCACAGCAGCCAGCGATGGCGATCGAGCCGCTGGCGGCTGGCAAGCCAGAAGAAGGCCGCGAACAGCAGGATGAAGTAGAAGCCCAAGCCCACCATCAGCCGGAACATCCAGAACAGCCACCCCACGGGCGGCACGAGGTCCCAGGCCGCGCGCTGAATGTGCTCGGCGGTGGCCAATCGCGGGTCGTCGACATAGCGCTTGAGCAGGAAGGCGTAGCCCAGCCAGCGGCCGTTCTCTTCGAACGCGTCACGAACCGCCTGGGAAACGTTCTCCAGCCCCCGCGCGGCACGGATCTGCTGCAGAGCGTCGTAGGCGACGATGCCCTGGCGGATGTGCTCCTCGCCCGAACGCACGAGATCGAGGATGCCCGGGATTTCGGTGTTGAGAGACCGGGTCGCGATCAGCCCCAACACGGCGGGGATCTGGATCGCATAGCGCGTCTCGCGCGCCTCCGCATCGGGGATGCCGATGACTGTGAACGCCGCCGGCGCGGGCTCGGTCTCCCACATGCCCTCAATGGCGGCGAGTTTCATCTTCTGATGCTCGTTGGCGAGGTAGCCGCTCTCGTCACCGAGCACGACCACGGAGAGCGAGGAGAGAAGCCCGAACGAGGCGGCGACCGCCATCGAGCGCCTGGCGAGAGCGATGTGCCTCCCCTTCAGCAGGTACCAGGCGGAGACGCCGAGCACGAACAACGCCGCGGTGACATAGCCGGCAGAGGTGGTGTGCACGAACTTCGCCTGCGCCACTGGGTTGAACAGCACATCGAAAAAGGACTCGATCTCCATCCGCATCGTCACCGGGTTGAACACCGCGCCCACCGGGTGGTTCATCCAGCCGTTGGCGACCAGGATCCACAGTGCGGAGAGATTGGAGCCGAGCGCCACAGCGTAGGTCGCCATCAGGTGGCCGACCTTGGAGAGGCGGTCCCAGCCGAAGAAGAACAGGCCAACGAAGGTGGCCTCGAGGAAGAAGGCCATCAGCCCTTCGATGGCGAGAGGGGCGCCGAAGATGTCGCCGACGTAATGGCTATAGTAGCTCCAGTTCATGCCGAACTGGAATTCCATGGTGATGCCGGTCGCCACCCCGAGCACAAAGTTGATGCCGAACAGCTTGCCCCAGAACTTGGTCATCTCCTTCCAGATCGGGCGGTCGGTCATCACATAGACCGTCTCCATGATCGCGAGGATGATGGAAAGGCCCAAAGTGAGCGGCACGAACAGGAAATGGAACATCGCAGTCAGCGCGAACTGAAGGCGCGACAGCGTGACGACATCGAGCTCCATGCCAGCACCCGGCGAAACCGGCTCCTCGAAGCGAAGTTCGCGCGTCGCAGGACGGCGGCGTGCGGCGCACGCAGGCTCAGCCCGAACGCAACGTCGCCAACAGCTCGGCAAAGCCCCGTTCGCCCCGCCGCACATCGGCGACGATCCGCCCGGCCTCGAGGCGGATCAGCCGATCGGCCAGCTCCGCCTCCCGCCTCAGATGCGCAATTGCGAAGATAGTGTGGTTTCGCCCGAGCGTTTTGATCTGTGTCAGAACCAGGGTTGCGGTCTCCGCATCCAAGGCTTCCGTCGGCTCGTCGAGCAGCCAGAGCGGGCTTGCGCGAACGAGCAGGCGCGCCAGAGCAAGCCGCCGTTTCTGCCCCTCGGACAGACCCTCCCCCCCTTCGCCGAGCTGCGCATCAAGCCCGCCGGGCAAAGCGCGCACGACCTCGTCGAGCCCGGCGGCGGCAAGCGCCCGCCAGAGCACCGTGTCCTCGGCCTCCGCCCGGCCGAGCGTGAGGTTGCCGCGCACGCTGTCGCGAAAGAGCGCAACCCGCTGGCTGAGCACCGCGCAGGGCAGATGCGTGATCGTGCCGCCATCGGCGACGATGTCGCCCAGGAGGAGGGCGAACAGGGTTGATTTCCCAGCCCCCGAGGGTCCGACCAGAGCGACATGTTCGCCTTCGGCGATCGTGAGGTCGAGCCCAGCGAAGAGCGGGGTCGTGCTTGCCGGCGGCGTATAGCGCAGCCCCGCGATGCACACCGCCATCCCCGGCGGCGGGGCCGGGCAGGCGGCGGACGGACCGGGGTCGAGCGCATGCGACAGCCGGGCGGCAGAGCGCGCGCTGCGGCCGAACTCCACCGCGCCGCGGCGAAGCGCGGCGAAAGGCTCGAGGGCGGCCAGGGCCAAGAGCAAGATCAGCGCCGCCTGCGGGGCGGAGATGTCGCCCCCTGCGGCGAGCTGGGCCGCGGCCCAGGCAGCAGCGGCGAGCAGCACGGCGGCTGCCGCGCCGAAGCCCGCCCCGGCCGCCGTCTCCAGCCGGTTGAGCGCGAGATCGGCGGCGGCGAGCCGGGCTTCGGCCGCAGCTGCGGCATCGACCTGAGCAGCAAGCCGCCCCGCCATCGCATAGGCCACCTGGCCAGAGACGATTTCGGCGGCGCGCACCCGCAGCGCCTCGAGCGCGGCGGCACGGCGGCGGGACTCGCGTTCGGCAGCACGGGCCAGCCACAGGGGCAGGCCAAGCCCCGAGCCGAGGAGCAAGCAAGCGGCGACGAAGCCCAAGGCGGGTGACAGGACGGAAAGCCCCACCCCAAGCCCGATCGCGGTTGCCACCGCCGCCCCAGCCGGCACCAGCAAGCGGAGGTAGAGCGTGTCCAGCGCATCGACATCGGCGGTGAGGCGAAACAGCAGCCGCGCCGGGCGCGAGGCGAGCGCCCGCGCGCGTTGCGCCTCGGCGAAGCCGCGAAAGAGCCGTTCGCGCAGGGCGGCGAGCAGACCCAAGGTGGCATCGTGGGTGACCACGCGCTCGCCATAGCGGGCGAAGGTGCGGGCGATGGCGAGGAAGCGGATTCCCGCCCCCGGCATGAACACGTCGAAGGCGAGCGCTGTCGCCGGCACAAGCCCGGCCAAGGCGGTCGCGGTGATGAACCAGCCGGAGAGGCCGAGAAGGGCGAGGCCAGCAGCGGCAGCGACCGCAGCGAGCGCGACCCCGGCCGCCATGGCGGCGCGCCGTTCAGCGAGGAACAGGCGCAGGATGCGCACGAGGGGAGAAAAGCGGCTCATGCGAGGCGCACCACCCGGTCCATGCGCGCAGCGAGCTCACCGTCGTGGGTGGCGAGAATGAGGGTGCGGCCTTCGGCGGCGGCAAGCAGAGCGCGCGTCGCCGCGGCGGCGGTGTCGCGGTCGAGATGGGCGGTGGGTTCGTCGGCGAGGATCAGCCCCACACAGGGCGAGACGAGAGCGCGGGCGAGCCCGACGCGCAGCGCCTCGCCGCCCGAAAGCCCTGCCCCGTCCTCGCCGATCGCACGCGATGGCGTGATGGCAGGCAGAAGACGCTGCCGCCAGGCTTCAGCCTGGGCTGCCAGGTCGCGCCGCCCGAGCAGGATGTTCGCCTGCAGGGTCGCGGCGAACAGGATGGGGCGCTGGCCGACCCAGGCTGTCCGGGCGCGAATGTCGGCCGCGGTTGCGCCATCGAGCAGGATCCCGCCCACCCGGATCTCGCCCGAGTCGGGCAGGGCGAGGCCGGCGAGCAGGGCGAGCAGCGTGGACTTGCCACCTCCGGAGGGAGCGAGGAGAGCAACACGCTCACCCGCTGCGACCGTGAGGTCGAGAGCGTCGAACACCGGATGAGTGGCACCCGGGTAGCGGAAGACGAGGCGGCGGACGGAGACGGCAAGAGGGGCCGGTGCGCGGCGAAGTGACGGCGCAGCAAGCGCCCCGGGCATGGCGAGCGCGGGCGGGGCAGCGAGGGCGCGAAGTGAGGCGAGCGCGGCCTCCCCGGCCGCCTTGTCGTGCCAGGCGGAGGCAAGCTCGCGCAAGGGCTCGAAGAAGGCGGGCGCGACCAGCAGCACGAACAGGGCAGGCCCGAGCCCCATCCGCTCCTCCCAAGCGCCGAAGCGAAGCACGCCGAGCAGGTGGAAGCCGACATAGACCGCGACCATGGCGACACCGAGGGAGGCGAACAGCTCGAGCACGGCGGAGGAGAGGAACGCGATGCGCAGCACGGCCATGCTGCGCCGGCGCACCGTTTCGGCAGCGGCGCGCAGGCGGGTCGCGGTCTCCTCCACCGCCGCGAAGGCGCGGATGGTGGCAAGCCCGCGCAGGCGGTCGAGCAGCAGGGCGTTCATTCCTCCGATCTCCAGCATCTGCGCCTCCGAGGCTTCCTTCGCGCGCAGCCCGATCAGCGCCATGAAGAGGGGGATCAGGGGCGCGGCGATCAGTAGGATGAGCGCGGCGAGCCAGGATTGGGTCAGCACGGCGCACAGGATGACGGGCGGAACGGCGGCGGCGCGCAGCCTCGCAGGGCGGAAGCGTGCGAGGTAAGGCAGAAGGGCCTCGGCCTGTTCTGCAATCGCTGCCGCGGCGGCCCCTGACGGGGGTCGAGCAGGGTCGAGGGGAGAGCGGCAGGCGA
>CALFVI010000019.1 GCA_937928775.1 uncultured Elioraea sp. | reverse complement strand
AAGGGCATCGCGGAGGGGGTGGAGAACTCGAACTTCCTGCTTGCCACCGAGCGGGGCCAGTTCATCCTCACCCTCTACGAAAAGCGGGTCGATGCGCGGGATCTGCCCTATTTCCTCGGCCTGATGCAGCACCTCGCGGCGCGCGGCGTGCGCTGTCCACTGCCGGTGCGCGATCGCGAAGGGCGGCTGTGGGGCGAGCTCTGCGCGCGCCCAGCCGCTATTGTCACCTTCCTGCCCGGGGTGTGGCCGCGACGGATCCGCAACGAACACTGTACCGCCGTCGGTGCCGCCCTGGCCGAACTCCACCAGGCCGGCGAGGGCTTCGGGCTCGAACGAAGGAATGCGCTCGGGCCCGGCGGCTGGCCGCCTTTGCTCGCCGCTTCGCTCGGGCGCGCCGATGAGGTTCGGCCCGGCCTGGGCGAGGAGCTCGTCGACTCGCTCGAATCCATCCTCGCCTCCTGGCCCGACGGGCTGCCGCGCGGGCAGATCCACGCCGAGCTCTTTCCCGACAACGTGTTCTTCCTCGGCGATACGGTGTCGGGGCTGATCGACTTCTATTTCGCCTGCACCGACCTTCTCGCCTACGATCTCGCGGTGTGCCTCAACGCCTGGTGCTTCGAGCCAGACGGATCCTTCAACCTGACCAAGGGGGCGGGGCTGATCGCTGCCTACGAAGCCAAGCGCCCGCTGTCGCCCGCCGAAAGCGAGGCCCTGCCCGTGCTGTGCGCCGGCGCGGCGATGCGCTTCCTGCTCACCCGCCTGCACGACTGGTTGAACCACCCCCCTGGCGCCTTCGTCACCCCCAAGGACCCCCTCGAATACCTGCGCAAGCTCCGCTTCCACCGCGGCGTGAAGACGGCGGCGGACTATGGCCGAGGCGCGTGAGAAGCCTCTGATCGAGGCCTGGACCGACGGCGGCTGCAAGCCGAACCCTGGCCCGGGCGGCTGGGCGGCGATCCTGCGCTGGCAGGGGCATGAAAAGGCGCTCTCGGGGGCGGAGCCCGAAACCACCAACAACCGCATGGAGCTCACCGCCGCCATCGCGGCACTCGAGGCGCCGAAGCGCCCGGCACGGGTGATCATTCACACCGACAGCGAGTATCTCCGCAACGGCGTCACCCGCTGGCTCGAGGGCTGGGTGAAGCGAGGCTGGCGGAACGCGGCCAAGGACCCGGTGGCGAACCGCGATCTGTGGGAACGGCTGATTGCCGCCGCCGCCCGGCATGAGGTGGAGTGGCGCTGGGTGCGCGGTCACGCTGGAGACGAGATGAACGAGCGGGCTGATCGGCTGGCGACGGCGGCCCGCGAGGCGCTGGCGAGGGGCGGGCGCTGAGGCCGCGCCAACCCCCCGCCTCCCCGTGCGGCTCAGAGAGCGGCCAACACGGCCTCGGCCTTCGACACCTCGAAACCCCCCGGCTCCTCGACCCCGAGATAGGTCACCACCCCGTCCTTCACGATCATCGCGAAGCGTTGCGCGCGGATGCCAAGACCACGCGCGGTGAGGTCGAACTCGAGCCCCAGGGCCTTGGTGAACAGCCCCGACCCGTCGGCAAGGAACATGATCTTGTCGAGCGCATTCTGGCTCTTCGCCCAAGCCTCCATGACGAACTGGTCGTTCACCGCGAGGCAGGCCACCGTATCCACACCCTTCGCCTTCAGGGCGTCGAGATGCTCGAGGAACCCTGGCAGGTGCTTGATCGAGCAGGTCGGGGTGAAGGCGCCGGGCACACCGAACAGCACCACCGTCTTGCCCCCGAAGACTTCCTCCGTCGTCACCTCGCGCCCGCCGTCGGGTCCGACCTGGACCAGCTTGGCGGATGGGATTCGGTCGCCAACCTTAATCGTCATCGTCCGTGCTCTCCCCTCGTCGCTGTGATCAGCGAGCCCTATAGCGGCAAAGCGCGCTTGCGTCAGCGCTGGTTGGCGAGCGCGGTGCTGCGCTGCGCCTGGGCGATTGCCTCCAGCACAGAGCGTTCCGTCAACAGCTCGGGCAGCACGATGCCTTGTGGCGCGCCAGGCCCGTAGACGGCGTTGAACGGGATGCCCACGCGTCCATGGGCGGCGAGAAAGGCGGAGATCGTAGGATCGGGCCTCGTCCAGTCGCCGCGCATCACCCGCACCTCGTGCTTGAGGAGGTCGGCCACCCGGCCTCGGTTCAAAACGAGCGCCTTGTTCACTTGGCAGGTGACGCACCAGTCGGCGGTGATATCGACCAGCACGACTTGGCCCGCTTTGGCATGCTCGACCAGGTCTGCGGGAGAAAAGGGCAGGGCGGTCGCATCGGCATGGGCTGCTCGCGTCGCCGGCCCCACCCCGCTCACCAGCGGCAGGGCGACCGCGCCAACCGCGAGCGCCCCTGCGGCTGGCAAGGCAAGTCGGCGCCCGCGCGCCAGCGCCAGCACCCCCCCCGCGGCGATGAGGGTGATCGCGACCGGCAGGGCTACGGCCATGCCCACCTGGGCGGCAAGCACCGAGATGAGCCAGACCGAGGTGCCGGCAAGCAGCAGACCGAGCACGAAACGAAGGCGAAACATCCAAGGCCCCGGCCGCGGCAGCCAGGCGATGGCGGCGGGGGCGAGGGCGAACAGAATCCAAGGCGCGGCAAGCCCGAGGCCCAGGGCTGCGAACACGGCGAGGATCTCGGCGGGGCCGCGCGACAGAGCCCAGGCGGCGGCGGTGCCGACGAAGGGGGCGGAGCACGGCGTGGCAAGGAGTGTGGCGAAGGCTCCCGTGGCGAGGTCGCCCACCACCCCTCGCTTCGGGGCCCGATCCGCCGCCGCGCCGGCCCAGGCGGGGGCGGGAACCGAGAACAGGCCCCAGAGGTTGTAGGCGAACAGGGCGGTCACCGCGGCCATGAAGGCGAGGAACAGGGGTTCCTGGAACTGCACGCCCCACCCCACCGCGCCTCCGCCCGCGCGCGCGAGGGCAAGGGCCGCGCCCAGCAGAGCCATCGCTCCGACCACCCCGGCAGCGGTCGCGGCGAGCTTCGCCCGCACCACGCCAGGATGTTGCCCGGCGAGGGCCGCCACCCCGCTCACCTTCATGGCCAGCACGGGCAGTACGCAGGGCATCAAGTTGAGGATCAGCCCGCCAGCGAGGGCGATGAGCAGGATCGGCCACAATCCCGTAGAGCCGCGCGCGACCGCGGCCGCGCCCTCAACGGCCAGACCCCCGTCCACCAGGGTTAGGCGGAGCATCTCCGCCGCCGGCACCGTGGCGGAGGCGAACTGAAATCGCGCAACACGCCCCCCCTCGGCGAGCGAGACGATGGGCGCCGGCAGATCGAGCGGGCCCGCGCCCTCGACGAACAGATCGGGCGCACTGAACGGCATTGCCCCGCGCGCCGTGACGGTCAGGCCGCGTGCGCCCACCTCCGCGGTGAAGGTGATCGATGCGGTCTCTGCCGGAGCCGGAACCCGGCCGAGGAAGCGACTGATCAAATGCGCGGCTGGCGAGGCGCCGCCGGCGCCGCGGTCGAGTGCGACCGCCAAGGAGGCCCCGCCTGGGACACAGATCTCGCGGCAGACGAGATAGGAGACGTCGGCCCTGAACAGGGCCGGTGCGCCGGCCTCGGCGAGGCGCGCCTCGATCGGCAGCACCACCTCCCCCTCATAGCCGAAGCTCTGCAGACCGAAGAGGACGAAGCGCTGCGGCGCCGGCCACAACTGCGTTGCAGAGGCGAGGTTCTCCGACCCGTCCCAGACGATCTCCGGCGGCAGGCCGGCCGTGCCGGGGCTGCGCCAGTAAAGTTTCCACCCGTCTTCGAGCCGAATATGGAGGCCGATCAGGACCCTATCGCGCCCCTCGGCGATACTGTCGACGGCCGAGACGAGCCGAAGGTCGGCGCGTTCCGCGCGCACCCATTCGCCAAGCCCTGCCGCGGCGCGCGCAGCCGTCGCTGCGACGAGGAGGGCGGCGCAAGAGAAGATGAGCGTGCAGACGCGTGCTGCGGCCATGGCGTTTCCAAAGCCAAACCCTGCGCAGGGCGCTTCGCGGGCGCAAGCCCGGCTGCCTCCCTCTCGCGCCAGATTGACCGCCGGGTCGGAGCGGTCATGCTGCAGGGTTGTGCCCCACGCGCTGCGACCGACATGCTACAGTGCGAGGCATGGGAATGACGGCGATGTCCCTCAGTGACCGTGGCTACTTGACCGGGCAGGTCCTGATCGCGATGCCCGGCATGCGCGATCCGCGCTTTGCCCAGACGGTGATTTACATGTGCGCCCACTCGGCTGAGGGGGCGATGGGCATTATCATCAACAGACCACTGTCGGGTCTGACGTTCGAGGGGCTTTTGCGCCAACTCGGCATCGAGCCCGTGCCGCCATCGCGCACCATCCGCATGCATGCGGGTGGCCCGGTTGAGACGGGGCGTGGCTTCGTCCTGCACACCACCGACTGGATGCAGGAAGGATCGCTCCAGGTGGACGAGTCCTTCGCCCTGACGGCGTCGATCGACGTGCTGAAGGAGATCGCGCGCGGCGGCGGCCCGCGCCAGGGCTTCCTCGCCCTCGGCTACGCGGGGTGGGCGCCGGGCCAGCTCGATGAGGAGATCCAGCAGAATGCCTGGCTCTCCGCCCCGGCTGACGAGGCGCTGCTGTTCGATGTCGATCTTGCCGCGAAGTGGCGCGAAGCTTTGGCGAGGCTGAAGGTCGACCCGCTTCTCCTCTCGGGCTCCGCCGGCCGCGCCTGAGAGGGCTGAGGCGGGCGCAGAGGCGGAGGTGGCGGGCTGAGCGAGGCGGAGGGGAGAAGGCGGAACCCGAAGCCCGGGGCATCCACCGGGAGGCCGGCCTCCCTTGCCGGAACCGCGACCGAGCGTGCGAGGATGATGGTGGCGGCGGCGCAGCGAGGGTCAACCGGGTTTCCCGGATCGAGAACGCACCTCGTGAGCCGTCAGTCACGCCTGGGGCACCACGAACGATCGGGTTTTGTGGACCAGAGCAGAGTTCCGCGGCACCAAGGGCATCGGGCTCAAAGTCGACATGGCAACCCCTCACGTTTCGTGAACCACAGCAGAGTTCCGCGGCACCAAGGGGGAGGTCGCGCAACGGTCAGAGCGGGCCGGTCGGAGCGGCTCGATTGGGGGGTCACGTCCTTCACGCCTTCCCGTGACCGCGACTTGGTCGCGCCGCGCCCCGCGAGCGGTGCCCTTGCTTCGCAGGGCGGCGCTGTCGCGCTCAATGACTGACCGGATTGCCCGCTTCCAGGCCCGCGCGAGCCGCCGCTGGTGGGAGCGGTGCCACTTCCCCGCTCGGGGCAAGCCAGGAGAGCGCGGCGTCGGGCCAGGCCCAGCACTCACCCCCATGCCAAATCCGGGCCGGGGGGATGGCCGCAAGGCGGGCAAGCGCTTGCACGAAGGCGAGTGGCCAGCCCGCCACGAACCAGCGTCCGTGCGGTGACTGTTCACGCCAAGCGCTGAGCTGCCGAAGAAGCCCCTGCCATTCGGCTCGATCGAGCGGAGGCTCAGGAGACATCGGCGCCGCTGGCGACGCCCAGGACGGGGCGAGCCAGACGAGATCGTCAGCACCCGCCGTGCTGATCGCCTCACACCAGGCTTGCGCGGCGCTCGCAGGCGGCGTTGGCGTGCCAGCCCGCCACGCCATGTCGCGCCGCCCGTCAGCCGAACCGGGCGGGTGCCAAACGGGATCGCTCCAGCGGTCCGGCGCCGGCGCTGTCGGCAGCGGCGGCAGAGCATCGAGCGACTGTTCCTCCCCGACCACCACGAGATAGAGTGCACGCGGCCCGGACGGCTCGTGCCAAGCGGGAGGTCCGCTGCCGTTGTGGTCGAGCGCCTGCGGCCAGACCGCACCGACAACGGGCACCATCCCTTTCACCCGCCAAACCCTCGCGGGCAGGGCATGCACCCACTCTTCCCACGCCTCCCTGGTGGCCCAATGCCGAACCGGGAGAGTCCGCGATGCCATGCCGGCATGCTGTGGCGTCGGGCCGCTGCGGCGGCGTGCCAGGGGCTGGGCGCGATCAGGCGCTCCCGCCAAGGCTGCCAGCACGCCGGGCCAGCGCGGATCAAGCACGCCCGCATCTCGCCGCCAGAAGGAGTTCGGTCTTGCTCGGTGCTCCGACACCGCCCGGGTCAGCCGCCTGATCTCGGCCGGCGGCATCTCCTCGGCAGCGGTGATGAAGACCCAATCCGCGAAAGCAAGCTGCCCTTGCACCGGCGCCAGAGGCAGCCGCTCCCGCCAGGTGGGTCCATGCACCACAGCAAGCACGACGGTGCTGGCGATACCGTCGGCGCGCAAGGCCTCGAGGATGGGGCCGGGATCGGCCAGCCCGGAGCCTTCGATCACCACCGGGCGATGTTCGCCCCGCGCCAGTCGCGCCACTGCCTCCGCCATCGCCCCCTCGACCGCGCAACAGCCGCACCCGCCAGCAACCGAAACCAGCGGCACCCCCGCCTGCGCCAAGCGGTCGGCGTCGAAATTTTCGTCCCCCGAGTCGTTGACGAGCAGGGCAGGCCGGTGACGCCGAACCAGCCACGGGAGCAAAACGTGCGCGATAAAACTCGTCTTCCCGGCGCCGAGAAATCCGCTGACCAGGATCGCCTCCGCTAGGGCGTGCCCATCACTCTCGGCGGCAAGCGGGGTCACGCGAGAACGGCCCGGCTGCCTACGCGCTCAAACACCGCATAGTGCGTGTTCAGCACCATCCCCTGGGCTTGGCCGCTGGTTCCGGTCGCGATCCGTCCTGCAATCGTCCACTGCGCGGTGTCGATCACCAGAACCTCGTCGCTTCTGCGGTTGCTGATGTAGGCCTTGCGGCCATCGGCCGTGAAGGCAACGTGGCCGAGATGGCCGCCGCGTCCGGCATCGATGGTGGCGACAGTGCGGAATGTCTGCAGGTCGAGAACGGGCACGCGCGTGTCGTTGTATTGGGTGATCAGCGCGAACCGCCCGTCCGGCGTGAGATAGGCGTGTCCGGCACCCCGGATGCCGAGCTGCAGCGTGGCGAGGCGCTGGCGCGAGTGGGCGTCAAACACCTCGATCGAGCCGCCTTCCAGAGCACTGCCGCTGCCGCGATTGCAGACGATGAAGGCGTCGCCCGCCGTGGTGAAGGTACCGTGATGCCCTTCAATCCGCGCGAGGTTGGCCGTCTCTTCGGCTGAGAGGGTCATCGCGACCTGCCCCGTGCGACGCAAAGCCATGGGCTGGCTCGCGTCGAACATAGCAACCAGGGGCCGAGAGCGGATGGTTTTCGGCTCGACCGCCTCGAGCGTGACCCACAGTTCGCGCCCGCGACTGTCGAAGTAGTGCGGATTGCCCTCGACCGGAACGGTATGGACTTGCAACGAACTTGAATCGATGACCACGACCTCATTGTCAGCGTAGTTCCCGACGACGTAGTGTCGGGCGTCGTGCAGCCACAGGCCGTGCATGGTCACATCGCCAGTGTGCTGGCTGTTGCGCACCGGGATCTCGACCGTGCGGATCCGATCTGAAGCGACGTCAATGAAAGCCACGCGGGTCTTGCCAGCATCGAGCCCCGAGTGGTTCAGCGCGACAGTCTGCCCGTCGGGCGAGACCACCGGATGCTTTGGCCGATTGCCGGTCTCCAGCGTCGCCGCGACACGCAACAGTTGGGTGTCGATCTTGTTCAGAGTCCTCTGCCCAGGCGCATTGTTGGCGACGTAGAGCCAGCGCCCGTCTGGGGTGAGGCTGCCGAGCGTTCCGCCTGCGCCGCCGGTAACGATGCGGGCCGTGATGCGGTCTGTTGCGGGATCGATCGCCAACACGGCACCGTCGCCGCGCAAGGCAAACACGGGGCGCTGTGCCGCGCTGACCCCTCCGCCGTTGACGCCGGCGCAGCCCCCAAGCGCCCAAAGCGGCAAGCTTGCCGATAAGCCGGCGGTGGCCAAAACCTTTCGACGTTCCAGCATTGGGCGTTTCCTCGATCTATTTTGAATTGCAAGGACAGTAGGCCAAAAAACGACGGCCACTCAAGACCGATCAGCGTGCCGCCGCACTCCCGGCTAGGCCGTTCCGTCTCAGCTCTTCCCGTCGAGCTCCGACGCTGCGGGTCGCGACATCCGCGTCGCAACGCGGTGCAACTGGTACGGCATGGAAATGTTAGCAACGATCCCGACCAGCGCCGGATGCGGAAGGCGTGCCCACACGTGTCACAGGACGCGTCGACCGCGGAGACGGGTGAGACGCAGACGGGAAAAGAAGGGCCTTGCGCCTTCGTGGCGAACGAGGCGCTCTCCCGTGTCACCTTTGGCCGCTTGCCTGCATGTGCTGTCCAGTGCGTTGAGGCCGGCCATTGTCGAATGAAACTGTAGCAATCGGGTTCTCCCTGCCGGGCGTGCGCAAAGATCGCGGCGCATCTCGCAGTGCTGGGGTGAGCACGGCGCCGGCTCCGCGCGGCCTGCAGCCAACCGACCCCGCCCGAGATGACCCCCGTTGTGGCTGATCGACCCCGTCCGTGAATCGAGGATCCGGCTGTCGGTCGTTGCGGCGGTCGTCTTCAGCCTTGGGGAGCTTCACCGGCGGGCGAATGCCGCCCTCGGCACTCGGAGCGGAGGCGGTCGGAGTGGCCATCCGCCCCCCGGCACATCACGCCGCGCGCCACCGAAGCGGGCGTCCATCCACCCTCGGGCGCCAGGCGAGAGGGCGAAAGAGGCCCGCAAACCCTCCTACTCTCCCGGCATGAACAGGAACGCAACCGGCGTCGAAGCGAGCTCTACCCCCTCCCGGGCGCCCCTCACTCGGTTCCAGGAAACACCCCCCTCCTGACCCTACAGCAGGCCGCAGCGGCCGGCGACGAACAGGATTGCCTGGCAAACCGCGGCCGAGCCGAGCATGCAGGCGGCGGTCGCCGCTCCGGAACCGGTCTCCGTCGCGCCGACCAGCACGGTCGCCAGCGCTCCGAACCCCATCTGCAAGGCACCCGACAGGCCGGAGGCCGTACCGGCGAGACCCGGCCGCACGCTGACCGCGCCGGCGAGCGCATTCGCCTGCGCAATGCCGTTGCCCACCGCCATCAGCAGCGCCGGGCCGAACAGGTTGAGCAACGAGGGCGGACGAGAGAGGACGAGGGCGAGCGCGGCCGCGGCGCCGAGGAATGTCACACCGGTCCCGAAACGGAGGAGGCGCGCGACGCCGAGACGCTGCGCGAGCCGGGCGGTGACCATGTTGCCGCCGGCGTAGGCGATGGAGACAAGGGCGAAGGCCAGCCCATAGGTGGTGGGGTTGAGACCAAGCCCTTCGACCACAACGAACGGCGCGCCGCCGAGGAAGGAGAAGAACACGCCCGAGGAGGCGGAGAAGGCGCCGGCGAAGACGAGGAACCCGGGCAGGCGCAACAGCCCGAGATTGGCGCGCAGGAACCCAGCCACGCCCGGCAACGGAAGGGGCGCAGGCAAAGTCTCTTCGAGCTTGAACACGACAGCGGCGAGCAGGGCCGCCCCGGCAAGCGTGGTGAGCACAAGGTTGGCCCGCCAGCCGAACGCCTCGTCGAGCAGGCCCCCGATGACAGGGGCAAGCATCGGCGCGGCCGTCATGCCGGCCAGCACAAACGCCATGACAGAAGCGGCGCGGTCGCGCGGGAAACAGTCGCGGATCATCGCCCGCGCCAGCACCATCCCCGAACACCCGCCCACTGCCTGGATAATGCGACCGAGGATCAGCCCGCTTACGGTTGTTGCAAAGGCCGCTGCGAGCGAGGCGGTGAGGAACAGCGCCAAACCCGCCACAGCGAGCGGCTTGCGCCCAAACCGGTCAGACAGAGGCCCGTAGAGCAGCTGGCCGACCGCAACGCCAGCGAGATAGCCCGTCAGCGCCAACTGGGCGGAGGCGGCCGCAACCCCGAACAGGCGCGCAAGGCCCGGCAGGGACGGCACCAGGATCTGCAAGCTAAAGGGGCCGATCGAGGTGAGCGCGACCAGAAGCCAGGTGGGCGGGACGGGGCGAAGGCCCCGGGCCGGAGAGGGCTTGGCGGTCGGGTCGGCACCGGCGGTGTCGCGCGGGCTCATCGCCCGAGCCTAGAGTCACGGGAGGCCGGCCGCCAGGGTCTCACCAGCGGAACGCCGGCAGCACGGCGGCAGGAGCAAGCCCCGCGCGGGCGAGCGCGGCTTCCACCACAGGCGCGGGCGGCAGCCCCCCAGGCGGGGCGCTGAGTTCCGCCGCATGGATGCCGCCGATCACCCAAGCAGACTCGATCCCCGCCGCCTTGGCGCCCGCGATGTCGGTGCGCAGCGAATCGCCAACCGCGAGCACGCGGGCGCGATCGGGAACACCGAGCAGAGCGAGCACCATGTCATAGATCGCAGGATCAGGCTTGCCGAGAGAGCGCACCTCGCCGCCGAGCTCGGCGTAGGCTTCGGCGAGCGCGCCTGCGCACAAGACGCGCACCCCGCCCCGGATCACTTCAAGGTCGGGGTTGGCGCAGATCATCGGCAGGCCGGCCGCCAGGCAGCGGCGAAGCAGCGGCAGGAACTGCTCGAGCGTCTGCCCGGCGAGCTGGTCGTCGGGGCCGGTGTTCAGCACAAAGCCCGCCTCCTCCGGGGTACCGGCCTCGGGCAGGCCGAGCGTGTCGAACACGTTGCGGTCGCGCTCAGGGCCCAAGTGATAGAGCGGGGGCGTAAGCCGCGCGAACCAGGGGTCGGTGCGGTCGCGCAACGCCCGATGCACCGCCTCGCCCGAGGTAAGGATGGCGTCGTAGAGCGCATCGCCAATGCCCATGGCGCGCATCGCCGCCGCCGCCGCCTCCGCCCGGCGCGGAGCGTTGGAGAGCAGCACCACCCGCTTGCGGAGACGTTTTAGGTTCGCAAGAGTTTCGACCGCTCCAGGGTAGGGCGCGACCCCGTCGTGCACCACGCCCCAGAGGTCGACGATGAACCCGTCATACGCCTCGGCGAGTGGTGCGAACCCCTCAAGCAGCCTCATGCGCGGGCCTCGACGAGATCGGCGCCGACGGCATCCGCGATCGAGGCGAAGCCGTCGGCGGCAAGGCGGGCGGAGAGGCCGGCGAGGATGCGCGCAACGAGCCCCGGCCCCTCGTAGATCAGCCCGGTGTAGAGCTGCACCAGAGACGCTCCGGCGCGAATCTTGGCGTAGGCCTGGTCGGCGGAGGAGACCCCGCCGCAGCCGATCAAGGTCAGACGCCCGCGCGCGAGGCGGGCCGCCTCGCGCAACAGCGCTGTGGAGGGAGCGAACAGCGGGCTGCCAGAAAGCCCGCCCGCTTGCGACGCGTGCCGGCTGCGCAGCGAGGGCGGCCGTGCGATGGTGGTGTTGGACACGATCAGACCATCAACACCGTGCGCGATCGCGGTCTCGACGATCGCCTCAAGGGCTTTGGGATCAAGATCGGGTGCGATCTTCACGAGAAGCCGGGCCTTCGCCTGCCCGCGCGCCTGCCGTGCTGCGGAAACCAGCGCGCCGAGCCGCTCTCCCACCTGCAAATCGCGCAAGCCCGGCGTGTTCGGCGAGGAGACGTTCAGCACGCAGGCCTCGACGAGAGGGGACGCTTCGGCCACCACGTGTGCGATGTCGGTCAGCGGGTCTTGCGAGTCCTTGTTCGGGGCGACATTGAGGAAGAGGGGGCCAGGCAGAGGCCCTTCGGCCCGCAGTCGCGCAAGGCGCCGCTTCACCACCGCCCAGCCGGCCGAGTTGAGGCCGAGGCGGTTGATCACCGCGCGATCCTCGGCGAGTCGGAAGACGCGCGGTCGCGGGTTGCCCTGCTGCGGGCGAAGCGTCACCCCGCCCGCCTCGACGAAGCCGAAACCGAGGCCGAAGAGGGGGCGAATCGCCTCCGCATCCTTGTCGAAGCCGGCAGCGAGGCCGACCGGGTTGGCGAAGCGGAGCCCCAGGGCGGAGACCCGAAGGCGAGGGTCGGGTCTGGTCGAGGTGACGGCAACAAGACCGAGGCGGAGGGCGAGTAGGCCGGCACGATGCGCGGTCTCGGGGTCGAGACAGCGCACAAGCGGCATCAGGCGCGAGGCGAGGGCTGGTGGAAGCATCGAACGCCCTTTGCCCGACCGGAGGCGCGGGCGGAAGTCTGGACGCGGCTCCGCGCGGCAGGCATGAGCGGAGCGCACGCGGCGAAGGGGGAGTGGGGTGCGCGGGCCTCTGCTGATGCTGATCGCGATCGCGCTGTTCGCTGTGCTGGATGCGATCGCGAAGTGGCTTTCGGGGGCTTATGGCTCGGCACAGGTGATCGCCCTGCGCAGCGCGGTCGGGCTCGCACTCTCCGCTCCGGTCGCGGTGCGGGCTGGCGCTATCCCGCCGGGGCGTCTTGCGTTGCACGCTCTGCGGGGCGGGCTCATCCTGAGTTCGGCTTTCTTTTTCTTCCAAGCTTTCGCGCTGTTGCCCCTGCTCGACGCCTACATCGTGTTCTTCCTCGCCCCGTTCTTCACCATGGGGCTTGCGGTCGCGGTGCTCGGCGAGCGGGTGGCGCCGCGCGCCTGGGCTTGGGCGGGGCTGGCCTTCCTCGGCGTCCTGGTGCCGATTGTGCCGGCCCTGACGGGCGAGGGGGCGCTGGTCGGCTATCTTTCAGCGCTCGTCGGCACCGCCTCGACCGCGGGGGTGATGATCACGACGCGCAAGCTGGGCGCGCGTGAGGGGTTGGCGGTGGCGTTGGCGGTGCCGGCACTGCAGGGGGCGGTGCTGTTCGGTCCTGTCGCGATGGCGACCTGGGTTCCGCCCGTCGCGCGCGATCTCGCCTTGCTGCTGGTCAACGGCGTCGTCTGGACCGGAGCGAACCTCGCGCTCACCGCTGCGGTGCGGGCGACGGAGCCGTCGCGGCTTGCCCCGCTCGATTTCACCGCCATGCTGTGGGCTGTGCTGTTCGATGCTCTGGTGTTCGGGCTGGCGCCGGGCGCGCTCGATCTCGTCGGCGCAGCCGTCGTCATCCTTGCCACCCTCGGTCACCAGGCCGAATACCGACTGAGGCCGCGATGACGGGGCGTGGTCAGTCGTGCGGCAGTTCGGCCTCGCTGCGGCGGGGGCGGGCGCGGGGCCCGAGCACGTCGAGCTTCTCCTCGATGCGCATCAGCTGTAGCGATAGGCGGCGGTCGAGTTCGCGCATCATCTGGATGGGCACGTAGCCGCGCGCGACCTCGAGCTTGAAGGAAGCGATCTCGGCGCGAAGGTCGGCCGTGGTTTCCGCGTGGCGCAACTCGATGCGCTCGATCCGCGCGATCACATCCCTCTTGATGTCCCACATCAGCTTGAACAGCCCCGCCAGGATGGGCAGTTCGATCACTCGGACCCACCATTCGATGGTGATGCCGCTTCCGTCCATGGTCGTTGCTCCGTCGCTTGCGGCCCACCCTTGCGCGACATGCGGGCCGGAACGATATCTTCGGTGTGGTCTGGAACGAGCCCTACCTGGAAACCTGTTGCCGCTCCGCTCTGCACCGGTTGCGTGTGGCCGGCCGGGTCGGCCGCCCGCCGGCGATGAAGGATGGTCCTTGTCTGGCCCGGCTCGCCGGGATGGGATTGTGCCGTGAACGCGCCGATGGCTGGTTCGAGATCACCGCAGCGGGGGTGGAGCGCCACCGCAGCGAAATTCTCAAGCAGGCCGAAGCCGCCCCAGCCTGAGCGCGCGCAATCTCAGGGGGTGAAATCCTCGCCCCCGCGAAAGCTTTCGGTCGGGCGCCAATCCGTTTCGCGAATCACCTGTGCGATGCGGGCGAGACGGGCGGGTTCCGCCAGGATGGCGCCGGCCACCGCGTCGAGCCCATCATCGGCCGCGGCGCGGGCCTCGGCGCGCCACTCGCGCATCTCCTCGATCAGCCGCGTGGCGAAGACGCTCTGATGCGCCCAAAGCCGCCGCGCCGCAAGGAGCGGCTCAAAGGCGGCGAGGATCCGTTCCGTCTTCGACCGTGTCGAGGCGCGTTCGACCACGGAGCACGCGACACGCGCCCGCGCCATTTCTGCCCGCAACAGTCCGGGCAGGAAACGGCCGAGCCCATTGTTCTCCACCGTGACCGAGGGAAGGTGAAGCTCCTGGGCGAGGCGCGCGACCTGGCGGCAGAGCTGGGTTGCGGCGTCGGTCCCTGCCCGCGGGTCATGCGTGAGGTAGGCGACTCGGTGCAGGTAGCGCGTTCCTTCGGCATCGGTGAACAGAGCGGCGAAGACGGAGGCATCGCCGCGACCCGGCGCGCCGAATGCCGGATCCCAGAACGCAGAGGCGGCAACCAAGGTACGCCCGCCTAGAAGCAGCCGGAACCCGTGGTTTGCGGCATGCAGTGTCAGCTCGTCCTCGTAGGGAACCATGGCCGCGGGGTCGAGGCGTGCGTCCTCGGGCGGCTGCGGCTCCAGCTGCATTTGGGCGGCGAAGGCACGCGGACCAACCCGGGCGCGCAGTTCCGCAATCCGTTCTGGCGTGAACCGTTCCGGCCACACGGATGATCCATCCGAGTCGAGGAGGGGAATGACAAGGCGCCGGAAGCCCGCGAGGAATGGCGTGTCGCGACCGGGTCGCTGTTCCGTGGCGTAGATCGTGTCTGTCGTATGCGGCGTGCCGATGAAGAGCATCTGCCCGCCAGGGACCAGCACGAACGCGATCTCGGCCAGACGCTCCCGCAAGTCTGCCCGTTTCGTGGCCGTATCGCTGTTGCCAGGTACTTCCACGTCGTCGCAGATCACCACGTCGGCGCGGCTGCCAGTGATGTTCGCCTCGATACCGCGCGCGACCATCGACGGGTCGCGCGACACACCGGACCGCCTGACGGTGAATCGGTCGGCCGCCCATTCGCCGCCGTGCCGCGGGAGGAGATGCCGGCAGAAGGGATGGCGGCGAATGATTTGGCGGACGTTGCGCACCATCCGTGTCGCCAGCCCCTGTTCAGCCGACAGAACGAGCAGGCGAAGGTCGGGGCGCCGCGACAGAAGCCAGGCGCAATAAAGACCAACCACCGTGGACTTGCCAGCACCGCGGAAGCACATGAGCAGAAGCCGCGTCTCCCCCCGTTCCCAGGCAAGCCCGAGCCAGCGCGCGATGCGCAAGTGATGTGCCGGGGTCGTTGCGGCATTCAGGCGGTTCCAGATCCAGACGAACTCCGGGAAGCGAAGCTCGGTCGGTGCCGTCATGCATCGTCCTCGCGAACGTCATCGGCGCAGACGGCGGCCCGCGCCTCGGCGACGAGGGCGAGGCGTTCGTCCTCGCCCTGTCCCCCCGTCGTCGGAACCTCGGTGATCTTCGCGATCTTCAACAACAGGTCGAGATGCGCGAGCGCCGCCTTGCAGGCGGCATGGTGGGCAGCGAAGTCCTTCGCATCCGTCGCGATTGGCGCCGAGGAGGCGAAGGCTTGGTAGGAGGAAATCACACGTTCGATCGCCCGTTCGATCTCAGCGCTGACGAGATCGTGCAGCCGTCTCACGCCTTTACCACGCGGACCCGGAGCGTGCCTCCCGCGAGGTCGATCGCGATCGTTGAGCGATTCCAGGCGATCACCGTCACCACGCCGCCGGCACCGACCGTGGCGAGGAACACCACACCGGTGGTAGAGACGGAGAAGGAGGCCTGGACGAAGTCACCCGGAAACGCGCCAGGGACCGGGATATTAAGCTGCGTCGTCGCACCGGGGGCGAGCGAGGGCGGGTCCCAGCTCGTTTCGACCACGATCTCGCGCGATCCGTGCGGCAGGTTGGGCAGGCCGTAGAGGAGCGCCGGCGCGTGCCGCGGCTCGCAGTAGAGACGAAGGGCGCGCACCTCATAGTCGCGATCGACGCGGGCGAGGCCAATTACCGCGGTGGCGACCTCTGCCGCGAGACGGATTGCCTGCAGGCGCGTGAGCGTTGCATCGGCAAGGTCGGCCGAACTTTGCCACCAGCGCGCGGTCGGGTTCCACTCGAGTGTCTGGTTGGAGGCGCGCGCAAGACGACCCGCGCTGTCAGTCAGGACCTGTCCCGACGCGTCGAAGCAGTGCACGAACAGCCGCGGGTCGTCAGCATCGACCGCCAGGGCGAACTCCTTACAGCCGCGGGTGTCGACCACGAAACCGAGCCCGCGCGATGGGCCCAGGATGACGCCGCGGGACGTCAGGGTGTAACCATCAAGGCCAGGAAACAGGAAGTCGCCGAGCGTGGAGGGGGTACCGCTGACCGCGGTGCTGACGCAAGCAAGCTGGTCGAACCCCAAAGTGTCGGCCTGCCAGCGGAAGGCCGCTGTGCGGAGGTTCGGCACGTTGCCAATCAGCCGCGTGGTGGCGACATGGGCGGCAGCCTGGTGGTGCGTGCGCAGAATGGCGCCTGCGCGGGTTGTGCCCGATCCATAATCGACATCGAGACGATAGGCCTGGCTGGCCCAGGCGACGTCGTATCGGCAATCGGTCGCGTTGGCCTCATGCAGCGCGACAATTGGCGAACATCCCTCCATGCGGATGTCGCGGGCGATGATCGCCCGCGCATCGACCTCGACGAGGAAGGGAATGGCTCGGTTCGTACCCTGCTGACGGAGTTCGAAATTTTGCGCATCGAAGACATGCCGGTTGTGCAGCCGATAGGCGCCAGGCGCGGTCGAGAAGCGCACGCCGAAGCGGTCGAGTGCAGGCCAGGAGGAGGAACTGACTGCAAAATGTCCGCCATAGTAGCGTACCGAGGCATTCCAGCCTTCGGCGGTGGCGCAACGCACATCCAGGCCGATGCGATTGTCAACGATACGGCCGAAGATGAACGTTGTGTCCTCCACGCCGCGGCGGTCCCCGAGGCTTTGTACGCCGATCGTGAACCGGCTCACCTCAGCGATGTAGATGAGGCTTGCGTCGACGTTCCGCACAACGACGCCGACCTCGCGCTCGTCAAGCCACGAGGAGAGGGAGGAGCGGGTGATGCGGATGTTCCAGTAGAGCTTCTCGCCATTGCGCGCCGAACCACCATCGCCAAGGGTGAGGGCGGGTTCGGGTTCGGCGAGATCGGCGACAATTTGGCCTTGCATGACAAGACCGGCCGCCCCGCCGGACAGAACAAGTCCGCGCGTGATGCGGAAGGTCCCCGATGGAATGAACAGCGTGCGTTTCAGCGCGCTGGCGGCGGCGAAGGCAGCAGCGAGCGCCTCGGTGTCGTCGACCACGCCGTCGCCAACGGCGCCGAAGTCGGCCGCCGAGAGCGACTCCGTGAGTTTGTCCTGTGCCGTGCGCAGCACCGCCCCAGCACCGTCCTGGCGAAACAGGATCTGCCCGCCGCCCGACTCGAACGGATAGAGCTGGAGCGACCCACCCGAGTCGAACCCGAGCAGGCGTGAGGCGCGCGCCGCGCGCGAAGGTAGGATCAACGGGGCACTGATGTCGGTGGGGTCGGTCTGGACGGCGCGCGAGAAGTCGTCGGCGAGCTGTTGCAGCGCTGCGGTCTGATAGTCGAACTCGTCATTGAGCACACGGGCCCGCAGCTCGCCGCTCTCCTGGAAGTCGCTGACGCGCTCGATGCGCAGCAGGCGGCGGAGCGTGATCACCGCACCTGCCCGCGGCGCGGCGGTGAAGGTGACGGCTCCGCCCTCGGAACGGCCTGCGCCGCTCACAGCATAGCCATCGGTGACACGCTCGCCGTCGACAAAGACCTGCAGGTCGGTTGGCTTGAAGATCGGGAAAGGATAGGTGAAGACGGTCTGGGAGCCGGAGGCGACATACTGGATGCGCGGCGCGACGTCGCCGATCACGATGTGCTCGGACATAGTCGGAGCCTCGGGTTCAGAGGTTGAGCAAGGATCGGAAGCTCTGCGAGAGCCCCGCCGCGAGCTGGCTGCCGGCGCGAATGAAAGGGGTGAGGTTGCCTGTCGGTTCAAGCAACGACCGCCGCCCCACAGAGAGGCGGAGCGCAAGCGCGCGTTCGTCGAAGGCGTCCTGCTCGTCGGCCTCCTGTTCGAGCCCGGAAAGCAAGGCCACGCTCGAGCCGTCCGTCGCGGCGACGCCGCCGGCGGCGAGACGGGCGCGGGTGGAGGCGATGGTGCGGGCGAGCATGTCGCGACGCCGGCGCTGCGCCTCCTCGGCGGCCGCGCGAAGCTGCGCCTCGCGTGCCTGCTCCTGCTGCTGCATCGCCTGCTGCTGGGCGGCGAAGGCGCGCTTCTGCGCCTGATA
The DNA here is from genome assembly GCA_937928775.1 of uncultured Elioraea sp. Taxonomy (GTDB): domain Bacteria; phylum Pseudomonadota; class Alphaproteobacteria; order Acetobacterales; family Acetobacteraceae; genus Elioraea. The sequence goes on along the minus strand of CALFVI010000019.1, from coordinate 51,797 downwards.
CTGCTGCTGGGCCCCGACGAGACCGGCCACGCCGGTGACGATCGAGGCGATGGGAACGAGCTGGGCCATCAAACGTTGAGCCTCATGTCGGTGGTGACGGAAAGCAGCGTCATCGGCAGCGGCACGTCGCTTTCGATGCGCCAAAGTGGGGAGGCGACGTCGCGGCGCCAGCCGAGGGCGCGAATGGTGCGATCGCCGGTGAAGCGCGGCGGTTCCGCGTCGAGCACGCCAGGGCCGAGGCGGCGGAACGGTATGGCGATCGGACCGCGGCCGAGATCGACGGAAAGCGCGGCCGTCTCGAGCAGGCGGAAGGTGACGGCGACGAGACGAACCGGGCCTGTGCGCGCACCGATAGGAGTCAGGAGCTCGGGCGGCAGCGGCTCAACGACGTGGGTGTAGGCCAGCCCCGCCTCAAGCCGTTTCGCCGGCGGGTGAATCTCGATTCGACCAGCGATGACGGTGTCCCGTCCGCGCGGCGCGCCGTCGCCGACGATCGCGACCTGGCGACCTTCAAGATGGTCGAGCCCGGACCAGAGCGTGGCTCCGGCCGGGTTCTCCCCCGTGACCGCGGCATCGGTCAGCACCGTGTCGTCGAAACACTCGAGACGATGCGTGCCGAAACGCTCGGTTACCACATAGACCGCGCCGTCAATCTCGGCAACGGAACGGAATGCGCCCTCGGTCGTCTGCCGTGTCCAGGCCGTGACCTGTTCAGCGCGGTAGAGGGTGAGGGTGGCGAGCGAACCATCGGCCATCACGATGTGCAACAGACGCCGCGTCTGGTCATAGGCCATGCTGACGGGATCGCGCACGAGATGCCGGGCAAGCACGGCAAGGTCTGCCGCCTGGTAGGCCTGCTCGACGTCCGTGTAGGCGAATTCGTGGACGGAACGGCCCGAGCGCGCGACGAAGATGGTCGCCCCGTCGACGTCGACGGGCGGTACCGTACGATCGACAGGGCTGCCGATGCGCGTCTGGCGATTGAGCTGGATGTTCGCAGGCGTCAGCGGATCGCCAGAGACCATCCATTCCGCACCTGAGGTGAACACTTGAAGGTGTCGACCAGAGAAGACGGCGCGGATCGCATTCACCTGGTCCGAGACGAGGGCGAACTCGATCGCCTCGTCATCAAGCCCGGTGCCGAGATCAAAGTTGAACAGGTCGCCAGTGCGCGAGAGCCAGAGACGGTTTGGCAGGTCGCGCGATCCGCCGATGACGAGGCGGTCCTGGTGGAAGCAAAGCGAGACGGGCCAGCCGCGCACGGGCGAGAAGGCCGCCTCGTCCCACTCGGCCGTCGGCGCGGTGCCGGACAGCGGCTCGAGCACGGTCGCGCCGGCAGACGTCGCGGAATCGACCCAATCGATGCGAACACGCTTCCTGCCAATGCGGAATGTCACCCCGACATGGGCGGGCTGGAAGACGGGCGCCGAGGCCGTGACTGTGATGCTTCCTGCGGTGTCCGAAGGGATGAGAGTTACCGTTTCGGGGGCGAACCTGTAGAACGGCTCCGCGCGGAACGTCCAAGGCGTGATGGTCCAGTCGGTATGGCTCGTGCGCGTGATGCGCTGCGGCGCCACCTCTGGGTGAGCGACGAGAAGCGTATCAGCGCTCTGTGTCCAGGCGAGGTTGGCGAGATGCGCGTCCGTCCAGGGGGTTGCGATCGCGGCGATCTCCGCGTCACCGCGCCAAACGCCTAACCGGCGGTCGGTCAGCACCAGAAGATAGGTCTGCTCGGTCGAGAACTCGAAGGCGATCAGACGGGCGCGGCCGGGCAGCATGCCGAGATGGCGAAGGCCAGGGCGGCGGCGCAGCCCGCCCGTGGGCAGGATGAAGACGTTGGACAGACGAGCGGCACCGTTCTCGTAGGCCCGCAGATCGCTTCGCCCGATCAGTTCGGGCGAAAGCTCGCCGGCGGCGAAGCTCGTCTTAATCCGCTTCAGCTGGTTCATCTCAGCCGCGGGCTCCGATCAGGGTGAAGTCCTGCAACGCTGGCGGCGTGTCCTGCTGGCTGTCGGTCAGCCGCGCAGCACGGAACTCGGCTTCGGCGAGCCGGAACAAGAGGTCGGCCCGGGCGGTGTTCTCGGTCAGCGGAATGGTGAACTCGGCGGCGAGACGCGCGATCAGGGCGGAGTCGAAGAAGGGCGGGAGGTTCTGCTCAGGTGGGCGGAAAATGTAGGTGAGCACGATCTCCGGCGGGTCGGCGTGCAAGCGGTTTTCGGCGATGCGGTAGGGGATACCGCGACCCTGGCCCGGCCGGCCGGCGGAGAGCGCACGCAGGAAATCGGCGGGCAGTTGGAAGGCGTGCGCGTAGTCCGCAATCGGAGCGGCAGCAAGGCGTGGCAGAGACGTTTGTGCAGTCGCGAACGACCACGGATAGGCGGAGAGCAGTGAGTCGCGGACCGACGGGTAGAGATTGGCCGCGACTTCCGCTTCGGCGGTGCCTTCGTCGAACGAGGCGATCGGGGTGGCACCGATCTTCAGCAGGGCGCGCGCGCAAAGAGCGAGGGCAGAGAGTGCCATCGGTCGGTCTCCTCGAGACGAGGACGCAACGGTGATTGCGGGAAACGGAAAGGGCGCGGCGCCACGGGCGCGGGCCCGGGGCGCCGCCGACAGGTCAGCGGATTATTCTCTGCAGCGCAGGCGCACGACACCCTCGGCATCGATCAGCACCGCACCCTGGCTCATCATGTTGTTGACGAACCAGGCCGCGCGCTCACCGTGCCAGGTGATGTCGGTCTGCACTTCAGCGCCCACAGCGTGGCCGACCGCGGTGCGGTGGTACCAGTAGCAGAAGCGGACGTTGCCGGTGCGCGTCAGCCCGGAATGCGGGATCCAGAGCGTGCCGAGCCAGCGCTTCGCCTGCGTGCCGCGCCAGGGGAGCTCGTCGGCGCCGACATAGTCGGCGTTAGCGAACTCCGGGATCCTGAGCAGGTCGGACCACTGCTTCCAGCCAATCACGGCGTAGCGCTCGCCGTCGTCTGGCACGTCGGCCTGGCCGAGCATCTCGAAAGCGAGCAGGATCTTCTCCCGCGTCAGGCCGTCGCCGTCGGTGAGGCCGGGATCGGTGCCGGTCGCCTCGCGCGTTGCTTGATCGAGCGCCGCAATGATCAGCTCATCCGTCTTACGGCCGAGAGCATAGGCGCCGGCGTTGGCGATCACCGCCCGCTCATCGTGGTTGACCTTGAGCTCATCAAGCTTATCGATCCAATCGCCGGCGTAATAGTCGGCGAGGAAGCATTCGACAGGCGAGTGGTCGAGGTTCATCACCGGCACGGCGCCGTGGCGGGCCTTGGTGCCGGCAACACCCTTACCGACGCGCTGGAACACAGTCGAGGCGCCCTTGACTCCTGACTTAGAGCGGACGGTCGGGCGGAGCTTTGAGCCGAGGCGCTGATAGGCCTCGTGCACCTCCGCCTGGAAGTGCTTGACGAAGGCGCGGTCGATGGAAGTGGACACGGATCGGTCTCTCGCGATCTGGTTGCGGGGTCGGGTGAGGCGGGCCCGGCGCGGTTGTCGCGCCCGGGGAACGGGGCGCGGCCGGCACGGGGCTGGGGAAGCCTGCGGGCCGCAGAGGGTTGACCGCAGGGGGAAAGAGAGGGCGGCTGGGGCGAGCGCGGGGAGGATTAGGCGGGCACGCTCAAACCCCGGCCGCAACGCCCGCGCGGGATGCCAGGCGCGGGCGGAACGAAACGGCAAGCGAACGGAGGGGTCAGCGTTCCTCAGGGAAGAGCCGCCGGAAGCCTTCCGCCACGCGCTCGACGATCGCCGGGTCGCGCCGGCGCCAGTAGCGCGGGTCGCGCATCAGCGCGCGCAGCTCATCCTCGTTCGGCGCCCGCGCAGGCTCCGCATCTTTCAGGATGCCGGGCTCATTACGCTGCATCATCCGCTGCATAGCGAGCACGCCTTCGTACGTCGACGAAAGCGCTTCGAACACTGCCTCCGGCAGGTTCGCCTTGCCCCAGGCAGCGAGCTGCCGCGCTGCGCGCTGCCAGCGCTCCTCGCCGCCGAAATGCTCCTTCAGCCGTTCGATCTGCCGCTCCGCCTCGAAAAGCTGCGCCGCCTCGGCGATCAGCGGCAGCAGGCGTTCGGCGGCGAGGTCGTAGACGAGCTGCACCTGGGCCGGGGTAAATCCCGCCTCATGCAGCCTGCGATTGACGTCCGGATCGGCGGTGACGAGAGGGTGACGAGGTTCGATGTGATACTCCTCCGGGCTCTCCGGCACGCCGAGGGCGCGCAGGAAGCGGCGACGCTCCTCCTCGTCCGCGCCATCGCCCGGCACGCTGACCATGCGCGACAGTTTGCGCTCGAGCTCGCGGTATGACTTCAGCAGGGCATCGAGCCGGATCTCGCCCGTCTCCTCGTCCCAGAACTTCTCCGGCACGTCGGGCGGACAGGGCTTGCCGCGTTTCGGCTCGGGGCGGGTGGTCTTGTCGTCCTCGAGCGTCATCGTGATCAGGTTATCGGCCATCGGTTTGGTCCTTGTCAGGCGGAGGCGTCGGGGGCGAGGGGATCAAGCGCGAGGGTGGCGAGGGCGGCGCGTTCCTCCGCCTCGGACACGACGAGGTCGGGCGGCACGCCGTAGAGCGAGGCGAGCCAACGCGAGGCGGCGGCGAGGTCGGCGGTGCCGGCGGCGGCGGGGCCGAGCGCGCGCACCACCTCAAGCCAGGCGAGCGTGCCGGAGGCCTCCGTCCGCGCCTGCCACTGTGCGAGCGGCGACCGCCAGACGATCGCCGCCTCTGTCCCGTCGAGAGCGAAGCGCGGCACGAGACCGCGGCGGCGCAGCACGGCAAGAGAGCGCTCGATCAGCGGATAGAGGAGCTCGGTCTGCAGCCGCCCGAAGGTGGCGCCGAGCAGGCGCGCCATCTCAGCCGAGCGCTCCATCACCTCGGTCGCGGTCATACGTGCGCCCTGAACCGGGCCGAGCCGGTCGGCGAGCAGGGCGTGGCGGATTCGCGCGCGAAGGTCGTTGAGCACGATCTGGCTGACATCGAAGCGGCCCGGTGCGGCAAGAGGGGTGAGGCCAGATGAGCCGACCGCCTTTGGGATGATCGCGCCCGGCACGAGACGGATGTTGGCTGGGTTGAGCACGCCGTCGTCGTCCGCTTGCCAGATCCCCGTCACGGCGATCGAGGCATTCTTCAGGATGAGCTCGACCACTTTGTTGGCGGTGCGGATGTCGGGCAGAGCCTTCATAACGGGGGATCGGCCGTAGGTCTCGCCGGGCGCCTTCATCCAACGGAAGGCGATGAAGGGCGAAGCCTCGAAGCGGCCGCGGGCAAGTACGAAGGGCTCGTCGTCGTCGCGCAAGATGGCCGTATAGGCATAGGCGCTGCCATCCGGCACGACCGCCTCGATCACGGTGTGGCCAACCGCTTCTCCTCCGCCCTCCTCTTTGCTCAGCCGTTCTGGCAGGCGCGCGGCAGGAAAGCGCGAGCGCAGTTCCGCCACCGTCAAGCGGAGCCTGCGATAGACCGTATCGAGCGGTCGCGTTGGCCCGTCCTCGAGCGCGAGCTCAGCGAGCGGGACGGCGGTGAAGCGAAGCGCGCTCGGCTCACCAGGGGGAAGCTCCTCGACCGCGAGGCAGGCCGTGCCCGCGATGACCAGGTCGAGGAAGCATTGGTGTAGTTCGACCACGAAGTTGGAGCGCTCGAACTCGCCGGCCAGGGTCTCGGCGGCGGTCTCCAGCGCCTCCGCGGCTGCGTCGCGCGCCAGCGTGGGGGGTAGCGCACGGCCGGGAACGAAGGAGAACCAGCGCGTCCATGGCGGAGTGAGCTCGGCAAGCAGGGAGGCGGCGAGCTGTTCGACAGCATCGGGGGCGGTGCCGTCATAAAGCGGGGTGGCGCCGTCGCCAGGGCGTGCCGGAAGAGCGTGGTCGTAGCAGTCCTTCCAGAGGGCTTCCCACGGGCGGCGCCTGGCGAAGGCCCGCTCGGCCTGAGCCAGGATGGTTTCGGGCGGAAGAGAGGGCGTCATTCGCCGAGCAGCGACTTGCGGCGGACGGGCGGCAGGGAGTCGGCAAGAACACCGCGCCACGAGGTGGCGACAGTGCCGGCGCGGCCGAGGCGTCGGGCTTCGAGGGCGGCGAGGCGGCGGGCGCGCTCCTCGTCCCCGCTGCCTGCGGCGGATGCGGCGGCAGACGTGGCCGCAGCGCCGGGGCGCGGGGCCGGCGGGGTCGCGACTTGCGGCGCCGGCGGCTTCGGCGCCCGGAACAGGCCACCCATTGTGCTCACTCCATGATCTGGCGGTGGGGTGCGGACGATAATCCGGCGGCCGGGTGCTTGGCCCGGCCGCCGTAGTCGTCGGGGGAGGGAGGATGGCGCCGTCGGGGCACAGGACGCCCCTTGGCGCGATCCTTCTACGCGGAGAGGGCGGTGCTAGTCAAGAATTTTTTCCTATCAGACGACGCAAGCAGCACGGCAAGCCGGCGATAGAGGCCGCGCGGCGTCAGCACGAGCGCATCGTCACGCCCAAGCAGGCGAAGACAGACCGTCACGCAGGTGAAGGGGGCGAGGAGAGCAAACAGGCTGCGGCGCGGCGGCGCGGGGACGAACGGTCCAAGCACCCGGAACCCTGCCCGGCGCCAGAACGCGGGCAGGTCGAAATCCGGCGCAACCCCGAGTCGCTCGACCACCACCCGCCCCGCCAGAGGGTCGACCACCGTCCAGCCCCCTTGATCGGCGAGCGCGGCGAAGCAATGGCGGAAGCCCGGGCGCAGCAGACGCTGCCAGGCGAGGTCGGCGCGGCCGGAGAAGGCGATCCACACCAGCGGCTCGGCGCCGCGACCGGGGAACCGACTCACGCCACGATCCCCTTCATCTTCAACGGCCACTCCAGGCGCGACATGGCCTCGCGCCAGAGCACGAGCGCGGTTCGGTCTGCAGGATGATACGGATCAGGCGCCCGCTGCAGATCGCCGAAGCGGCGTAGCACGTGAAGATGCGCGATGTCGATCCGGCGCTGGCGATACAGACGATCAAGGCAGCGGATCACATCGTCAGGTTCACAGGGGCGGACCTTCAGCCCCTGGCCAGCGACGATGCGCGCACCGGCGTTGCGCGCGGCGAGCGCGGCCATGGTCCAGAACCAGGCCTCTTCCGCGCTGGCGAACGGTTCAGCGCGCGAGAGGTCGGCGAGAACGGGTCCGGAGCGGCGTGTGGCTGCGGCGGGCATAGCAAACCTCTTGGCTGGGCAGTGAACAAAACAGGAACATTTACCCACAAGAGTGTCAGGACCGCAAGCCTAAACGGAACTCTTTCCTAATGCCGATCGTCGGGTTTTGTAGGACAAAGTCCCTACAATGACTCTCCGCCACGAAGACGTCTGGAAGGCAATCGACGCCCTCGCCGCCGAACACGGGCTCAGCCCCTCAGGGCTCGCCCGCAAGGCGGGACTGGATCCCACCACCTTCAATCCCTCCAAGCGAAAACAGGGCGGCAAGCCGCGCTGGCCCTCCTTCGAGACCATCGTCAAAGCCCTCGACGCCGTCGGAGCACCGCTCGAGACTTTCACCGCCCTCATCACCGGCGGAACCGCGCAGGCGCGTCGGCCCGGTATGCTCGGGCCGCGGCGGGTGCCGCTGATCGGCCTCGCCCAGGCGGGGTCGGATGCCTTCTTCGATGATGCAGGCTATCCGACAGGAGGTGGGTGGGACGAGATCGAACTGCCCGCGATCAGCGACCCCAATGCCTATGCGCTCGAGATCAGCGGCGACTCCATGGAGCCAGTGTACCGCGACGGCGACGTCATCATCGTCTCGCCGAACGCGCCGACGCGCCGCGGCGATCGCGTGGTGGTGAAGACACGCCAAGGCGAGGTGATGGCGAAGGAGCTCGTGCGCAAATCCGCCCGCAAGATCGAGCTCGCCTCGCTGAACCCAGCTTACCCGGGGCGAAGCCTCAATCTCGATGAGGTGGCCTGGATCGCCCGCATCGTCTGGGCAAGCCAGTGACGCCGACACTCACGCGGGTTCGCGGGCCGCCAGCGCCTGGCGCTCGAAGTGCGTCACCACCGGCAATAGGCGCACCAGATCGCGCTCCGCCTTGCAGACCAGATAGGCGCGGGCAGGCGGCGCATCGCCAGGGCTTTCCGGTGCGACCTCGCCCTCGTCCGTGATCGGAAAGGCGGTCAGCCCAAGATCGGCGTACACCGACAATAACTCCGGCCCGACGCGCCAGAACGCCGCATCCACCCCCTCCTGGTCGCAGAGGTCGCGAAACCGCCAGATCGCCGAGACCCGATCCGTCGCCTCGCCAGCCGGGTCGCCAAGCGCGAGCCAGATACCGGGCAGACGAAGGAAGGGAATTGCCGCACGTCCATCCTCGCCGAACACCAGCGCCTCGGCCTGCTCCGGCAGCGGTGCCCCGGCCAGCGCCTGCCAACGCGCCTGTGTCGTCGGAGAGAGGTCGACCCACGCGATCCGCGCTGGACGGAGGAGACGGACCAGGGCGACAAGCAGCAAAACGACCCCAAGCAGAATGGTGGCGCGCAGCGACCACGGAGCCTCTCCGGCCAGCACGAAGTGCCACCAGGTTTCCGCCATCCAGTCCCGCCTGAGGTGCGTGAATAGGGCAAGGCTCACCGTGCACACGGCCAGCGCCACCACCGCCGCCACCCAGCCGGCGGTGAATGGTTCCGCGACCAGGCGCGTATCGCGGTAGAAGGCGCGGCGGAACGGCACCACGCAAGCAGCGACCGCCAGCATCAGTGCCGGCACAGGCCAGCCATGGCCTTTGGCCGCGGCAAGCCCGGCAGCGAGCACCAGGGTCACCAGCACCGAGGCCCAGGCCATCGTCACCCGACGCCACAGCCCATACGCGAGCACGAGCAGGATCGCGCCGAGGAGAGAGGCCACGAAGTGGCTCACTTCGGCGATCGGCACCCGCGCTGTCGCGCCGGTCCAGGCGAAGGGCGCCTCGATGGGTGGCATGGTGCCGAGGAACAGCATCACCAGCCCGGCAAGCGTGACGGTGGCGGACAGAACCGGGGCGACGAACGGCGCCCCCCAGCGGGCGATCTGGTCGAAAGCGCGTGCCATCGCCACCCGCCGCAGCACGATCTCGTTCATCGCGAACAGACCGCCGGCGAGAAAGAGCGGCAGCACGTAGTAGAGCAGGCGGAAGACAAGGAGCGCGCCAACCGCCGTTGCCGTCGGCACGAGCCCAGAGAGCCCGAGCAGCACAGTACCGTCGAACACGCCCAAGCCGCCCGGCACGTGGCTCGCCATCGCCGCCGTCAACGCCGTGACGTAGACGGCAAGGAAGACGAGAAAGTCGAGCCCAGGGGCAGATGGTAGCAACACAAAGAAGATCGCTGCCGTCAGCGCCACGTCGAACGAGGCGAGCCCCACCTGCATCAGGGCGAGGCGAGGGCCGGGCAAGGGGATCGCGGTGCGGCCGAAGCGCAAGGGCCGCCCGCGCAACCGCCCAGCGACGACGTAAAAACCCACCACGCCGAGCATCGCGACACCGACCGCATGCATCACCGGTTTGGGCATCCACGGCCCGAAGCCCGGAATGGCGTGCGGCACGGCGAGCAGCACAAACCCACCCAAGGTGAGGCCGCCCAGCACGAAGGTGAGGCTGCAGAAGGCCACCACGCCCGCGATCTGCAGCCCCGACATGCCCCAGAGCGCATAGAGCCGGTAACGGATCGCCGCCCCCGACACCATCGCGAAGCCGATGTTGTGGGAGAGGGCGTAGGCCGTGAAGGAGGCGAAGGCAATCCGCCCGTACGAGAGCGGGTGGCCGACGAAGCGCGTGCCCAGCGCGTCGTAAAGCGTGAGCACCAGGTAGGCCGCGACGGTGAGAACAGCGGCCAGTGCCAGAGCTTGACGGGGAATCGACGCCATCGCTGCCAGCACATCGTCGAGGCGGAGCGAGGCGAGTTCGCGCTGGACGACGTAGAGCGCGCCGACTAGGAGTGCTAAGCCGAGGATAGTCGGGAGGTGGCGTTTGACGCCTGCCGTCCAGCCTGCCCGCACCACCTCGCCCCTGGACCTCTTCCCCACCTCAAGCGGCACCCGCCGGTGCGTCCGTTCGCGCCAGCGCTGCCCTGATCAAGGCCACCGTCTCCGCCACCCCGTAGAGGGCGATGAAGCCGCCGAAGCGCGGGCCCTCCGCCTGGCCCAGCAGCACCTGATACAGGCAGCCGAACCACGCGCGCAGCTGCTCCCTGCCAAAGTGCCGCTTGCCCACCTCGTAGACCAAATCCTGCAGGGTTTCCGCATCCGCCGCGGCAGGCGCGTTTGCCAGGGCCTCCGCCAGATCGGCGAGCGCCACGCGCTCCTCGGCCGAGGGCTGGCGAAAGCGTTTTGCCGGCAAGACGAAATCGCGATAGTACGCAACCGCGTGGGCAACAAGCCGCGCCAACATGGGGAACCGTTCGGGCGTGGCATCCGCGTTGTAGCGGCGAATAAAGCCCCACAGCATCTCGGGCCGATCCGCATTCACCACCGAAGCGAGGTTGAGCAGCATGGAAAACGGGATAGGAGATCCCGCATCGTCGGGAATGTGGCCGAGATGGATGTGCCAAGCGGGATTCTCGGGCAGCGCTTCGGGAGGTTCGCGTCGCGCGCGATCGACATTGGCGAGATACTCGTCAACAGAGCGCGGAATGACGTCGAAATACAAACGCTTCGCCGTCTGTGGCTTGTTGTACATGAATTGAGCAAGACTTTCGGGCGGGGCGTAGGCCAGCCACTCCTCCACTGTGAGCCCATTGCCCTTCGATTTCGAAATTTTCTCCCCCTTCTCGTCAAGGAAGAGTTCATAGATGAACGACTCGGGAGGCTCCGCGCCGAGGATGCGACAAATGCGCGAGGAGAGGCGGACGGAGTCGATCAGGTCCTTGCCAGACATCTCGTAGTCCACGCCGAGCGCGTACCAGCGCATGGCCCAGTCGACCTTCCACTGCAGCTTGCAATGCCCACCCGTGACAGGGGTTTCGATCAGCCGCCCGGTCTCCTCGTCGCGCCAGATCACCGTGCCCGCATCCAGCTTGCGCTCGAGGATCGGCACCTGCATCACACGCCCCGTGCGCGGGCAGAGTGGCAGGAAGGGCGCGTAGGTGGCGCGCCGTTCCGGCCCGAGCGTGGGCAGGATGACCGCCATCACCTCGTCATAGGCCGCAAGTACGCGCAGGAGAGCACCGTCGAATCGGCCCGAACGGTAGCACTCGGTGGACGAGGCGAACGTGTAGTCGAAGCCGAACTGGTCGAGGAATGCGCGCAGCCGGGCATTGTTGTGATGGCCAAAGGACTCGTGCGTGCCGAAGGGATCAGGCACCGCGGTGAGCGGCTTGCCCAGATGCTGGGCGAGCAGTTCGCGGTTCGGCACGTTGTCCGGCACCTTGCGCAGCCCGTCCATGTCGTCGGAGAAGGCGATCAGGCGCGAGGGCAGGGGAGAGAGGCGCGAGAAGGCGTGGCGCACCATAGTGGTGCGCACCACCTCACCGAAAGTGCCGATGTGCGGCAGGCCAGAGGGCCCGTAGCCTGTTTCGAACAGCGCCTCGCGCTTGCCGGTCCGCGCCAGGCGGTCAACCACGCGCAACGCCTCCTGGATCGGCCAAGCGCGGACATGCCGCAGATCGGCAGAGGACGGGACGGGTTCGGCGGTCATCGCGGCAACCTAGGAACGGGTCAGCGGGCGGTCAACGTGAGGGGCCGGGGGTGAGCGCACGCCTGCAGCCGAAGCTGATCCTGCCCGACGGGCCGGTGATCGCCGCGCGACATGGCCGCGCTGTGCTTCTCGAACCCTCTGGCGAGCTCGTGCCCGCTGACCCTGACACAGTGCGGGCACGGCTGAAGGGGGGCGGCATACCGATCGTCTGCCACGCCCCGGCCACCGCACGGCGCCTCGGCCTCGGCCCATTCCCGGCCGCCGATGTGCTTGAACTCTTCACCTTCGTTCGCCCCGCCGACGTGATCGTGCCTTCGCCCGTGGGGCTTGCTGATGCGCTCGGACTCTCCCGCCCCGCCGGCCTGGAGGCGGAGGCCGGACTAATCCGCGAGGTGGCGATTGCGCTGCTGCGCGGCCTCGCCGCGGCGCGCGCGGCAGCGGTCAACGCGACCGCAGCCGGGCTCGCCGCGCTGATGGGTCAGGCGGGCTGGCCCTGGGCCGCCTCCGTTCTCGCCGCTCTCGCCGCCCCGCAGGCAACACCCGCCCCCGATGCGCTACGGGTCTGGGAGCGGCTGACGGAGTGGGAAGAGACCCCGCTTCCCCCGCAGCCAGGGCAGCATGCCGTCGACCCCCGGGAGGCGAGGCGACGGCTGGCCGAGATGCTCGGCCCCGAGGCGGAGAACCGTCCCGGTCAAGCCGACTTCGCCTCCGCCGCCTGCGCCGCGTTTGCGCCTCGGCTGGCCGAGCGCGTCCCGTGCATGGTTTTGGCGGAAGCCGGCACGGGAACGGGCAAGACGGCTGGCTACCTGGCAGCGGCGAGCCTGTGGGCGGAACGGAACGGGGCCCCCGTTTGGATCAGCACCTACACGCGCAACTTGCAGCGTCAGGTCGAAGCGGAAACCGCGCGCCTCTACCGGGAAGAGGGGGAACGACGCGCCCGCGTGGTGGTGCGCAAGGGCAGGGAGAACTACCTCTGTCTGCTCAACTACGAAGAGGCGGTCGCGGCTCTCGGCCATGGCGGTGGCGCCACGGTCGCGCTTGGGCTGATGTGCCGCTGGGCCGAGGCGACGCGCGACGGCGACCTCGTGGGGGCAGATTTTCCCGGCTGGCTGCCGGAGCTCGTGGGGCAAGTTTACACGCTCGGTCTCGCCGACCGACGCGGCGAATGCGTCCACGCCGCCTGCCCTCACTATCGCGTCTGCTTCATCGAACGCACCGTGCGCCGCGCCAGGGCAGCAAGCCTCGTCATCGCCAACCACGCCCTCGTCATGGTGCAGGCCGCCTGGGGAGGGCTTGATGATGCCGCCCTGCCATACCGTTACGTGTTCGACGAGGGCCATCACCTGTTCGATGCGGCGGACACGGTATTCTCTTCCGTTCTGTCCGGTGCGGAGGCGGCTGAGCTCAGGCGCTGGATCAGAGGCGCTGAGGGGGGAAGAAGCCGCGCGCGGGGCCTCAGCCGGCGGGTCGAGGACCTGGTGGCGGACAGGCCCCTGCTGGCCGAGGCGCTCGCTGCCGCCATCGTCGCCGCCAAGGCCTTGCCCGACCAGGGCTGGCTTGCGCGGCTTGCGGACGCCGAGCGGCCAGAGCTGGGCGGGCTTGACCCTGGCGCAGCCAACCCCTGCGAGGCCTTCCTCCGCCTCGTGCGCGCCCAGGTGCTTGCCCGCTCGCGCGAGGTCGAGGGGGCGGCACGCGAGACCGAGGTGCTGCCGACTATTCCCGGCCTCGCCGAGGCAGCGGAGAGGCTTGAGCGCGCGCTGGCGCGGCTTGAACACCCGCTCGCGCGGTTGCGCCAGGGGCTTCTTGATCGGCTCGCGACAGAGGCCGACACGCTGGCGACCGAGACTCGGCGGCGTATCGAGAGTGTGGCGAAAAGCCTCACCAAACGCGCGCTCGAGCCGCTCGCCGCATGGCGGGAGATGCTGCGCGCGGTGGCAGAGAGGAGGGCCGAGAGTGGGGGCCCAGGCGAACGCTTTGTCGATTGGTTTGAGATCGCCTATCGCCAGGGGCGGGAGATGGATGTCGGCATGCGTCGGCATTGGGTCGACCCGACCGTTCCCTTCGTGCGCGTGGTGGCCGAACCCGCGCACGGGCTTCTTGTCACCTCGGCCACGCTGCGCGATTCGGGTGCAGGCAGCGAGGAGGCGAGTTGGGCGGCAGCGGAGGAGACGACGGGGGCGATCCACCTGCTCGGTCCCGCTGTGCGGGCCGCCGTCGCTTCGCCCTTCGACTACGCGGCTGCCACGCGCGCCTTCGTCGTCACCGATGTGGCGCGCGACGACCTAGCCCAGGTTGCCTCGGCCTATCGCGCGCTGTTCGAGGCCGCTGGCGGCGGCGCTTTGGGCCTGTTCACGGCAATCGCGCGCCTGCGCGAGGTGCACGCCCGAATCGCGGGGCCGCTCGCCGAAGCGGGCATCACGCTCTACGCCCAGCATGTCGATGCGATGGACAACGCGACCCTGGTCGAGGTGTTCCGTGCCGAAGAGGATTCTTGCTTGCTGGGCACGGACGCGATGCGCGACGGGGTGGATGTTCCCGGCCGGTCGTTGCGCTTGATCGTGTTCGACCGCGTGCCCTGGCCGCGCCCGACCATTCTGCACCGCGCGCGGCGGGCCCGGTTTGGTGGCGCAAACCCAGGCGCGATCGACGACCGGATCGTGCGCGCGCGTCTCCGCCAGGCTTTCGGGCGGCTGATCCGCGCCGAGACCGATCGCGGCTGTTTCGTCCTCCTCGATGCCCGCGTGCCGTCGCGCCTTCTCGCTTCCCTTCCCGAGGGGGTCGGGGTGCGCAGGGTCGGCCTCGCCGAGGCAGTGCGCGAGATCCGCAGCTTCCTTGGCCGCGCTTGAGGCAGAGATGCATCGGCGGTCAGCTCCGCCGCATGCGGAAGCTGTTGGGGCATGGTCGAGGCGGGCTCGACAAGGCGCTGGCGTGATCGCGAACGCCCTGCCCAAGAGGCTGCGCGAGACGGCCGATGCCGTCGCGGTCGAGGTGGCGGCAGCGGACCGATCTGCCGCGCAGGAGGAGCTTCGGCTGCTGGAGCTGATCCGCCATTGCCTCGAGGTGGATTGGCTGGAGGCGGCGGCAATCGAGGGCGGCGCGCGGACGCGGCAGGCGCGGCACTGCCCGTGTCGCGCAGCGCGGTGTCGAGGGCGGCTCAGGTCCGTCGCGGCGGATAGTCGGTTGGGGCAGGCACGCCGGGTCTGACAAAGTAGGCTTGGCCATTGCGCAGCGGCCAGGCTGCGCCGAGGCGCTCATCCCACTCTGGCGGATCGAACGTCGCACACCCGGCAAAATCGGTGAAGGTGAGTTCCGTGAACCATAGCCTGCTGCCAGCGAGCAGGAAATCGACCCGCACCTGGTGGAAGTCCGCGGCAAGCGCGCGACAGAGCCGGAAGAGAGTGTCGAGGTCGATCTCGGGCGGAAGTGTTGTTACGAAATGTTGCCGTCGTTTCTGCCGAATTGGCAGGAAGGCAAGAGTGCGGCAATCGAACCAGGAGGCCGCAACGTCCGCGTCTGGGGCGCGATGCCGCCCGCCCATCACCTGCATCACCAACGGCTCACCTTCGAACATGAAGACCTTGACGTCAGGCGGCGAACCGCCATCCGGCGCGTTGGGGAGCAAAGGTTCGGCGAGGATGCGCGGTGGAATGTCGCGGTAGCGCCACTCGCCTGGCCCCTGGCGGTAGTAGTCGATGGCGAGCCAGCCGTGCAACGTCGCGATGGTGTGGGTGTGATCGAGCCTGGCCTTGTTGTCCACCTTCAGGATCTGGCCGGAGCTGTGCGAGGGCTTGAGCACGAAGGCATCGGGCAGAGCGTCCCAGTCAACGTCTTCGGCGCGCCACCACGCGCCAAGAAGCGGCAGCACCCACTCCTCCCCGATGCGGGCCGCAACGTAAGCGCGCACCGCGATCTTGTCTGAGCAGAGGGCAAGGAGAGGGTGGCGGTCGGCCAGGCTCGCTGCGATGATCTTCTCGTTGAAGGTGGTGGGCGGATCAAGCCGTGGCGGTTTGCCGTGCGCGCGGGTGTAGTGTGTGATCAAACGCTGGCGTTCGCGGAATCGCTCGAGCGGTGGGAAGGTTCGGTCCGCGAGGAGGCCAAGCTTGTACCGATACCAGCGCCATCGCGCTGCGAGCCAATGTTTGGCTGGCGAGGCAGTGAGTGGGGTCGTCTCCATGTTGCCACCAGAGCGTGTACGAAACGAGGGATGCTTGCATGTGTGCGCCACTAGCGAGACGATGGCTGCCATTGCGCAGAGGAAAGCCGACCAAAATTTTTTCTCACCATCTCCGCCAGCGCTAGGACGGCTGATGCGGAGGGAACGACGCGAGAGAGGGCCTTTTTTAGTGGTCGATGGGTCGGCGATCCTCTCGCGCCCAGCGTGCCTCGAAAGCCCATACGTCAGGGAAGCCCATCAGTTCGGTCATCCGCCGAAAACCATAGGGTTCGCCCAAAGCCAGAGTGTCGCCGACTTCACGCAAGTAAGTATAGACGCGCTCGAGGGCCTGGGCAGCAGCAAGAAAACCGATCGCGGGATAGATTGCGATCGCGTAGCCAAGCTCCTGCAGACGTTTGGCCGGCAAGATTGGTGTCCGCCCGCCCTCGACCATGTTGGCGAGCAACGGTGCATCAATAGCTTGCGCAATAGCGGCAAGTTCCTCTTCGCTTTCTGGACTTTCGACAAAAATCACGTCGGCCCCTGCTGCTGCATAAAGCCGGCCGCGCCGGATCGCTTCCGCAAGACCGAGTGTGGCGCGCGCATCTGTACGCGCAACGATGAGAAAGTCCTCGCTGCGTCTCGTCTCCACCGCCACGCGGATTTTTAGCACCATCTCTTCGGCGGGGATGACCCGCCGCCCAGGCGTGTGGCCGCATCGCTTGGGCATCTCCTGATCCTCAAGCTGTATGCCACTGATGCCGGCCTCTTCGTAACCCTCAACGGTGCGACGAACATTGAGAAGTCCGCCGTATCCCGTGTCTGCATCGGCAATCAGCGGTGTCCGCACGCCGCGTGCGATTGCTCCCATTCGCGCAACCATCTCAGTGTACGTCGCAAGGCCCGCGTCCGGTAGGCCGAAGCTGGATGCAACGACCCCGAAACCGGTGCCATAGAGGCATGCGAAGCCCAGGCCGTCAGCGATTTTTGCCGAAATGAGATCAAACACACCAGGAGCAACAATGAAGCGCCGCTCTTTCAGCGCTAGTCGAAGTGCAGAACTAGCCAAGATGATTCGCCTCCTAACCGACAATCAGGCTGCGCGCGTTTTTGCCCTCTACTGAGCTAGAGATGCGGATTTGTGGTGCATACTTCGCCTGCTGTTGCCAGTAGAGCGGCTTCAAGCCGACAGCGAGCAGTTTACGCACGCGATGCTTGGGGTGCGCACATGCGTCGTCCACGAGCGTGACTTCGCGTCTGAAAGCTTTGGCATTCTTGCGCAAAGGTGTGGGTAAACGCAGTGCAACCATCGCCCAAGCCCCATCTACAGTGACGTCCCGTCCAAGATGACGACACAATGGTCGGTAATCACGCAGAAAGCTCCTGTCTCACACCACAGGCCTGCGCTGAGGTGACGTGCGCCCATGTGTTGTTAGGCTTGATCGCTAACCTTTTCAAAGCGGCACAAGACGTCAGGTGGCAAGCTAGCTCGGGCAGCGATGATTCGTCGTTTGGCGTTTCACTCGGCGCGAAGTCCCCGTGTCTTGATCAAAGGCGCCCAGAGTTCGATCTGCCGAGTGATGAAAGCGGCGAACGCGTCTGGTCCGGCAGCAACAACCTCCCCGGCCTGCCGAGTTTCAACGAAGCTGCGAACCTCCGGCCTCGTCACCATGGCTCGGAAGACTTCGTCGATGCGAGCGACAAGATCGGGCTTCATGCCGGCAGGACCAACGATTCCGTGCCAAATCATGACGTCGAAGCCCGGTATGAGATCGGCGACGGGACGCACCTCTGGCAAGACAGCGACCGGATTTGCCGAGGCGACGGCGAGGGCTCGCGCTTTGCCGTCGTGCACAAAGGGCAGTGCAGTTGAGACCGATGGGAAAGCAAACTCGGTCTCGCCGGCGAGCACGGCGCGGATGACGTCCGCACCGGAGCGGTAGTGCACGGCTGTAACCTGGACTCCGGCCCGCTGGGCGAGCAATTCGACCACGAGATGGGAAACATTGCCGACGCCAGCCGATGCGTAAGTGAGGCGGCCAGGCGCTTCATGCGCCCAAGCAACGAGTTGACTGAGGCTGTGAAACCGAGAGTCGGCGCGGACGACCAGCACCAGCGGCAGGTTGACGAGGTGAGTGATCGGCGTGAAAGCCGTCACAGGATCGTAGGCTAAGGTCGGTTGCAACATTTTGCCGATCGCGTTCGCACCGAGATCGGCCACCATCAGCGTATGTCCATCTGGGCGGGATTGTGCAACGAACAGACCGGCAATTGTCCCGCCGGCACCTGAGCGGTTCTCGACGACAATAGGCTGGCCGTTGGAGTATGCAGGAAAGACGTTCGCGAGGGTTCGCGCGAGGGTATCGATCGCGCCGCCGGCACCGAACGGGACCACGAGGCGAACGGGTGCGGTTGGCCAAAGGATCCCTCCCCAGGCGCGCTTCGCAAAGATTGCAGCTAAGCCGCCTTGCAAGAGAGAGCGACGCGAGACGACCGACATGGCCACGCCCCTCCTCCCGGTGTCGTTTCTTTTCTGTCGCCCGCGCCGCTTTCGTGGCCCGGATTTTTGCGTTCCGGTGTGCCGACGACTGCCAGGAGGCTCGTACAGCGAGCGAGTTGGCCGCAACCTCAAAGTGAAAAGGGGCGGGACTGAGCGGCCCCGCCCCCTCGTCATGGCAGGAAATCGCGCTCAGATCACGCGCAGCATCCCGGCGGCAGGCTTGCCGCGCTCCATCGAGACTTCGAAGCTCACCTTCTGTCCCTCGTTCAGGCCGCGCAGGCCTGCCGCCTGGACGGCGGTGATGTGGACGAACACGTCCTTGCCGCCGTCATCAGGGACGATGAAGCCGTAGCCCTTCGTCGCGTTGAACCACTTTACAGTGCCAGTGGCCATGAGGCCCTCCTTTGCTTTTGCACGTTGGCGCAGGGCGGAAGTGCCCCGTGCCGACAACCGGTCTTCGTCAGCCAAGCGAACCCGGACGTGCGGGAAGCCAAGGCGAGCCAAACGCGATTGCGGAGCTGAGTAGGCGCAGGTTCGGCGGTCGCGGTCAAGCGTGGGCGGTGCGAAGGGGGAGCCGAGTACATTGGGGGCGCCCCGGAAGGCGCCCCCATCTTGCAACCGCGTCAGGCAGTTGCGGGCGATCAGAAGTCCATATCGCCCATGCCGCCGCCCGAGCCTCCGGAGGGCGAAGCCTTTTTCTCCGGCCGTTCAGCGACCATCGCCTCGGTGGTGATCAGCAGCGAAGCGACGGAGGCCGCATCCTGCAGCGCGGTGCGCACGACCTTGGTCGGGTCGATGATGCCGGCCTTGACGAGGTCCTTGAACTCGCCGGCCTGCGCGTCATAGCCCCAGTTGTAGTCGTCGTTGTCGAGCACCTTGCCGAGGATGACGGGGCCGTCCTCACCCGCGTTCTCCGCGATCTGGCGCAGGGGCGCGGTGATCGCGCGGCGGACGATGTCGACACCGAAGCGCTGGTCGTCGTTGTCGACCTTCAGCTTGGTGAGGATCTGCGAGGCGCGGGCAAGAGCGACACCGCCGCCGGGCACGATGCCCTCTTCGACGGCCGCGCGCGTGGCGTGCAGAGCATCGTCCACACGGTCCTTGCGCTCCTTCACCTCGACCTCGGTCGCGCCGCCGACGCGGATGACGGCAACACCACCGGCAAGCTTGGCCAGCCGCTCCTGCAACTTCTCGCGGTCATAATCCGAGGTGGTTTCCTCGATTTGCGCCTTGATCTGGTTGCAGCGGGCCTGGATGTCGGACTTCTTGCCGGCACCCTCGACGATCGTGGTGTTTTCCTTCTCGATGATCACCTTCTTGGCGCGGCCAAGCATGTTCAGCGTGACGTTCTCGAGCTTGATGCCGAGATCCTCGCTGATCACCTGGCCACCGGTGAGAATGGCGATGTCCTCGAGCATCGCCTTGCGGCGATCACCGAAGCCCGGGGCCTTTACCGCGGCAACCTTCAGCCCTCCGCGCAGCTTGTTGACGACGAGAGTGGCGAGCGCCTCGCCCTCCACGTCCTCGGCGATGACGAGCAGCGGCTTGCCGGACTGTACCACCGCCTCGAGCAGAGGCAGCAGGGGCTGCAGGCCCGAGAGCTTCTTCTCGTGGATCAAAATATAGGGGTTCTCGAGCTCGGCGATCATCTTCTCCGCGTTGGTGATGAAGTACGGAGAGACGTAGCCGCGGTCGAACTGCATCCCTTCGACGACGTCGAGCTCGGTCTGGATGCCCTTGGCTTCCTCGACCGTGATGACGCCTTCGTTGCCGACCTTCTCCATCGCCTTAGCGATCATTTCGCCGATCTCGCGCTCGCCGTTGGCGGAGATGGCGCCGACCTGGGCGACCTCGGCCGAGGTGGTGATCTTTTTCGAACGCTTCTTCAGCTCCTCGACCACGGCGGCGACCGCCTTGTCGATGCCGCGCTTGAGGTCCATCGGGTTCATGCCGGCAGCGACCGCCTTCGCCCCTTCGCGCACGATGGCCTGCGCGAGCACGGTCGCCGTGGTGGTGCCGTCACCTGCGACGTCGTTTGTCTTCGACGCCACCTCGCGCACCATCTGCGCGCCCATATTTTCAAACTTATCGGCGAGCTCGATCTCTTTCGCGACCGTCACGCCGTCCTTGGTGATGCGGGGCGCGCCGAAGCTCTTGTCGAGCACGACGTTGCGGCCCTTAGGGCCGAGCGTGACCTTCACCGCATCAGCCAGGATGTCGACGCCGCGCAGCATGCGCTGGCGCGCATCCGCACCGAACTTGACGTCCTTTGCAGGCATAGTTCCCTACCTATTCCGTTCCGTGTTTGGAGAGAGTGGTCTGAGGCGTGATGGCGAACCGCTCAGGCCGCCTTCTTCTTGGCCTGGGCATCGTCGAGGATGCCCATGATGTCGGACTCCTTCATGATCAGGAGCTCTTCGCCGTCGATCTTCACCTCGGTGCCGGACCACTTGCCGAACAGGACGCGGTCGCCGACTTTCACCTCAAGCGGGACGATCTCGCCCTTCTCGTTGCGGGCACCGGGGCCGACCGCAATCACCTCACCCTCCTGGGGCTTCTCCTTCGCGGTGTCGGGAATGATGATGCCGCCGGCGGTCTTCTCCTCCGCCGAGACGCGCTTCACCACCACCCGATCGTGCAGGGGACGGAACTTCATCGATCGTCTCCGTGGCTTGCCAACGTCAGGTTGCGATCTCGCCGGGGAGCGGGCGGTGGCGCCACCGCTGTTAGCACTCCCCGTCCGCGAGTGCCAACGATCTAAGACCGTCTCCGCTGTCCGTCAACCCCCAGCAGCACTCGCCGATGCCCGCTGCCAAATCTCTGATTCCACACAATTTTAATTGGTCGTTTCGCAATCTCGTGTCATCGTTCCGACACGTTCACGCGGAGGACTCGCCACCTCAGACGGCACGACAACAGAGACGGAGACCGACAACGAATGCCCCACTCGGCGATCGAAAGGCAGCTGATCGGTTATCGCCTGACCACGGCGAAAATCCTCTACTATCTGCCAGACCATCCCTCTCTGCTGCAGACCTTCATCTGGCAGAACCTCGACCTCGCGCCCCATTTCCCAGAACTGA
The DNA here is from genome assembly GCA_937928775.1 of uncultured Elioraea sp. GTDB lineage: Bacteria > Pseudomonadota > Alphaproteobacteria > Acetobacterales > Acetobacteraceae > Elioraea. The sequence continues at coordinate 30,449 of CALFVI010000019.1, read as the reverse complement.
ACCGCTTTCTCGCCTTCTGGCAGCGCGAGATCGAGGGCAGGCTGCATTCCGTGACGGTGGCGACGGCAGGGCTGATCCAGGGCGCCGAACTGCGCTACGCCGACGGACAGTTCACCCTGCACTGACCGCGCGTGACGCCAGGCGCGCCTCAGAGGCGCACGTCCACCGGGCGGGCAGGGTGGCCGCGTTCAGCCGCGTGCTTTCCCAAGCCTCGTGCAGGCTCAAGCTGCAGCAAGTGCCGCTGGACGCGCCATCAGGTGCGCCACGATGGCACGCCGCACCGGAGCGATCGCCGCCCCGGCGGCTAACACCGCAGCGCGGGCCAGGAAGGCCGGTGCCCGTTCGTCGGTATAGAGGCGGGCGATCGCGTTGGTCGCGTAATACATCGGCAGGCTTGCCCGCCGGTGCGCCACCGCGTAGGCGAACAGCGTACCCGCGCCACCCGGGTCGGCCCCGCGCGAGGCCGCTTCACGCAGACGCTCGGCCAAGGCCCAGGCGCCGCTGAGACCGAGATTGTACCCGTGCGCCGTCGTCGGGTGCATGCCCACCGCCGCGTCGCCGATCAGGGCGAGGCGGCGGGCGACAAAGCGCCGAGCAAGCACCGCAACGAGCGGATAGGGGTGGCGGGTGGAGACAAGACGCATCCTCCCAAGCCGGCCCTCGTAGCGCCGAGTCACCTCCGCCCCGTATTCCTCATCGCACAGCGCCATCAGCCGTTCGGCCTCAGCCGGCGACACGGTGAGCACAGCTGAGGCGACATGATCGCCGAGCGGCAGCATGGCAATCGTGTAGCCATGCGCGTACCACTCGGTCGCCACCCGACCGTTCGGCCTCTCGTGCTCCACGCGGGCGACGATCATCGTCTTGCCGAAGTCGAGCCGATCGGCGGCGATCCCGGCGAGCTCCCGCAACGCGGAGAAGCGCGTGTCGGCGGCCACGATCAGGCGGGCGCCGATCCTGCTGCCGTCATCGAGCAGGAGGCGCGCCTCACCGCCCCCAAGCTCGAGCCCCACCGCTTTCCGACCACAGAGGAATCGCGCCTCGCCCCGTTCGGCCACCGTTTCGTAGAGGGTTCGGCGAATGGCATGGTTGGGCACAAACCACCCCAGCGGCTCTCCCGCCCGTTCGGGCGGCGACAGGCGAAGAGTGAGCGGCATGTGCCCGTTCAGCACCCGTGCCTCGCGAATCGGCGCGATTTCCTCCGCGCCGAGCCGCCCCCAAGCGCCAAGCCGCTTGAGCAGCGTCTGCGACGTGTGGTTGAGCGCGATCTCGCGCCCATCGAAGGGCGGACGGGCAAGCACCGGCTCAGCCAACCGTTCGACAAGCACGACCCCGAGCCCGCTGCCGGCGAGACAGGCGGCGAGCGACAGTCCGGCAGGACCTGCCCCGACGATCGCCACATCCGTCTGCATGCTCGCTTCTCCTCGTCTCACGCCCCCGGCCCACCGGGCGTCAACTCTCGATACCTCGGCATCCCTGTCGGTGATGCAAGGACGTCGTCCGGCTCCGCTGGCACGACCGCCTGCGCCAGCCGATGGCGCCGCAGCAGCATGAGCCCGAACGCGCCTGAGGCGACAAACAGCGTCACCCCAAGCGCGATCTGCGCCGCACCATCGACCCTGACCCCCTTCCCAAGAAGGGAAAAGACCACCGTCTGCGGCAGATAGCCCAGAGCCGAGGCGGCGAAGAACGGAAGTGCGGGGATCCCGGACAGGCCGGCGAGCAGGTTCAGCGCGAGATTGTTGCCGACGGGCAGCAGGCGGAGCGTGAGGGTGGCGGTGAACGGATTGGCGGCGAGGAACCGGTCGAGGCGGGCGAAGCCGCCCTTGAGCCGCCGCCGCGCCCACTCCCGCCCGATCGCGCGGGCATAGAAGAAGCTTGCCGCCGCGCCGACCAGCATCGCGAGAAGCGCGAGCTGGGCGCCGACGAGAGCGCCGAAGACGGTGCCGCCGGCGAAGGCGACCGCCTGGCGCGGCACGCCGACGGCGCAGGCAGCCGCACCAAGGGCGACGAAGGTGAGCCCGCGCGGCAGGCCCCAAAACCCGAGCATGCGGTCGAGTTCCCCCGGCTCGAGCAGGCCCTGCGCCTGCCCCTCACGCAGCGCCACACCCGCCAGAACAAGCCCGGCCGCAAGCAGCGCGGGCTTCCATAAGCGAAGCAGGATCGACCTCACGCCTGCTCAGGCCCCGGCAGCACCTCGACCTCGGGTCGCTTACCCCGCCTCTTGAGCCACATCACGCCGATCAGGTCGAACAGCGCGACGGAGGCGCGGTCGAACACGCCGTAGTTCGAGCGACCGCGCACCCGCGGACGATGGTTCACCGGCACGCTCAGCACGCGCCCGCCCGAGCGCAAAAACAGGGCAGGCAGAAAACGGTGCATGTGGTCGAAGCGCGGGAGGTCGAGGAAATCGGCGCGGCGGAACACCTTCAGCCCGCAGCCAGTGTCAGGTGTCGCATCGCCGAGCAAACGCGCCCGCACCCCATTGGCAAGCCAGCTGACGATTCGCTTCACCCGCGTGTCCTTGCGGCTGACGCGGTGCCCGACGATCAGCAGCGGCAAGGGGCTTTGCTGCGCTTCCGCGAGCGCGAGGGCGAACAGGCGGGGGATGTCGGCAGGGTCGTTCTGGCCGTCTCCGTCCAGGGTGACGATCCAGGCGCCGCGCGCGGCCTTCACCCCGGTGATGATGGCTGCACTCTGGCCGCAGGAGACGCGATGGCGCAGGCGCACGAGGTCGCCCATTGCAGCTTCACGCGCGAGCTCTGCCGCGGTCTCGTCGGTCGACCCATCATCGACATACACGATTTCGTAGCGGCCGAGGCCGGCGACGGCGGCGCGGATCTCCGCGATCAGGGGCGCGATGTTCGGCCCCTCGTTGCGAACCGGCACCACGATGGACAGGAGCGGAGGGTCGCCCGCACCACCCGCGCCACCCGTGCCGCCGCTGACGGTGCTTCGTGGGCGGTCGGCGGCTGCGGCGGGGGAGGGAGCAGCGCGAGAGGTTTCGGCGTGGGAAAGCGTGTCCGGCATCAGAGCGCGCCGCACGGCAAGGGGCGTGGGCCGAGTGGCGCGACGCTTGCGTCCCGGCGCACGGCGGCCATACCAGAGGGGGCGGGCAGCGACAAGACGATGCTTCCCGCCGCAACTCTGTCCCGCGACTGGCGGGCGCGGCAGATCGGCACGGTCAAGGACGCGAGCATGCCTTTCGACACAATGGAAACACCCCTTGCCAACCCGCGTGCCCGCCAGGCCGCCACGCACGGCGATCGCGCCGTCGGCCTCTGGCTGCTGACCGTCGCCGGGATGGTGCTGGTGATGGTCGCCCTCGGCGGCGCGACAAGGCTTACCGGCTCGGGCCTCTCCATTATGGAATGGCGGCCATTCACTGGCTGGCTGCCGCCGCTGTCAGAGGCCGAGTGGCAGCGCCTGTTCGACCTCTACCGCGCCATCCCGCAATACCGGCTGGTCAACCAGGGGTTTGGCCTTGAGGGTTTCAAGCAGATCTTCTGGCTCGAATACTTGCACCGTGTCTGGGGTCAGCTGATCGGTGTCGCGTTCGTGGGCGGGCTCATCTGGCTCTGGGCCAGGGGATGCATCCGCCCCGCCCTCTTGCCGCGGCTTTTGCTGCTCTTTGCCCTCGGTGGGCTGCAGGGGTTTCTCGGCTGGTTCATGGTCGCCTCGGGCTTCTTCGAACACCGCACCGCCGTCTCGCCCTACCGGCTGGTGCTCCACCTCGGCATGGCGTTCCTCATCTTCGCCTTGCTTTTGGCGACAGCCCTGCGCCTGCTTCGCCCCGCGCCGGCGGCGGCAGCCGACCCGTGGCTCAGGCGCGGCACCGTCGCGGTCGGCGCGCTCGCGATCCTGACCATGCTGGCGGGCGGCTTCGTCGCTGGCACGCGCGCCGGGTTCACCCACAACACCTTCCCTCTGATGGGCGGCCGAGTGGTGCCGGAGGGCTATGGCGATCTCTCGCCATGGCTTCTTAATCTGACCGAGAACCTCGCTGCGGTGCAGTTCAATCACCGCCTGCTCGCCACCCTCACCCTGGTCGGGGCGATCGGCCTCGCCTGGCACGCCATGCGCCGTTCGGGGCCAGAGGGGCGCAGCGCCGTGGTCGCATTCGCCATTCTGGTCGCGGCGCAGTATGCTCTGGGCGTGGTGACCCTGCTCTGGGTTGTGCCAGTCAGTCTCGGCACTCTTCATCAGACGATGGCCGTGCTCGTCCTGGCCGGCTTCGTCAATGCCCTTGACCGACTGGGTGGCAGGCGGCGCGAGGTGGCGTGAGCGAACAGGACCTGCAGCGCCTCAGGGCTGAACTGGCCGCCCTGCAGGCCGCCTTCCAAGCGCTTGCCGAGCGCGAGCGCCGTCTGCTCGACTTTACAGAGGCGTCAGGCGATTGGTTTTGGGAACAGGACGAGAAGCTCCGTTTCACCTTCGTCTCCGTGCGCGACCCAAGCCATCGGGCACGCGCGCTCACTCAGACTCCCGACGACCCCCTGCTTGGGCGCACGCGCGAGGACCATGCCGTGCGCGAAGCTGGAGACGAGGAGGCGTGGGCCGCGCATCTGGCCGATCTCGCTGCGCGCCGCCCGTTCCGCGACTTTGTCTATCGCGCCAAAGCCAAGCAAGGACCGGTCTGGCTGCGCGTCAGCGGCGTGCCGGTGTTCGGCCGCGACGGCCGTTTCCGCGGCTATCGCGGGGTGGCGCGCGACGTGACGGCCGAAATCGAGGCGGCGCGCGCCTCGGCCCGCGCCGAAGCCCTCTTTCGCCACACGCTCGACCGGCTCCCCGTCGGCATCAGCGTGTTCGACGCCGACAAGCGGCTGATCTGGGCCAATCGCACTTACGCCATGGACGCTGGGCTCGACCCAGATCGGCTTAGGCCCGGCCTGCCCCTCGCCGAACTGGTGCGTCTTCTCGTCGCCGCTGGCTGGTACGGTGACGGAGCGGACGCCGAAGCCGCGGTGGTCGCACGCCTCGCTATCGATCGCTCGCAGCCGCTGCGCTGGACAAGACGACATCCGGTATCGGGTCGGACCTTCGAGATGCGCAGCGAGCCGATCCCCGAGGGCGGACACGTCGTCTGTTCGGTCGATGTCACGCCGATCGTCGAGGCAGAAGCCCATGCGCGGCGCGAGGCAGAGCGGCTTGATATGGTCCTGTCGCGACTCGGCACCGGTTTATGCGTGTTCGGGCCCGACCATCGCCTCGTGCTCGCCAACGACCGTTACGCCCGCCTCCTCGGCTTGCCGACCGGCTTCCTCAGGCCCGGCATGCGGTTCGCCGAGCTGCTCGCTGTGCTGAAAGAGCGCGGTGAATTCTCGAACCTGGATGACCCCGACGCTTATGTCGCCGAGCTCTTGAGCGCGGATCGATCGGTGCCCCGCACGCGCCGGCGTCGGCGTCCTGACGGCGCCGTGCTCGACTTCGCCTCCGTCCCCCTGCCCGATGGCGGGTTCATGGTTTCCGCCAACGACGTCACTGCCCTCGCTCAAGCCGAGGCCAAGGCCAAGGCCAGAGCGGATTTGCTGCAGGCGATCCTGAGTGCTCTGCCGCACGGGGTTGCGGTTTACGGCCCCGACCGGCGGCTTGCCATGGTCAACCCGGCCTATGGGCAGATTATGGCCGGCGCACCGATCAGCGTAGGCGAGAGCGTCGCCGAAATCGTGCGTCGCCGCGCCGAGGCCGGCGAGTACGGGCCTGGCGAGGTGGAGGAGATCATCCAGCGGGAACTGGCTCGCGACATCACGCGCCCGCAGCGTCGCCGCCGGGTGCGGCCGAACGGCACGGCGATCGATGTCCGCTCCGCCCCGCTGCCCGATGGCGGGCACATTTCGGTCGTCACCGACATCACCCCCGTCGTCGAGGCCGAGGCCGAGGCCATGCGCCGCGCTGCTGTGCTCAACACCATGCTCGAGCACATCCGCCACGGGATCTGCCTGTTCGACCGCGATCGTCGGATCGTTGCGGCCAACCGTGTCGCCGCTGAACTTCTCGGCCGGTCGCCCGATCTCTTTCGCCCGGGCCGCACGCTCGACGAACTCGCCCTCCTCCTCGACGGCCGCGAGGCGCGGAGCGGCAGCTCGGACGGATCTCTCCTCGCGCCCGACCCCTCCGTCCCCACCGTCACTTGGCAGTACCGTCCGGATGGGCGGATCCTCGAGCTGCGCTCGGACCCCACTCCCGAGGGCGGTTTCGTGCTGACCTGGACCGACGTGACGGAGCAGAAAGCGGCGGAGAGCGCGCTGCGACGGGCGGCTGTGGAGGCGGAGGCGGCAAGCCGCGCGAAAAGCCAGTTCCTCGCCACCATGAGCCACGAACTGCGCACCCCGCTCAATGCAATTATCGGCTTCTCCGAGGCGCTGACCCACCACTCGCTGCGCACAGACCCGCATCGGATCGAAGAATATGCCGCGGCGATCAATGAGGCGGGGCGGCATCTGCTCGCGCTGATCAACGACATCCTTGACGTTGCCTGCATCGAGGCGGGCAGGCTGGCCATCGCCGAGGACACGGTTGACCTCGCGCGCGTTACCGAAGCCGCCCTTCGCTTGCTTGAGCCCGCCGCGCGAACAGCCCAGGTGGCGCTTACGGTCGCCTTCGAATGCGCTCTGCCGCCTGTGCGCGGCGACGAACGAAGGCTGCGCCAGGTGCTGCTCAATCTTCTGTCCAACGCGGTGAAGTTCACGCGCGCCGGAGGATCTGTGCGGGTTGAGGGCAACATGCTGGCCGATGGCGGCATCGAACTGCGCGTCGTCGACACCGGGATCGGTATAGCCAAGGCCGACCTTGAGCGAATTTTCCAGCCCTTCACCCAAGTCGATTCCTCACTGGCCCGTCGCTACCCCGGCTCGGGGCTCGGCTTATTCCTCTCACGCGCCCTGATCGCGGCGCATGGCGGGACGCTCCACCTTGAGAGCGAGCCAGGGCGCGGCACGACGGCCGTGCTGCGCCTGCCGCCCGATCGCGTGATCAGGGAAGCGGCCACACCGATCGCGCGCGCCGAACCGGGCAGCTGACAGCGGCAAGGCGGCTTAGAGCGCGGCTTCGGCGAACACCTTGCGGACGTCGCCACCCCAGGCCTGCGCGCACCGTGTCAGCCAGTAGTCGGCCTGGGTGCGGCCGGTGGCGACGATCTCCTCCAGCGGCGCAAGATAAACCTCCTCGCCAAGGCCCCGCGCGCGCAAGCCGCGGTGCGCGATCGCCACCATTTCGCGGGCGAGCCAGCGCACGGTGGTGTCGCAGAACGGGGCGTCAAGGCCGAGGCGCGGCACCTTGCGGTGCAGCGTCTGCCAGTCCCGGCAGGGATGGTCGCGGATCAGCGCCGCCGCCTCGCTCTGCGCGCCGCGGTCATAGAGCAGGCCAACCCAGAGTGCAGGCAAGGCGAGCGTCATCGCCGGTGAACCCGCGTCCGCCCCGCGCATCTCGAGGTAGCGCTTCAGCCGAACTTCGGTGAACACGGTGGTCAGGTGGTCGGCGAAATCGCCCATCGTCGGCCTCGCCCCATCCGTTTCGGCAGCGAGGCGCCCCGACATGAAGTCACGGAAGCTCCGCCCGGCGAGGTCGAAATACCGGCCCCGCCTGTGCACGAAGTACATCGGCACATCGAGCACCCACTCGACCCAGCGTTCGTAGCCGAAGCCCTCCTCGAACACGACGGAGGGGATGCCGCACCGATCCGCATCCGTATCGGTCCAGACCTCAGCGCGATAACTCCGGTAGCCGTTGGGTCTGCCGTCGGTGAAGGGGGAGTTGGCAAAGAGGGCCACCGCCACCGGCTGCAGGGCGAGCCCGATGCGGAACTTCTCCACCATGTCCGCTTCGTTCTCGGTATCGAGGTTCACCTGCACGGTGCAGGTGCGCAACATCATGTCGAGGCCAAGCCTGCCCTTGGTCGGCATATAGCGGCGCATAATCGCGTAGCGGCTCTTCGGCATCCACGGCATCGCCTCACGCGTCGCGATCGGGTGGAAGCCCAAGGGCAGGAAGCCGAGGCCCAAACGGTCGGCGACTGAACGGGCCTCGGCGAAGTGGAGTTCGAGTTCGGCTTTCGTCTCGTGCAGGTCGGCGAGCGGGGCGCCGGAGAGTTCGAACTGTCCTCCCGGTTCGAGGCTGATATTGGCCCGCCCACGCACCAGGCCAACGATGTTGCCGCCGTCGCGAATCGGCTGCCAACCATGGTCGAGATGGCCCTCCAGCAAGGCCCGAATACCGTCCGGGCCGTCATAGGGCGGGGGCGAGAGGTCAGCGCGGCGGAAGACGAACTTCTCGTGCTCGGTGCCGATGCGCCACTGCGCGCGCGGCTTGGCCCCTGCCGCCACGTATTCGACGAGTTGGCGGACGGAGGTGATCGGGGTCGCGTCACCCTCCGAGGGACCGGACATGGGACGATCCTTTCGTGTGGCGTCAGGTCGGGACGGACAGGCTCGGCACTTGCGGCCCGCACCAGTCCCTGGTCAGCGCCTGGACGAGCGCAAGACTGGTCAGGGCCGCCGTCTCCGCGCGCAGGATTCGGGAGCCGAGCGAGGCCGGCAGAGAGAAGGGGAGATCGCGCAGCCGGTCAAGTTCACCGGGCTCGAACCCGCCTTCCGGTCCGACCAGGACGGCGGGCGGGCGGGCGGCGGGCGGCAAACCGGCGAGAACGGAGGCCAGAGGCGGGGAAGCGCCCGTCTCGTCGCAGACGACGAGGGGCAGCGCCTCGGGCCAGTCAGCAAGACGCCGGTCTAGCGGCTGCGGCGGGTCGATCCGCGGCACGGTGAGCCGGCCGCACTGTTCGGCGGCCTCGGTCGCGATCGCCGCCAGGCGGGTTGGGTTGGTGCGCGTCACTGCACTGCGGGCCGTGGTGGTAAGCAGGATGGCGGCGGCACCGAGTTCGGTTGCTTTCTCCACCATCCACTCCGTGGTGTCGCGCCGCAGCACGGGAGCAAGCAGGATCGGCCCCTCCTCCATCGCTTGCGCGCGCGTGCGCGCAAGGGCAACCACTTCGCCACCGCGGCGTGAGAGGGCAGTGATGCGCGCCTGCCACTCGCCGTCCTCACCATTGAACAGCTGCACCCAGTCGCCGAGCTTGCGCCGGAGCACGTTCGCGAGGTAGTGCGCCTGTGCTTCGCTCAGCCGGATGGCTCGATCGGCGGCAAGCGGGCAGGGAACGAAGAGCCGCGGCCTGCTCACGGCCGGCTTGTCGGTTGGGGAATCATGCCAAGACTATACAAGCGATGAGCAGCACGGTGCAGGCGAGCGACATCCGCCTTAGGGGACTGGTCGGCGCCCTGCCGGCCGGCGTTCAGCCTTATGCGCTCCTGATGCGGCTCGATCGCCCGATCGGCACCTGGCTTCTCTTCCTGCCCGGGCTGTGGGGGCTGGCCCTCGGCGGCGCGCCGTGGCCAGACCCGGGGCTCGTGGCCCTGTTCGCCTTCGGGGCGGTGGTGATGCGCGGCGCGGGCTGCGTGATCAACGACCTCTGGGATCGCGACATCGACCGCCTGGTGGCGCGCACCGCCGCCCGTCCCCTCGCCTCCGGCGCGGTCGATCCGCTGAGGGCGGTCGCACTGCTCGCGCTCCTGCTCGCGATCGGCTTTTGCGTGCTGATCCAGCTGCACCCGCTCGCCGTCATGCTCGGCATCGCCTCGCTTGTTCCCGTCACGATCTATCCCGCGATGAAACGCATCACCTGGTGGCCTCAGGCGGTCCTCGGCCTGACCTTCAACTGGGGTGTGCCGATGGGCTACGCGGCGGCGACTGGGACGGTGGATGCGGCGGCGCTGGTGCTCTACGCGGCAGCGTTTTTCTGGACGCTCGGCTACGACACGATCTACGCGCACCAGGACCGTGACGACGACGCACTGATCGGCGTGCGCTCCACCGCGCTTCTGTTCGGCGAGGGCACGCGGCCCTTCCTCGCCGTCTGCTACGGAGCGACGGTTGCGCTGGCTGCGGCCTCGGGCGCACTGGCCGGGCTCTCGGCCTGGTACTTCGTCGGGCTTGCCGTGGCAGGGCTGCTGCTTGCCCGCCAGGTGATCGTACTCGACATCCGCAACGCGCCCATGTGCGCTCGGCTGTTCCGCGCCAACCGCGAGGTGGGTGTCGTGATTGCGCTCGCGATCATCGCCGGCCGGGTAGCATGAGTCCCGAGCGGGCGACCGCGTTCATCGCAGACCACACCCAGATCCTCCGTCCACCGCTGGTCCCTGAAGTCGCGCTGCACCTCGCCCACCAGATCATGCCGATCTGGCAGGCGACGGAAGCCTGGCTCGCGCGGGAGGGGATCGAGCCCCCCTTTTGGGCCTTCGCCTGGCCGGGCGGGCAGGCGCTCGCGCGGTTCGTGCTCGACAGCCCTGGTCTGGTGGCAGGCCGGTCTGTGCTTGATTTCGCCGCCGGCTGTGGTTTGGCCGCGATCGCGGCAGCGATGGCTGGGGCAGAGCGGGTGGTGGCCACCGAGATCGACCCGCTCGCTGCCGCCGCAATTCGCGCAAACGCAGCATTGAACGGGGTATCGGTCGAGGTTGTGGTGGGTGACGCTCTCCTTGCGCCACCGTCAGCAGGGGTGGTCCTTGCCGGCGATGTCTGTTACGAGCGCGCCATGACCGCCCGGGTCTGGCCCTGGCTGCAGGCGGCCGCGCGTGCCGGAGCGACTGTGCTGCTCGCCGACCCCGGGCGCGCCTACCTGCCGCGCGAGGGCCTCGAGCCGCTCGCCCGCTTCCGCGTTCCGGTCAGCCGCGACCTTGAGGACCGCGAGGAGCGCGAGACGACGACCTATCGCGTTCTGCCGTGACGGTGCTGCCTCAGGCTGGCAGGGGCAGAAGGGCGGACGCGATCGCCTCAAGGTCGCGCGCCGCCTCGCTGGTTGGGTGGCGGGTGAGGAAAGGTTGCTGGCGTCGAATCGCCTCGGCAACGCGCGGATCGCGTCGGATCACCCCAGCGAGCGGCGGAGCAGCGCCGAGGAAACGGAGGCAGGATTTTTGCAGGATCGCCGCGGTTCGTTCTCCGGCCAAGCGGGAGGCGGCGAAGTTGACGACGATGCGACGGTCGCCCTGGGGATTGTCCAGCGTGGCGAGCTTGAGGCAGGCATAGGCGTCCGTAAGGGACGTTGGCTCGTCAGTGGTGAGCACGAGCAGCGTGTCGGCGCCTGCCGACAGCCGCCGCTGCAGCCGCTCGATGCCGGCGCCGAGATCGAGCACAGCGAAGTTATACCCAAGCGGGGCGGCGAGGGCGGAAAGGATCCGCTCGGCCGTTGCCTCGTCGGCCCCAGAAAGCGCCCCCGAGCCCGACCGGCCGGCGACGACGTCAAAGCCAACCTCCGGCAGCGGTGTGATGCAAGCTGCGATCGGCTCGCCGCGCAGCAGGGCCGAAATGTCGCGCCGCGGGTTGAGCCCGAGCTGCACGTCGACATTGGCGAGGCCGACATCCGCATCGACCAGAAGCACGCGCAACCCCTGCGCGGCGAGCGCCTGCGCGAGGCTGATTGCGAACCAAGTTTTGCCAACTCCGCCCTTGCCAGAGGCGACCGCGATCAGGCATGGGCGAGAGGCGAGGGTAGCCGGGCGGAGAATCATGCGGCGAGCTCCGAGGTCGGACGGCGGCGTGCGGCCGGGGCGGAGAGAAGCCAGGCTCCAAGCAAGCCTGGGTCGAGCGGGATGAGGCCATCGGCGGCCCCTGGCCCTATCCCCCCTTCGCCGAGGGCCAGGCCAGCCGAGGCGGCGGCGAGCACGGAGCCCAGGCGGCGGGCGAGGTCAAGTTTAGTCGGCAAAAGATACTCAACCCCCCGCGCCGCCATGGCGTGCGCGATGTCGGCGGCTTCCTCGGCATCGAGAGCGGCCGGCAGCACGAGCACCGCCTCGGCGCCCACCGCCTGGATAATGGCGGCGAGCTCGGTGCCGTCCTGGTCGGAGAACGGATCGGTGCCGGCATAATCGACCAGCGCGGGCGCCTCAGGGGCACGGCGCGCGATCGCCTTGGCGAGACGGGGAATGTCGGGGGCGACCACGAGGTTGAGGCCGAGGAGGCGGGTGAAGGCGGCGAGCTGGTCAACGGCTCCGGCGCGACGCCCGTCGGCGGCGATGACGGAGGGCAAGACGCCGGCGAGGCGAAGCCGGGTGGCGAGCTTGGCGGTGGTGAGCGTTTTGCCTGCACCGGGAGGCCCGCAAAGGATGATCACGCGCCCAGGTGCGAGCGGCAGGGAGGCAAAGCGAAAGGCTTCCGCGATCGCCTCGCTGAGAGGCCGCGTGCGGGCAAGCCGAGCGAGGCAACGTTCGGGCACGCCGTGCGCCCGCAAGGCTGCCACATCCCAGGCCGATGTGGTCGGGCCCGCGGGCACGGCGGGACTTGCTGCGGCAGGCACATCGTCCGCTTCGCCCACCGCTGCAGTGACCTCGACCCCGCCCCCGACGCGCCGCGTGGCCAGGATCAGCGCGTCCTCGCCTAGCTCCGCGCGCGCGCGGGCGAGCGCCTGGGCAGAGGTGGGGGCGTGGAAGATGCGAAGCCGCATAGCTTAGATGGTGCCGACAGTGCGCACGCGCGCGCGCGGGTGGATCTCGGCCTGGCTGATGACAGGGGTGGCGGGGCGGAAACGCTCGACCACCGCGCGCACATGCGGCCTCACCTGCGGGCTCGTCACTAAGGCGGCCTGCTCGCCTGCCGCTGCGGCCTTCTCAAACGCATCGCGCATGCGGGCGATGAACTCCTGCAGTTTCGACGGCGCCATGGCGAGCTGGCGGTCTTCGGCAGGCCCGACCAGCGCCTCGGCGAAAGCGCGCTCCCACTCGGCCGAGAGGGTGATCAGCGGGACGTAGCCCTTCGGACCGGTCAAACTGTCGGTGATCTGCCGGGCAAGCCGCATGCGCACCGTGCTGAGCAGGGCGGAGAAACTCCGCGCCGATGCGGCCCCCTCGAGGATACCCTCCAGGATCGTCGGCAGGTCGCGGATCGACACGCGCTCGGCAAGCAGGGCCTGCAGCACACGCTGGATGGTGCCGGTGCTGATCTGCTGCGCATTCAAATCCGAAACAAGCTTCTGCTGCTCGCGCGGCAGCTCGTCGAGAAGCTTCTGTGTATCGGCAAAGGAGAGCAGTTCGGCGAGGTGGTCGCGCACGAGTTCCGTGAGGTGGGTGACCAGCACCGAGGTCGGATCGACGACGGTCAGGCCGCGCGCCTGGGCCTCGTCGCGGAGCGTTTCGTCGATCCAGACGGCAGGCAGGCCGAAGGCGGGTTCCGTCGTGCGCTCGCCAGGGAGCTGGATCGGCGCGCCGGTGGAGTCCATCGCCAGCAGCATGGTCGGCCGGAGATCGGCGCGTCCGGCCTCGATTTCTTTCAGACGCACGACGTAGGTGGTGGGCGGCAACTGGACATTGTCCTGGATGCGCACGGGTGGCAGCAGGAAGCCGAACTCCTGCGCGAGGCTTCGTCGCAGCGCGCGGATCTGTTCGGTGAGACGCTGGCCGGCCTCGCCGGTGGCAAGCCGAAGCAGGCCGTAGCCGAGTTCGAGCCTGATCGCATCGATGCGCAGCGCCTGCGCCGGTTCCTCGGCGGCGGCTGCGGGGGCTGGCTGGGAGGCTGTTTCTGCCGCTCGGGCCGTCGCTGCCTCGGTCGCGCGCTGGCGAGCCCAGGCTGCCGCACCAGTGACTGCGGCGAGCATCAGGAACGGCAGGGCGGGAAGCCCCGGCAGCAGGGCGAGCGTACCCGCCGCCGCAGAGGCGAGGGCCAACGGCTTCGGCGAACCGGCGAGCTCGCGGGCCAGGGCCTGGTCGGTCGTACCGTCCACCCCCGCCTTGGTGACGACAATGCCAGCAGCGGTGGAGACGAGCAGGGCCGGGATCTGGCTGACCAGCCCGTCGCCGATGGTGAGCAGGGTGTAGGTTCGCGCCGCCTCGGCCAGCGGCAGGCCGACCCTGCCCATGCCGAGGGCGAGCCCGCCGAGGATGTTGATCAACGTGATGACGAGGCCCGCGATCGCATCGCCGCGGACGAACTTCGCTGCACCGTCCATGGCGCCGAAAAAAGCGCTCTCCTCCTCAAGCTGTTTGCGGCGCGCGCGCGCCCCGGCCTCGTCGATCAGCCCGGCGGAGAGGTCGGCGTCGATCGCCATCTGCTTGCCTGGCATCGCATCCAGACTGAACCGCGCCGCGACCTCGGCAATCCGCCCAGAGCCCTTGGTGATTACGACGAAGTTCACGAGAACCAGGATCGCGAACACGATCAGCCCGATCACCACGTCGCCTGCCATCAGGAAGCCACCGAAGGCGGCGATTACCGCACCGGCAGCCTGCGGCCCCTCGTGGCCCGCGCTGAGGATGAGCCGCGTCGAGGCGATGTTTAGCCCGAGCCGAAGCAGCGTGGTGATGAGGAGGACGGTCGGAAATGAGGTGAAGTCCAGCGGCCGCTGCATCAGCACTGCCGTCATCAGCACCAGGATAGAGGCGGTGAGCGACAGAGCGAGGCCAAAGTCGAGCAGGAGGGTTGGGAGCGGAACGACGAGGATGACGACGAGCAGACCGACACCGGCGGCCATCAGCACGTCCGACCCCGGGCGGATGGCGTTGAGCCGCCCGAGTACGGCAGCAACAGGCGTGCTGGCCTGCACCTCGCTCGTCATGTCGTCGTCTCCGTCCGCCGCGACCCGCGTGCCTTAGGCCGGAATCCGATCCTGCGCGGCGGTGGCGTTCGGCGCGGCGGGGACCCTCAGCCCGGCAGCCGAGTACTCGCGCAGCTTGTTGCGCAGGGTGCGGATGGAGATGCCGAGCAGGGCGGCGGCATGGGTTCGGTTGCCGAGGCAGTGCGTGAGCGTTTCGAGAATCAGGTCCCGCTCGACGTCGGCGACGGTTCGGCCGACCAGACCCTTCGTTGCGGCAGCCGACGAAACCGCGCTGGAGCCATTGCCCCCAAGCGCAGCCGGAGTGCGGGTGGGCGCGTCCGTTTCCGCTTCGGCCGCTGGCAGTTCGATCGCGTCGACGTCGATGACATCACCCGTCGCAAGCAGCACGGCGCGATGGATGGTGTTCTCGAGCTCACGCACATTGCCGCGCCAGGGTTGCGCCTCAAGCAGGCGCTTCGCCGCCTCGGTGAGCGGCCGCGCAGGAAGACCATTGAGCTCCGCGTACCGGCGAGCGAACATTTCCGCAAGAGGAACGATATCGCGAGGCCGGTTGCGCAGCGGCGGCAGAGTCAGGGTGATGACGTTGAGGCGGAAGTAGAGGTCTTCGCGGAAAGTGCCCTTCTTCACCTCGGCCTCGAGAGGGCGGTTCGTGGTGGCGAGGATCCGCACGTTCACCTTCACCGGTTCGGTGCCACCGAGCCGGTCGATCTCGCGCTCCTGGATCGCGCGCAGGAGTTTTGCCTGCAGCCGGACATCCATCTCGCTGATCTCGTCGAGCAGGAGCGTGCCGCCGTCGGCGGCCTCGAAGCGGCCGATTCGGCGCGCGATCGCGCCCGAAAAAGCGCCTTTCTCATGGCCAAACAGCTCGCTCTCGAGCAGATGTTCGGGGATGGCGGCGCAATTGACGGCGATGAATGGTCCTGCAGCGCGACGGGAGCGCCGGTGGATATGTCGGGCAAGAACCTCCTTGCCGGTTCCGCTCTCGCCGCGGATCAGCACCGAGGCGTCGGATGCCGCGATCTGCTCGGCGCGCCTGAGCGTTGCCAGCATCGCCGGATCGACCGCGACCGGCGCCCGCCCGTCGGCGCCCAGGGTTTCGAACAGGGTAGCGATCAGTTCGGCGTCTGGCGGCAGGGGGAGATATTCGCGGGCGCCGGCCCTGATCGCTGCCGCCGCACGCACGGCATCGGCGCGCGTGCCGCAGGCAATCACCGGAGCGGCGATCCGTTCCGCTGCCATCTGCGCGATCAGTTCTTCAATCGGCAGCTGCACATCGCACAGCACGACATCGGCGCCGCGGCCGCTGCGCAGTTCCATCAGCGCCGACACCACATCGTCGGCCTGGGCGATCTTCGCCCCGCGACCGATCGCAATCCGCGCCGCCTCGCCGAGTTCCGCCGCCATCGATCCGACGATCATCACGCGCATCTCGACACCACTCCTCTGTCTTCGCCTTGTGCGTCGGTCAGACGCCGCGCTCGCCCTTGACGATTTCGGTCATTGTCACGCCGAGGCGGTCATCGTCGACCATCACCACCTCGCCGCGCGCCACGAGTCGGTTGTTGACATAAATGTCGATCGCCTCACCGAGCTTGCGGTCAAGCTCAACGACAGCGCCGCGCCCAATCTTCAAAAGTTGGCTCACCTGCATCACCGATTTGCCGAGCACGGCAGAGACCTGGACCGGGATGTCGTAGACAGCTTCCAGGTCGCGCGCCGAACGCTGCACTGGCTGATCAGCGGTACCGGCGGATGCCGGCAGAGACGGGTCGAGATCCTTGAGCTCGATCGAGGGCTCGTTGCTCATGCATGCTCTCCACAAGACGATGTGTCATCGGATGGGGCAGGGAGAAGTTCGCCGAGGAGACGACGCATCGCGTCCGCCACCTCGGCAGGGTCGATCACGGCCTCGGCTGACGCCCAGCAGACCCGGACTTCCGTCGTCGGCAGTGTGTTATCGGGACGCAGCCGCAGCTGTAGCGGTGACGTAACACTTTGCCTCAGGACTGCGAGCGACTTTTCGAGCAGGCTCGCGGTCTGTGGCGAGGCGATAAGATCGAGCGCTACTTCGCTGCCGACACTCCGTTGCAGGTCGGCGACGAGGCGTTCGATACGTACGGGCAACACTGCTGTTGCATGATCGGGCAGCATGGTCGCAAGAGACTCGATCAGCGCCCGCGCGAGCGCAGCGATGGTCGTCTCAGCGGCACGACGCGCCTCGGCCACACTCGCCGCGATCGCCGTGGCGCAGGTCTCGAGTGCGCTGGCCTGGCGCGCGACAAGGCTCGCTTCCGCCTCGGCCGCGCCGGCCGCGCGACCCTCGGCGAAGGCTTCGGCGCGGGCGAGTTCGAGCTCTTCGAGCGTGAACGAGGGGGCGATGATTTCGGGCTCGCTTGCCGGTGGTGTCGCGGGCGGCGGGTCGAAGCTCTCGCCGAACAGGACCCTGCGCGGCCGTTGCGTCTGTGCGATCTGACGCGTGGCCAGGGCGGAAAGCGGCAGGGGACGAGAGCGCGGGGAAGTGGGAAGAGACGGATGGTCGGCCATGTCAGTACACCATCTCCTCGTCACGGCCATCGGAGAGGACGATTTGTCCTGATGCGGCAAGTTCCTTGGCGGCGGCGACGATGCTCGCCTGCGCCTCTTCCACATCCCTCAAGCGAACGGGACCGAGGGCCTCGATGTCCTCACGCAGCATCTTCCCTGCACGCTCTGATAGATTGCTGAAGAACAAATCCTTGATAGTGTCGGACGCCCCTTTGAGCGCGAGCGCGAGTTTCTCCTTCTCGACCGATCGCATCAGAATCTGGATGCCCTGACCGTTGATCCGGACGAGATCGTCGAAGGTGAACATCAGGCTTTTAATGCGCTCCGCCGCGTCGCGGTTGCGCTCCTCTAGAGCGGCGAGGAAGCGCGCTTCGACCGAACGATCGAGATTGTTGAAGATATCCGCCATCATTTCGTGCGCGTCGCGCCGCTGCGTGCGCGCGAGGTTAGACATGAACTCCTGCCGCAACGTGCGTTCCACGCCATCAAGAATTTCTTTCTGTACGGATTCCATGCGCAACATACGCATGATGACTTCCATGGCGAAGGCTTCGGGCAGCAGCTGCAGCACACGTGCCGCGTGGTCTGATTTGATCCGGGACAGGACGAGGGCGACGGTTTGCGGATATTCGTGCTTCAGATAATTGGCGAGCACGACTTCATTGACGTTGCCGAGCTTGTCCCACATCGTGCGGCCAGCGGGGCCGCGGATTTCCTCCATGATCTGGGCAACACGGTCGCGAGGCAGAGTTTTGAGCAGCAGACGCTCGGTGCTTTCGTAACTGCCGATTAGGTTGCCCGCGGCGCTGATCTGACTGGCAAATTCCTGGCAAAGCCGCTCCACCACGGATGATGCGACGGGACCCAGAGTTGCCATGGCGGCTGAGATCTCCTTGATCTCATCCTCGTGCATCTGGGCGAACAGTTTCGCGGCATTCTCCTCGCCCAGGGTGAGCATCAATACGGCGGCCTTCTGCGCGCCCGTGAGGCTGCGGTAGTCGTCGCGCACGCGGGGCATCGCTCAGTTCTCCTCTGCCATCCAACTGCGCACCACGGCGACCGCCTCTTCGGGGTACTTGTCGACAAGTTCGGTGATGCGGCGGACCGAAGAGGCGCGAAGTTTTCCCTCAATGTTGGCGACGTCAATCATATTCTCTGGTTCGGGCAGCGCGCCAAGGCCGTTCGATTCGGTCGCGATCTGTCCGGCTGCACTTGCCGTCGTGGCGAGCGGTTGGCTGCCCGACGGACCGGACAGGGCGGCTACACCAGAGACCGAGACGAGGTTGCCCGACGCGTCTGTTCCCGCCCGTCCCAGCCGTTCGATGGCACGGCCTGCAAGCGGCCGAGCGACCAGGAGAAGGGCGAGCAGCGCGACGACGCCGAACACGACCGTCTCCACCAGCCGGACGAGCTCCGCACGGCCGATCGGAAGCCCGAACAAGCTTTCGTCCGCCATCAGTGGCAGGTCCGCATCGGCGAAGCGGAGATTGACCACCTCGATCCGGTCGCCGCGCGACTCGTCGAAGCCAACTGCGGAACGGACCAGGGCGGCGAGACGATCAAGTTCCTCCGCCGTTCGCGGCCTCGGCTCTCCACCGGCGACGGGAGCGTGATCGACCAGCACGGCGATGGACAGGCGACGAACGGTCGGCGTGTCGCGCGTGATCTGGCGCAGCACGCGGCCGATCTCGTAGTTCGTCGTCTCCTCCGTCCGGTTCTCCTGCGATCCCGCCTGAGCCCCTTGCGGCTGCGCATTCGGCAGGTTGTTGCCGACGGTCACATTCTCCGCCCGATCGACGCTGCGGCTCTCTTCCGTCACGCTGTGCACGGACCGCGCGACCTGCTGATCGGGGTCGAAGCTCTCGTGACTTTCGGTGACGCGGTCGAAATCCATCTCCACCGTGGCCTCGACCCGCACGCGGCCAACCCCGACCGTGCGTTCAAGCATCTCCTCGACGGCGCGGGCGAGCCGCATCTCATGTGCACGGCGCAACTCCTCCGCGTTGAGCGCGAGACCGAGCCCGCCCACGGCCTGACCTGAGCGGGCGAGAAGGGAGCCGCGATTGTCGATCACCGAAATGTTCTGCGGTTTGAGCCCCGGCACGGCGGCAGCCACCAGATGAACGATCGCTTGCACCTGTTCGCGGTCGAGGCGCTGCGCCCCGCTCATCGTCAGCACGATCGAGGCCTGCGCCTCGGCCTCCCGCCGGGAGAAGGGATCGCGCCGCGGCAGGACCAGATGCACGCGCGCGCCGCGCACACCAGCCAGCGAACGGATGGTTCGCGCCAACTCACCCTCAAGCGCGCGCAGGCGATTCATCTCCTGCTGGAACGAGGAGGCGGTGAGACCATCCGCACGGTCGAAGATCTCGTAGCCAACGGAGCCCCCTGACGGCAGGCCTTCGGCAGCCAGGGAGAGGCGAAGCCTCGGCACTTGCTCGGTCGGAACGAGGATCTGCGTCCCGTTTGCGGCAAGGCGGTAGGGCACGCGCTGCCGTTCGAGCGCTTGGACGATTTGTGCCGCGTCGCGTTGATCAAGGTCGCTGTACAATAAGGCCATCGGGGGGTCGCTCGCGCGGATGGCAAGGAAGAGAATGACCCCGAGTACCGCCGCTCCGACCGCCCCGAGCACGGCAAGCCGCACCGGCCCTAAACTCCTCAGCCCGACAAGCAGACCGTTCACCGCGTATTACTCCCTTGTGCACCGCCGCGGTCGAGCTGCACACGCTCCCTGCGCCATCACGCGCAAGCGTGGAGGAAATGCGTTGCAACAGAGTTAACGCGGCAAAATTTGCCGGGCGGAAAAACCTGCCCGGCCCCTATGAACGGGCGCCTCAGCGGTCGGGCGAGATGGAACGGATGGCGGAGCTCTCGATCGCGAGCCCTCCGATGGTGAGCCTAAGCCCGCCTTCGGCCCGCTCAGCCCCGGTGACGCGGCCGATCACGGTGGTCGGAACCGCCTCCACGCTTGAGCCCCGCTGGGCCTCGACCGAAACCCGATAGACTCCGTCCGGCAGCCTGCGGCCGAACGCGTCCCGGCCGTCCCAGGCGAACTCGTGCCGGCCTGCCCGTGTCTGCCCCGGCGACTGGGCGACGATCCGACCCGCCGTGTCGCGGATCGTCACCGTGGTCGCGGTCGCATCCGCGCGCAGCACATAGGCGCCGCGGGCCGCGCCGTCCTGCAGCACGATCGCGCTCGCCTCCGCCTCCACCGTGCGCCCGATCAACGGGGTGAGCGCGGTGAGCTGGCTCATCTCCTGCAGCTTGATCAGGCGCTCGAGGCTTTGGTTGGTGGCGAGCTGCTGTTCGACTTGGGCGAACATGACGAGCTGCTGGGTGAACTGGTTGGTATCGAGCGGCGCCGTCGGGTCCTGGTTGCGCAACTGGGTGGTGAGAAGCTTGAGGAAATCTTGGAAGTTGGAGGCGATCTGCCGGCGCGAGGCGAGTGCGGTCTGCTGCCGTTCCGTCGGGTTGAGGGTGGTGATGACCTGGGTGGTCATGGTGTGACGTCTCCCATCAGACAGCGATGTCGAGGAGGGCAGTGGGCGACCACCTCGGCGCTGGTGCCGGCATGGCGCGTTCAGGCTCAGCGGTGCGGGGGCCGCGCCCGTCGCCGCGCCCGCTCTGCGCACGGCCGCCGGGCTCGCCGAAGGCGAAGGAGAGGCTGCGACCCTGAGAACCCACCCCGGCTTGCGCCAGCGCGCGGTCGAGCAGGGCGTGGTCGCGCTGTAGGAGCTGCAGGGTCTCTGCCCGCTCGGCGATGACCGCAATAGCGAGGCGGCCCTCGCTCGCCCTCTCCACTGCGACCTCGATCCGCCCGAGTTCCTGCGGCTCGAGCAGGAGGGTGAGACGCACGGGCCCCTCCTGCGGCGAGAGGGCGAGAGTGATCAGCACCGGCGCGAGCTGCCGGACCACCGGAATGAACGTCCGGGCGGGCGCGCCCCGCAAAGGGGAGGCAGGCGGATGCGGCCCCGAAGCGGCGGGAATCTCCGCCGAGGCGGACGGACCGGGCGCGAAGGGCACGGGAGCCTCGACACAGGGTCGCGAAGGGGCGTCCAGGCGGAGTTCGGCAGGGAACGAGATCGAGGTTCGAACCAAAACAGGCTCGGTGGGACGTGTCCCATCATTCTCCTGCGGTGCGACGGGCGCGGACGCGGAACGGGGGACATCCGAACCTGCCTGAGGCTCCGTGTCGTCGCAGAGGGGCGGCGCGCTCCCCTCTGATCGGTGCGGGAGGCGTTCGGTGATCCGTTCGGCGCAAGGCAGCAGGTCGACCCTGCGCCGCACAATGGGCTGCGACAGCGCCGCTTCGCCGTCGGCGGGACCCGCCGTCTCGCTGACAGGGGCTGCCGCTGCGCCGCGCAAGCCCGCACGGCCGGGCTCCGGATCCGCTGCTGCGGCCTCGTCCACGCTCCGGATCGCGGGCGTCGAAACCGCTCCGGGCGAAGGCACGGCCGGCGGAGCGGCGGCGCCTTCGGGCGAAGAGGGTGAGGCGACCATCGGCGCCGCACCTGGCGTCACGGTCATGTCGGTATCGCGCGTCGTCGGGGGCGACCCCTTGCCATGCTGCGGTGCGAGCGAGGGCGGTTGCGTTGTCTCTGCCGACACGTTGATCGGCGTGACCCCCTCTGTCGCGGGACCCGACGGGACGGCGTTGGTAGCGAGAGACGGATCGATCATCTCCGGGGCGGCATGCGCCGGCGCCGCAGCGTCGCTTGGCGTGTCTTCCAGGCTGGGCTCGACCGCCGGCGTGGCGGACACTGGACCAGGCGTGACCTCCCCGGTCGGCTCGACCGTCTGCGTGCCGGACACTGGGGCACTGGTCGGGTCCGCCGTCAGGGCGGCCACGAGCAGAGCGAGGAAATCCGACCCGGCCGCAGGGAGGGCGTCCGTGCAGGCCGGACAGGCCTGTCGGGCGGATGCGGCAAGCGCGACGGCATCGACTGCTGGTGGCATGGCGGTGCCCCAGGCGCAACTTTCGGGCCACGCTGCGGATGGCACGATCGGGCAGGCAAAGCGAGGTCTTGCGGCGGTGGGCGGAGGGCTGGCGGCAAGACTTGCCGTGATGCTGCGGCAGGACTTGCCGCGGCCGCAGCGGATGTTGCCGCGTGCACCCCGGGCAAAAGCCTTGGCGGGCAGCCTGGCTTCTCTCTGCGCGACCGGCACGGTGGTTGCTCACGCCCCCCAGCAGACACGCGCTGATTGTGTCGATGGACAGGAATGCACCGAGGATGGAAGGGCAGGATGCCGCTGAAGGTGGTTCTGCGTCCGGGTGAAACGATGGTGGTGAACGGTGCGGTGATTGGCGCCGGCGACCGCACCGCGACCATCTTTCTGCACAACCGAGCCCAGTTCCTGCGCGGGCGCGACATGCTGCGCGCCGAGGATGTGGATGGGCCGGAGCGCGCGCTCTATTTCGCGATCCAGTGTCGATATCTCGGCACGGAGACGGACCAGGACGTCGAGGCCGCGTTGGCCGCAGCCCGCGCGGCGAGGCCAGAGGCGGCGGCGGTGCTCGATCGCGTGCGTGCCCTGGTGACCGAGGGTCGGGCCTATGAGGCCCTCCGGCTGTGCGCCGGGCTCTTCCGGGGGAAGACCTGAACGCCGCCTGGGGGGGAACGTCGGTTCCTCGCCTCCCCCTCTCACAGGCCGTCTGCGGCGTCTGAGCCTCGAACAGGCGCCCTGTCCCCGCGGCCGTGGTCCAGGGGAGAGACGCGGAGAGGCCGAGGCGAACGGGATCAGCCGACGCGGCCCGCGCAGCGCGCCGGACACGCGCTCGTTCACGCATGCGTCCCGCGGACGGCCTTCGCAGCGTGGTCCAGCCCCAACCCGGCCGGACGGGTGGCGTAGCCCGACAGCCGCGGCTCCAGCCGAGGCGCACGTCTGGCCTGCCCGTCGGGATGTCGAGGATCGGTCCCTCGGTGATCTGGGCTTTGGCGCATGCCCCTCCCCTCCTCGGCGGATCCAACCGACCCTTGGGGTGAACCGCGGAGAGCCTGTCTCGGCCGGCTGAGGGCGGCTGCGGTGCCATTCAGCCCGGCTTGCCGAGGCGTGGTCCGGCAAAGGGGCGGCGGGTACGGACTGCCTTCGGCCCCCATGCTGCCGCCTTCCTTCCTTCAGGTTGCAAATGCGAATGAGTTGCAGTAACCTCGCGCACTGAGATCAGCCCGCAACCCGAACGAGGGGAAGTCACCCGATGCACTGCCTTTTTACCTGCGCCGCTGTCCTCCTTTTGCCTGCGCTCGCCCTTGCTTCGCCGTCCTGTCGCATCGCCTATGCGGAATTCGAGCCCAACGTGCCGCACATTGATCTTGTCGATTGCCCAGGCCGGCCCGAACGGGAAGGGGTGTTTTGTCGGGCCCAAATTCAAGGCGTTCACATCACCATCTATCGTTTCGAACCAGGCCCAGACGGGTCGAGCTGCCTTACGGACGCCGAAAGCATGGCGATCACAGACTTCGTCGCTCGTTTCGGTCGCACGACGGCAGGCCCCTGACCCGCGCGACACGTCATGCAGCCCTTGACCACCTTCATGGTGTGAGGGGCGAAGGGCTCCCGGCACGTCAGCGACGCAGAAGCCGCCCGCGGGTCGCACAGCGCAGCCCGCTCACCAGCTGCGGGTCAGCCCGGCAGCTGGCCCCTCCACGCCGATGGGGCGCTCGCGCACAGGCATGGAAACCCCGGCCGGTGCGACGTCGTCTGCCGGCTACTGCGTCGGGCTGCAGCGACCGCCAGGCGAGGAACTGCTCAAGCGGCGGCGACCGCCTGCGGCGCGAGCTCGGTCGCCGGTTCCCTTCCCAATGCCTCGGCGAGACGCTCAAGCCGCCGCCAGACCGCTTCGGCGGCGAACACGCCTCCGCCGCGCGCGAGCCTCAGCACCACGCGCCCCTGGTCGATGCGGAGGGAGGTCTGCGCGAGCAACGCCGATGTGCCGCCGCAGAGCGTGTAGGCGAGCCGCAGTGCCAACCCAAGCACCTCGGCCCGCTTCGCCGACGCGACATCGAGCAGAGCACGCGCCGAGGCAAGCCACGGCGCGAGCGGGTCCGCCTCGTGGCGGATCGCCAAGGTCAGGGCGAGAAAGGCCCGCGCGTGGTGATCAACCCCAATCCCCGGTTGCCGCAACAAGCGGAGGAACGCCTGCTCCGCCTTGTAGTCCGGGTGCTCGTGCGCGCCGATGTCCGACACCCAGCACGCGGTCTCGCGCAGGCGTCGCAAGGTCGGCGTCTCGTCGGGAAAGATCGGCGCGGTCCAGACGATCAGCGAAGGTGGCAGATCCTCGCTGCGCCCGAAGCGGCGACAGAGGTCGCGCCCCGCGGCGATCACGGGGTCTTCGGCTGCAATCTCGGGGTCGAGATGAGTCGCATACCAGCCCTCGCGCAGGCCGTTGGCGCTGAACACGACGCGGCGGGCTCCCGTCGCGCGCAGCAGCCGCCGCAGCACCACTGCGGCGAACGGCAAAGTGTCAAGGCGGCGGCGCGACACGCCCGGAAGGCGCTCCAGTGCCTTGCGCGAGAGGTTGGTGATGACGCCGGTGAGGTCGCGCGCCTCCTCGCGTGCCAGCGTATAGTGATGCACGACAGAGAGCGGATAGCCGGTCTGGCTGATGTGGATGCGGGCGAGCGTGCGCCAGGAGCCACCCACTAGGTAGAGGTCGCGCCCCGCCCCTTCTACAAGCCAGGGGATGGCGCGCAACGCTTCCTCGACGATGGCGCGCGCGCGCACCACGTCGTTACCCGAACGGTCGATCAGCCGCAGCACGCCGAGCGGCACGGTGGCGGTCCGCACCACGCCACGATCCAGCCGCACGAGTTCAAGGCTGCCACCGCCCAGGTCACCGAGGATGCCGTCCGCCTGCGGGATGCCGCACAAGACGCCGAGCGCGGAGAGCCGGGCCTCCTCCTCGCCCGCCAGCACGCGGATCGGCAACGACGGAAATCGCCGGCGCAGCATCTCGACATAGGCGGAGCCATTCTGCGCATCGCGCACCGCGGCGGTGGCGAGCATTTCCACTGGGTCGGCGCGCATCGCTGCGGCGATGATGGCATAGCGTTCCAGCACCGTGACGGATTGCGCCATCGCCTCTTCATTCAGCCGGCCTGTCAGATGCAGCCCGCGCCCGAGGCCGAGGATCGCCTTCTCGTTGAACACGATCTGCGGGTTGCGCCCGAGCCCCTCGAACACGACGAGACGTACCGAGTTCGACCCGAGATCGATCACCCCGAGCCGCGGCGGATGAGG
Organism: uncultured Elioraea sp.; assembly: GCA_937928775.1. Lineage (GTDB taxonomy): Bacteria > Pseudomonadota > Alphaproteobacteria > Acetobacterales > Acetobacteraceae > Elioraea. The sequence goes on along the minus strand of CALFVI010000019.1, from coordinate 5,080 downwards.
CGACAGAGGAGCGCGCATGTGAGGGCGCTTCAGTCCTCCAGCACGCGGTCTGGGCGGTCGCGGCCGAACACGGAGGGCGGAACGTTCACCGCGGCCGGCCCGTGCAGCGCGCTGCCGCGGCCGGAGAGGGAAGGATTGGTCATGAAATACTCATGCGCGGAAACCGCCCCTTCGCGCGTCGCGCATCGTCGGTATTCCCCCGTCGGCAGTAGCTCCCAGGTCTGCATCTCGTCCCGCAGGTTGACGACCATGATCTGATCAAGCACCTGCGCATGCACCGTTTCGTTGAAGATCGGCACCATCACCTCGACCCGCCAGTCCATGTTGCGCGGCATCCAGTCGGCCGAGGAGATGAACACCTTGGCGCGGCGAGAGGGCATCGCCTCGCCGTTGCCGAAGCAGAAGATTCGACTGTGCTCGAGGAAGCGCCCGACGATGGACTTGACGCGGATGGTCTCGGAAAGACCAGGGACACCGGGCCGGAGGCAGCAGATGCCACGGCAGATGATGGCGATCTCCACCCCCGCCTGCGAGGCGCGGTAAAGCGCATCGATCAGGGTCGCATCCACCAGGCTGTTCATCTTCAGCCAGATCGTGCCGGGGCGGCCCGCGCGCACATGCGCGATCTCCTCCTCGATCAGGTCAAGAAGGCGCGGTCGCAGTGTTTCGGGTGCGTAGGCGATCGCGTCCATGGTCTCGGGGCGCGCATAGCCGGTCATGAAGTTGAACAGCCGTGCGGCGTCGCGCGTCAGAGCGGGATCGCACGTGAAGAACGAGAGGTCGGTGTACACGCGCGCGGTGTAGGGATGGTAGTTTCCCGTGCCATAGTGCACATAGGAGCGGAGCACGCCACCTTCGCGGCGCACGACCAGGCTCACCTTGGCGTGGATCTTCAGTTCGACGAAGCCGTACACCACCTGCACGCCGGCCGCTTCCATCTCGCGCGCCCAGCGAATGTTCTGCTCCTCGTCGAAGCGCGCCTTCAACTCCACCATGGCGGTGACCGACTTGCCCGCTTCCGCGGCTTCGATCAGCGCCCGCACGATGGGGCTGTCGCGGCTCGTGCGGTAGAGGGTCTGCTTGATCGCCACCACGTTCGGGTCGCGCGCTGCTTGGCGCAGGAACTGCACCACGACATCGAAGGACTCGTAGGGGTGGTGGACGACAATGTCCTTCTGCCGGATGGCGGCGAAGCAGTCCCCGCCGAAGTCGCGGATGCGCTCGGGGAAGCGGGGGGTGAACGGTTTGAAGAGGAGATCAGGGCGGTCATCGACGATGATCTGCTTGACGTCACCAATGCCAAGCATGCCGTCAACAATGAACAGCTCGGCGCGTGGCGCATCGAGCTCGTCGGCGACGAACTCAAGCAGGTCAGGCGGCATCTCGCGATCGACCTTGAGGCGGATGACGCGTCCGCGCCGACGACGCTTCAGCGCTGTCTCGTAGGAGCGCACGAGATCCTCCGCCTCTTCCTCGAACTCAACATCCGAGTCGCGGATGATCCGAAAGATCCCGCGCCCGGCGAGGATGAAGCCGGGAAAGAGACGACCGAGAAATTGGTCGATCACATCCTCGACGAGGAGGAAACGGATACCCTCTCGGTCCGGCAGGCGAACAAAGCGGTCAACCTGCGGCGGAATCGGCAAAAGCGCGCGCATCACCGTGCCATCGTCTTCGCGCGCCAGCTTCAGCACCATGACCAGCCCGAGGGAGGGAATGAACGGGAACGGATGGGCGGGATCGATGGCGAGCGGGGTGAGGACGGGGAAGATCCGCTCCATGAACCACTGCTCGAGCCAGGTGCGATCCTCGGCGGCGAGCTCGGCGGGCTCGATGACCGCGAGGCCCTGTTCGCGCAACAGCCCGCGGAGAACGCGCCAGACGCGCTGCTGTTCCGCCATCAGCGCCTGGGCGCGGGTGTGGATGGCGGCGAGCTGCTGGCCGGGGGTCAGCCCGTCCTGGCTCACCACGTTCAGCCCGGCCGCCGCCTGGCCGACCAGCCCCGCGACACGGACGGAGTAGAACTCGTCGAGGTTGGTGGCGGAGATGGAGACGAAGCGCACACGCTCGAGCAGAGGGTGGCGGGGGTTGTCCGCCTCCTCTAGCACGCGCGCGTTGAAGGCCAGCCAGGACAGCTCGCGGTTGATAAAGCGGGCCGGATCGTCGATCCCGATGGACGGGACCGCAATGGATTCGCTCGCCACCTCGGATGCGCGCTCGCGACGTTCGCTCACGCTCCTCTCCTGCCCCGAGTGCGCGGCGGCTTGCCGCACCGTGCTTCCCTCCCATGACTGGCCAGGGTACGGCAAGTGGGTCCGCATGCGGGAACGCCGCGGCACGGATCAGTCCTCGGCCAGTGCAGCGAGCACGCGCTCTGCCTGGGCGCGGCCGACGCGTCGCCCCTCGGCGAGCGCAATCCCGTCGAGAAGCCGGGCAGCGCGGGCGATGGCAGCGAAACTTCGCGGCAGCCGCAGCACGAGGTAGCGCAGCAGGGCGCCATCGCAAGCGAGCTGGCGGTCGGCTAGGTGCTTGGCAAGCACGGCAGCGAGCAGGGCCTCGTCCGGTGCGCCGATCGCCACGCTGGCCGACGCCATCAGGCGGGAGCGCAGATCGGGCAGCACGACCGGCCAATGGGAAGCGGGCAGGCGCGCGGTCAGCAGCGCCGTTCCGCCGTGTTCGCAGACGAGGTTGAGCAGGTGCAGAAGCGCGCGCTCGCGTTCCGGCTCGCCCGCCGCCGCTTCTGCGTTCTCAACCAGCAGATGCGCGGTCGCGCTGAGCTGCTGCGGCACGCTGGCGATGCTGAGCGCGGCGGCGTCAACCACGGCCGCTCGGCTTCGTTGGCGCCAGATCGTGCCCAGATGGGTTTTTCCCGACGCTTCCGGCCCCACCAGCACGAGCCGCCCCGCCGGCCAGTCCGGCCAGAGGGCAAGCCAGCGCCGAACCTCCTCAGTCGCAGGCGAGGGGATAAAATCCTCGGCGGCGAACGACTCTGTCGCCGGAAAGGCAAAAACGAGCTGCTCGGCGCTCACAGCCGCCCCTCGTCATGGTAGAGCTCGCTTGCGAGGTAGCGTCGCAGCCAATGGCGCACGATTACCCCGATCGCCGCCGCAGCCGGCACGGCGAGCAGGACGCCCAGAAAGCCGAACACGGCCCCGCCCGCGAACAAGGCGAAAATGACCCAGACCGCGTGCAGTTCCACCCGCTCGCCGAGCAGGCGCGGATAGAGAACATAGCCTTCGACCACGTTGCCGAACACGAAGATCGCCGCAATCGTTACAACCCCAGACCAGGTTCCGAACTGGGCGGCTGCCATGCCGATGCCAACGACAAAGCCCGTCAGCGTGCCAACATACGGGATGAAGGAGAGGATGCCGGCAGTAAGCCCGACGATTAGGCCGAGCTGCAGCCCCGCTGCGGTGAGAGCGATGGCGTAGAAGAGGGCAAGGATCAGGCAGACGAGGGCCTGGCCGCGCACCCAGGCGGAGAGGATGCGATCGATCTCAGAGGCGATCTCGCGCACGCTCGGCGCGTAGCGGCGCGGAACCCAGGAATCGAGGCTGCGGATAATCTTCGGCCAGTCACGCAAGAGGTAGAAGGCGACGACGGGGGTGACGACGATCAGCGTCAGCACGTTGATCAGCTGCACGCCGCCGCTAACCACGCTGGCAATGGCGCCCGTCAACCAGCCGATCATGGTGTTGATCTGGTTCAGGGCAAGCTGGCGCAGCCGCTGATCGACGAACTCGGGGCCCAGAACCTCCTCGAGCCATAACAGGGACTGCTGGATGAGGTCACCAAGCAGACGAATGTACTGCGGGATCAGCGAGATCAGGATGGTGATTTGGGCGAGGATCAGAGGATAGAACAGCAGCAGGAAGGTGACGATAAGCGCGAGCAGGGCAACGACCAGCAGAATGGCGCCGAGGCCCCGCGGCACGCCGATGGCTTCGAGCCGATCGGCGATCGGATCCAAGAGGTAGGCGATCAGAGCGGCGAGCACAAAAGGAAGCAGGATCGAGGAAAAGAGGTGCAGCGCAAACAGCAGCGCCCCGATCGTGCCCAGGATCAGCACCAGGCGCTGCCGCCGCGCCGCGATTTGGGCCGGCGTTTCCATCATCACAGCGCCGCTGCCCCGCCACCGCGCAGCCAGCGCACGAGGTAGGCCGCACCAGACGCCACCGTGCTGGCTGCCACGAGCCACACGAGCATCGCCACCGTCCTCTCGCCGGGCACGCCGTAGGCCGCGTGCAGGAGCACGGCTGCGGCGAGCACGATTTGCGCGGTCGTATTAGCCTTGCTCACGAAAAGCGGGCGAATGACGACGTCCTCGCCGAGGACATAGAGGGTGAGCACGCCGCCCACGATGAGCACATCGCGAAACACGACGAGGATGACAAGCCATGAGGGCAGAATTCCGATCGCTCCGAGCGTGACGTAGACGCTGACGAGCAGGGCCTTGTCGGCCACCGGGTCAAGCACTGCGCCAACCCGAGAGCGCAGGCCGAACCGCTTGGCGATGAACCCATCCACCGCATCCGAGATGCCGGCGGCGACGAACAGCCAGAACGCCCAGACCATCTCGCGCTGCAGGATCAGCCACACGGCAGCGGGCACGGCGCAGAGGCGCAGCAGCGTGATCAGGTTGGGCGCCGTGATCATCGCCGCGGCTCAGTCGCTCGCCTGGCCCTCGCCCGCCGACGACGGGGCGAGGACAAGGCTGCGCCCTTCGCCCTCCGTCTTCAGCATAAGGCCTGCGGCAGCAAGCGCCGATTTTGCCCTCGTCGCACCACCGAACAGGGTTAGGGCAAGGCGCGCCTCATCGGCGGCAAGGCCGCGCAGCTCGACCCGCGAAACGATTGGCACGGCGGCAAGGCGGCGGCGAAGCTCCGCCCATTCGCCGGGCGAGGCGAAGCGCGCCCTCACCTCCACGGTTTCGCCAGGGCCAAGCTCGCGCGCGAACAGGGCGCGCACGGCCTCGGGGCGAAAGAGCACCGTCAGCGTCGCACGATATCGCCGCGCCGTGATCTCTTCCTCGCCAACCTCGAAGCCCTCGATCAGCCGGTCGAGCTCGCGCTCTGGC
>CALFVI010000018.1 GCA_937928775.1 uncultured Elioraea sp. | reverse complement strand
ACGCTGCCCAGGTGTGGCATGACTCGACCCCCCCCTCTGATCCTTCAGAACTATGGCGACACGGTCTTGCCGCGCGCGAGAGACCAGCGGTTGCGAGTTTCGGGCTGCCACTCGCCTGCGTCTGACCCCGACGCAGCTTCGACAGCCGCCATCAGCCGCGATCGCGCACAGCGCAACGCTGCTGCGGCACGGCGCAAGGTGGCCGCTTGCACGAAAAGCGACACGTGAAAGCAAAACCCCCGCGCGAGGCTGAAGCCCCGCGCGGGGGACGGCGGACGTTTCCCCGATCCCCGTGTTACAGTTTCCGCGTCATTCCGCGGCGATCGCGTGGTGCGGCGTGTGCTGCACCGCGCGCCCCTCGAAGAACTGCTCGTCTTCGGTCGAGCCCTTCAGAGCGGTGGTGGAGGACTGCCCGCCCGTCACCGCCATCGACACGGCGTCGAAATAGCCGGTGCCGACTTCGCGCTGGTGCTTGGTCGCCGTGTAGCCATGCGCCTCGGCCGCGAACTCCGCCTGCTGCAGCTCGGAATAGGCCGCCATGCCGCGGTCGCGATAGCCGCGCGCGAGCTCGAACATCGCGTAGTTCAGGCTGTGGAAGCCGGCCAGCGTGACGAACTGGAACTTGTATCCCATCGCGCCCAGTTCGCGCTGGAAGGAGGCGATCTTCTCGGGCGGGAGCTTCTTCGCCCAGTTGAACGAGGGCGAGCAGTTGTAGGCGAGCATCTTGCCCGGGAATTCGCGATGGATCGCTTCAGCAAAGGCCCGCGCCTCCTCGAGATTGGGCTCCGAAGTCTCCCACCAGATCAGATCGGCGTAGGGCGCGTAGGCAAGGCCACGCGCAATGGCGTACGCGTTCCCCACCCCTGGCTTGATCCGATAGAAGCCTTCCGCGGTTCGCTCGCCGGTGAGGAAAGGCCGGTCGCGCTCGTCCACGTCAGAGGTAATGAGCTGGGCGGATTGCGCATCCGTGCGCGCGATCAGCACCGTCGGCACGCCTTCGATGTCGGCGGCGAGGCGCGCAGCCGTCAGGGTGCGGATGTGCTGGCTGATCGGGATCAGCACCTTGCCGCCCATGTGGCCGCACTTCTTCTCCGAGGCGAGCTGGTCCTCGAAGTGCACGCCGGCCGCGCCCGCCTCGATCATCGCTTTCATCAACTCGAACGCGTTGAGATGGCCGCCGAAGCCCGCTTCGGCATCGGCAACGATGGGGGCGAACCAGTAGGTGTCCGACTTGCCCTCCATCTTGGCGATCTGGTCGGCGCGCCGCAGAGCGTTGTTGATGCGCTTGACCAGCGCGGGGACCGAGTTCACCGGGTAGAGCGACTGGTCCGGGTACATCTCGCCGGCGAGGTTGGCGTCGGCTGCCACCTGCCAGCCGGAGACATAGATTGCCTTCAGCCCGGCCTTCACCTGCTGCACCGCCTGGTTGCCGGTGAGCGCGCCAAGGGCGGCGATGTAAGGCTCAGTCTTCAGCAGGTGCCACAGCCGGCGCGCGCCCATCTCAGCCAGCGTGTGCCGGATGCGCACCGACCCAGACAGGCGTTCGACATCGGCCGGGCTGTAGTCGCGGCGGATGCCTTCGAAACGCGCGCGCAGCCAGTCTGACGTGCCGGGCGTACCTTCCGGGGCGTAACAGCGCGGATAGTTCTGCGTGGACATAGGCGGTCTCGCTCCTCAATCTGGCCCCTCGGATCATACCGGGGCCTCTCGTCAATCCTTCACGCTGCGGCTGCGAGAGGAAAGGGGGTTTGCGCAAGATCGTTAGCAAATTCGTCATCGGATTTGCCGAAAATGGCGCGCACTTGTAAACTGCGTAAAAAGCCACCACGCCGATCCTTGCAGAACCGGAGGACGCCATCGCCAGCAAACCCCGCATCGGCCGCACCATCCGCAGGCTACGCACCGAACGCGGCCTCACCCAGCAGGCGCTGGCCGCCTCGCTCGGCATCTCGGCCTCCTACCTCAACCTGATCGAGCACGATCAGCGCGGCATCACCGCCTCGCTCATGCTCAAACTCGCCCAGTTCTTCCAGGTCGACCTTGCCGCGCTGGGCGGGGCTGAGGAGCGACAGACCGAGGCCCATCTGCGCGAGGCCTTCGCCGACCCGCTGCTCGGCGCCGACCCTGTGCCCGAGAGCGAGATCGCCGCTTTGGTCGATGCCGCTCCGGCCGCAGCCCGCGCCGTGCTGGCGCTGTATCGGGCCTGGCGGGCGGCGCGCGAAGACGCCTCGGGCATCGCCCTGCCTTCGGGGCGGCGCATCCTGCTGCCCACCGAAGAGGTGCGCGATGCCTTCCACGCCCGCCAGAACCACTTCCCCCGCCTCGAGGCCGCCGCCGAGGCCATCCACCGCGAGCTCGGTGCCGCCCTGCCGGCGGAGATGAACCACGCCATCGCGGAGAGGCTTAGGGGCAAGCACGGGCTGCGCATTACGGTCGGCGACCTCTCAGGCGCGCTGCGTCGCTACGACGCCGAGACCCGCACCCTCGCCCTCTCCGACCTGCTGCCGCGCGAATCCCGCGGCTTCCAGATGGCCTTCCAGCTGATGCTGCTCGAGGCGGCGGAGGCGGTGGAGGAGGAGGTGGCGGAGATCGCACCGTCCACGGAAGAGGCCGCCGCCCTGCTCCGCGTCGGCCTGCTCAACTACGCCGCTGGTGCCCTGCTCATGCCCTACCAGCCCTTCTTCGAGGCGGCGCGGCGGCTCCGCCATGATGTCGACAGCCTCGCCGCCCGCTTCGGCGTCTCTTTCGAACAGGCCGCGCACCGTCTCGCCACCCTCAACCGAGATGGGGCGCGCGGCATCCCGTTCTTCTTCCTCCGCGCCGACGCCGCTGGCAACGTCACCAAACGCTACGCCGCTGCCGGCTTCCCCTTCGCCCGCTTCGGCGGCTCCTGCCCGCGTTGGGTGCCGCATCTCGCCTTCGCCTCGCCCGGGCGGGTGGTGGTGCAGATCGCCCGTCTGCCCGACGGCGCCACCTTCCTCTGTTTCGCCAAGGCCCTCTCGCGCCCGGCGGGGCCCTGGCCGGAACCCCCCGAGGTGCACGTCATCGCGCTCGGCTGCGATGTTGCGCACGCAGGCGACGTCGCCTACGCTGACGGGCTCGACCTGGAACGCGCAGTGACCGACATTGGCCTCTCCTGCCGGCTGTGCGATCGGCCGAACTGCCGCAGCCGCGCTTTTCCGCCCGTGGCGCACCGCCTGGTGCTCGACCCCGCCGTGAAAGCCGACAGCGCCTTCACTTTCGCCCCCGCCGCCACAGGCTGACAGCCATGATCGGCACGACGATCGCGCTCGAAGACGGCGCGCCCGTGTTCTCCCCCTCGCAGATGGGCGAGGCGCTGGGGCTCGACCCCGAATCACTGCGGGCCGAACTGCGCGCCGGGCGGGTGCACGGCGTGGTCGAGCGCGGCGAGGGCGAGGATGCGGGGCGGACCCGCGCCACGCTGCGCTGGCGGTCTCTCGAAGTGGTGTTCGTGCTCGACGCGGCAGGGCGCGTGGTCGCCTTCGCACGGCGCGGGGACTGGCGGGCAGCGGGGTTTGCGCCTTCGCCCCCCCGCCGCTAAACAGGCGCGCCTGGGCGGGCCAAAGCGCGGCCGGATCGCCCCTGCCTTGCCGGCACGAAGGAACGATGGCCGACATTTTCCAGGAAATTGAGGAGGACCTCAGGCGCGAACGGATGAAGCGCCTGTGGGACCGCTACGGGCTCTTCCTCGTCGGCGGCCTGCTCGTCCTCGCCCTCGGCCTCGCCGGCTGGCAGGGCTGGCGCTGGTACGAGCGGGAGCAACGCTTGCGCGCGGCCGAACGCTTCGCCGCGGCTCTCGCCACCGCCGCCCGCGGCGAGCATGCGGCGGCGATCGAGGCCTTCGCCGCCCTTGGCCAGGACGGCCCAAGCGGATACCGGCTGCTCGCCCGGCTGCAGGAGGCCGCCGGGCGCGGCGCGCAGGGCGACCGGGCGGGCGCCGTCGGGCTCTATGAGAGCCTCGCCACCGACACCGCGCTGCCGTCCCTCTATCGCGATCTTGCCGTGCTCCTCTCCGTCCTGCACCAGGCGAACGAGGGCGATGCCGCGGCACTCGCCGCCCGGCTCGAACCGCTTGCCGCCGAAGGGGCCCCCTTCCGCCACAGCGCGCGCGAGCTGCAGGCTGCGCTCGCGCTCCGCCGCGGCGACCGCGCCGCCGCCGAGGCCCTGCTCGCCCGCCTCGCCGAGGACGCGGCCGCGCCGGTAGGGGCGCGGCGCCGGGCAGCCGAACTGCTCGCCTCGCTCAGGAGCTGAGCCGGCCGATGCGCCACCTCGCGCGACGGAGCCTGCTCGCTGCTCTTGCGCCAAGCCTCGCAGGGTGCAGCCTGTGGGACAGCGTGTTCGCCGATACCAAGCCGCGTTTGCCCGGCGAGCGCCTCGCCGTGCTGCCGCGCGAAGCCGCCGCCGACCCCGACCCGAGCCTCGCCGAGGTGCCCATCGCGCTGCCGCCCCCGGTGCAGAACGCCGCTTGGCCCGTGCCGGGGGGCAGGCCGAACAACGTGCCAGGCCACGTCGCCGCCGCCGACACGCTCGCTATCGCCTGGCGCACAAGCATCGGCACGGGCGCGAGCGCGCGCCGCCGACTGCTCGCGCCGCCGGTGATCGCGGAGGGACGCGTGTTCACCGCCGACGCCACCGGCCAGGTCGCCGCAGTGGACCTGCGCGACGGGCGCACGCTTTGGCGACGCTCCGTCCGCGCCGAGGGCACGCGCGGCACACTGCTCGGCGTCGGCGTGGCCTTCGCCGAGGGGCGCGTGCACGTCGCCTCGGGGCTGGCTGAGGTGGTGACTCTGGCGGCGGCCGACGGGGCTGAGCTCTGGCGCTCGCCCCTGCCCTCGCCCTCGCGCGGCGCCATCACCGTCGCCGACGGAAGGGTGATCGTGCTCACCGTCGAGGGCGAAGTGGTCTGTTTCGACTCCAGCAGAGGCGAACAGCGCTGGCTGCACAGAGGCCCGAGCGAGATCACGACCCTGCTCGGCGCGCCCGCCCCGGCGGTAGACGAAGGATTCGTGCTGGTCGGTTTCCCCAACGGCGATGCCGCCGCGCTGCGGCTCGACACCGGGCGCTTGGTGTGGACGGAAGGGCTTGCGGGCGCGCGTGGCCGCCCCTCCATCGCTGACATCGCCGCCATCCGCGGCCGCCCGGCGATCGACCGCGGGCGCGGCTTCCTCGCCTCCTCGGGCGGTGTGACCATGGCGATCGACATGCGGTCCGGCCGGCGCGTGTGGGAGCGCGCCATCGCCTCCCGCGAAAGTCCGTGCGTGGCGGGGGATTGGCTCTTTCTCCTCTCCGCCGAGGAGGTGGTGATCGCGTTGCGCCGAGGCGACGGACGGGTGAAATGGGCGGCCGAACTGCCGCGCTGGCGCGATCCAGAGCGCCGGCGCGCCCCAATCTCCTGGACAGGCCCGCTGCTCGCCGGCGATCGTCTGATCCTCGCGGGCTCCCTCGGCGAGGCCGTCGCGCTCTCCCCTTACACGGGAGAGCTGCTCGGGCGGCAGAGGCTCGGCAGTGCCTGCTCCGTGCCGCCGGTGGCAGCCGACGGGACTGTGCTGTTCCTCACCGACAACGCCACCCTCGTCGCCCTGCGCTGAGCGTCATGTCTGCGGCTGCCGAAGGCGCGCGCGGGTGGCCCGTCGTTGCCATCATCGGCCGCCCCAATGTCGGCAAGTCCTCTCTGTTCAACCGCCTGGTGCGGCGCCGGCTTGCCCTGGTCGACCCAACCCCCGGGCTGACGCGCGACTGCCAAGAGGCCGAGGCTCTGCTGGGCGGGCGGGACGTGACTCTGATCGACACCGCGGGATTGGAGGAGGCGCCGCCCGAAAGCCTTGCCGCGCGCATGACAAAAGGCAGCCTGCGGGCGGCCGAGAGGGCGGAGCTCGTGCTGTTCGTCATCGACTCCCGCGCCGGCGTGACGGAAGCCGATCGCGCCTTCGCCGCCTGGCTCAGGCGCTTGGGCAAGCCCGTGATCCTGGTCGCCAACAAGGCGGAAGGGAGGGCGGGGGAGGCGGGCGTGCTGGAAGCGTTCGCGCTTGGCTTCGGCGAGCCCGTGCCCGTCTCGGCCGAGCACGGCGAGGGGCTTGGCGAGCTGCACGAGCGCGTGGCCGCCTTGCTCGGTCCGGCCGCGGCCGGGGACGAGGCGACGGAGGACGGCGAGGCCGGAGCCGCACGCCCCTTGCGGCTTGCCATCGTCGGCCGCCCGAACGCGGGCAAGTCCACCCTGGTCAATCGCCTGATCGGCGAGGAGCGGCAACTGACGGGGCCGGAACCGGGCATCACGCGCGATGCGATCGCGCTGCCCTGGCGCGACGGTTCGGGGCGTCTTGTCCGCCTCGTCGACACGGCGGGTCTGCGCAAGAAATCCCGCATCACCGCTGGCCCGGAGAAGCTCGCGGTGGGCGCGACCATCGCTGCCCTGCGCGAGGCCGAGGTGGTGGTTCTGGTGCTCGATGCCGAAGCCCCACTCGAGGCGCAGGACGTCGCCATCGCCGCCCTTGCCGAACGCGAAGGGCGGGCGCTGGTGTTCGCCCTCAACAAGTGGGATCTGATCCCGCGCGGGCGGCGCGCTGCCGTGCGGCAGCTGCTGCACGACCGGCTCGCCACCGGGCTTGCCCAGCTCGCTTCCGTTCCCGTCGTGCCGGTCTCTGCCCTCACTGGCGAGGGAGTAGAGAAGCTGATGCCGGCGGTATGGGGCGTCTACGAGGCGTGGAACCGGCGGGTGCCGACGGCGGCGTTGAACCGCTGGTTCGCCCAAGCGCTGGAGCGCCACCCCCCGCCCGTGGTGGAAGGACGCCGGCTGAAGCTCCGCTACATCACGCAAGTGTCGGCCCGACCGCCCTCCTTCGTCATCTTCGGCACGCGCACCGCCGAGTTGCCGAAGGACTATCTGCGCTACTTGGTGAACGGGCTGCGCGAGGCGCTGGCGCTCTCTGGCGTGCCGATCCGCATCAGCCTGCGCAGCCCGCAGAACCCCTATGCTGCGGAGAAGACATGACACGGAGGCCGGCTTGGCCTGGTGACGGCAGCTTCGCGGCCGATTGCGCGCGCTCACTCTTGGAAGAGCAGCGCGCGTCGGTGCCGCAGCCATGGCGCCAACGCAGCCGGGCTGCGAGGGTGGCGTTGGCGATGGCGCGTCAGCTGCGCCGAGGACGGCGTCGCGTCAACACAAGGCCGGTCACGGCAAGGCCGAGCAGCGACAGCGCGGCCGGTTCGGGAATGATCCGCTCCGAGATCGAAACCACGCTCAGGCTCTCGCCCGGCGCAAGGGTCAGGGTCCACGAAAATACCGCTGCCTGGTCGCCCACGCCCTCGGCCGGAAACCAGGCGCCAATCGGTGGGGTTGAGGGAAGGGTGGTTGGCCCGTCGCGATCGAAGAGGAACTTGAAATAAAGGTCGAGCCAGTTGCCGATCTCCCACGCATCCGGTGTCGGGCTCAGCGTGGTGCGCAGAAGGAGGTCAGGCCGCGTCGCGTTGATGGTCTCGACGATGCCCGGGGCAACGAGCCGCGTGCGATCCTTCTGGTTGAACTGGTCGAACACGCCGTCGAGGTCGATGTAGTCGAACAGCACGAGGGAAAGCGGCGACTCCCCGATGTTGCTGAGCGTGAGGGTGCGCGACAGTGTCGACTGACCGACCCCTGGCAGGCTTCCCCTCAGCACGATGTCGAGCTCGGCGGCGAGGGTTTCCGACCGCCAGGACAGAGTGGCGCTGTTGCGCCCGATCGCGCCCTCGGGGGCTGCGCCGAAGAACTGGCGCAGCCTGCGATCTGACGAATCGCCCTCAGCCCGCAGGAAGTGGCCGAGGAGGAAGACATTGTCGGGCTCGCCGTCCGTCTGCCAGACGACGACACCGTTCGATGGATTGACCACGACCTCGGAGCTGCCGTCGCTGAGGGTGAAGGAGCGGGTGACAGGTGCGGCCTGTCCCAGCGAGGTGCAGGCCAGAACGAGGGCGGCCGCGGCAGCGGTGCGTATGAGCGGCGTCATGCGGTGATCCCCTGAACGCGTCGAAATGCAACAGTATAATGTTTCATCATGCGATTGCAGGCAAGGGCCTGCCGATGCCGGTCTCAGCCGCGTCCGATCAAGGCGCGGGCGAAGCGCTTCGCCCCTTCCGCCTGCGTGCCCCACCAGGATCCGAGCGCAAGCCGTTCCGACCCCGAAAGGTCACCCGTCGCGGGATAGTCCCGCCCGAACCGGGCAGTGCCGAACAGCACGTCCCACACGGGCAGGAGCACGGCGAAGTTGCAGCCGTGGGCGAGGGCATGCCGCCCCTCGGCATGGTCGAGCCCGTGATGGGCGCGGTGATACTGCGGGCTGACGAGGAGGTAGCGCCCGATGCGGCCAAACTCCAGCCGGACATTGGCGTGGCTTAGGCTTTCGGCCACGCGCGTGAGGAGAATGAGCAGTGGGAACTGCCCGGGCGGCACGCCGATGAAGGTCGCGACCAGAGCGAACCACAGCCCAGCGAGGAGATCGTCGATGAAGTGGTTGCGGTCGTCGGTCCAGAACGTCATCTGCCGCTGCGCATGGTGCAGCGAATGCAAGGCCCACCACCAGCCAAGCCGGTGTTGCAAACGGTGCCGCCAGTATTCGGCAAAGTCGAGCACCACGACATAAGCGAGGAAGGCGAGAAGCGGCGCGTCGCGCAGCGGCGGGATGAGCGTCTCCAGCGTGGGCGGAATGAAGCCCAGGCGCGCGAGCCCCGCCGCCCAGGCCGCCTCGATGGGGCGAAGCAAGATGAAGGCGAAAAGAGGGGCAAGACCGAGACGGGAGAGCAAGGTGTAGGTGACATCGGTGCGGATCGGGCCGCGATCCGCACCGTGGTCCTCCACCGGCCGCCAGCGCTCAAGCGGCAGGCACACCGCGACCGAGACGAACACGGTGAGCGCGCCGAGGAGAGCGAAATCGAGCCACTCCTCCGCCGCCTCCTCGAACGCCATCAGCCCGAGCGCATAGAGCGCGGGCAGCAGAGCGTGTTCGAAGATCGTCTGCTTCAGCGCGACATACGCCTCGCCCAAGGCCGCGATCATCGTTTCGCTTCGGCAAGCAGGCGCGCAGGGGGAGCGGTGAGGGGTTCGAAGCAAAAGCCCCGCGCCTTCAGCCCCACGATCAGGTCCTCGAAGATGAGGGCGAAGGGCTCGCTGCGCGACCGAATGCCCCAATGCATGACCAAAACCTCGCCGTCGCGGATGCTGCGTAGCGCGCGGTCGAGCAAGGTGCGGTTGGGATAGCGATCCGCCGGCAGCTCGTCGCCGAGGAAGCCGTTCGCCGTCCAGCCCACGTGCGCGAAGCCGCAGGAGCGGGCAAAGGCGAGCGCATTCGGCGTGGTGCGCCCGCCGGGCGCGCGCCAAATCGGTTCCACGCCCTGTCCCGTCATCGCGCGCAGACGCTCATCGACGGCACGCAACTCGGCGCACAGCCCGTCGCGGTCGAGCACCACGCCCTCGCGCGCACCCCACGGCACGTAGCGCACGCCCGTGCTGCCGACGTCGCCACGGAAATACCAGTGCCTCAGCGTGTGCGAGCCGAATGTGTGCCCCTCTGCGGCGCGCGCACGCCAGAACGGAGCCCAGGAGTCGGAAAGGGTGGTGTCCCCACGATAGGTGGGTTCGTCGGCGAGAAACAGCGTGGCGCGTACGCCGTGCCGGTGCATCACTTCGGCGATGTGCTCCGCTTGATCCATCCAGCCCGTGTCGATGGTGAGATGCACCGTGCCGCGGCACCCCCCCTCGCGCGCGGACGCAGACAGGGGAGCGAGAAGGACGAACAGCGCGGCGAGAGCGTTACGCCAGCGCATGGAACAGGATGCCGTGCGGGCTGCGCCCAACGCGGATTTGCGCCACCAGCGCCCCGGTCTCGACCTCGAGCACGCCGACCCGGTTGGCGACCCGCTGGGTGAACCAGATCTGCCGCCCATCGGGCGAGAAGTCGAGACAATCGGGAGCGCCAGGCGCGCCGTAGGCGCCGAGCACGGCGAAGCGTCCCGCATCGAGGATGGAGATCGTCCCCGCCACGCGGTTGGTGACGAACAGCACCCGCCCATCTGGCGAGGGGAAGATGTTGTGCGCCCCCGCCCCGGTGCGGATGCGTCGCATCGTCTCGCCGCTCTCGGGGTCGATCACCGAGACGGTCTCCTCGCCCATGTTGGCGACGAGAAGTTCTCCCGTTGCGGCGCGCAGGATGCCGGCCGGGGTGTCGCCGGTGGGCTTGCGCCAGAGGATGCGACCCGTCTCGGCCTCGACCGCGATGAGGTCGTTTGTGCCCTGCAAGGTGACGTAGGTGACGCGCGAATCTGGGCTCCAGGCAATGTGGCTCGGCATGCGTGGGGCGGCGAGGCGATGGACCAGCGCGTAATCCGCCGCGCGATAGAGGTCGATCTGGTGGCGCCGGAGCGAGGCGACGGTGAGCCACCTCCCGTCGGGCGAGAACATCAGGTGATAGGGGTTGGAGACGCGCAGGCTGCGCGTGGCCTCGGCCCGCGCAGGGTCGAGGAACAGGAACTCGTTGCCCACCGAGTCTCCGAGAACGATCTCGGAACGATCCGGTGTGTAGACGAGATGGTGGGGTTCGCGCAGGGTGGGGAGGCGTTTGACCACCTCGCCGCGGGCGGCGTCGATCACGCTCACCGTCGCGTCGCGGCTGTCGAGGACGAAGACATGGCCGGCCTGCCCAGAACCCGCGCGCGCGGGCGCAGCCGGCAAGGCGGTGGCCAGGGCGGTGGCGAGGAGGGTTCGGCGGGCGATCAAGCCATCACGTCCGGACGAGTCGAGACAGCAGCACTTTAGCAGAGACGGTGCGGGCACGGGAGCCTTGGGGTCGATTGACATAGATCGCGGGCGAGGCTCCGTTTATGTGCTATCAAGCAACAGCCTTGCGAGAGGCGACGGCCGGACAGGCCTATGGAACCCTGCGAACCACGCGAGAGGAAACGATGAAAGCCCGCGACCTGATGACCCCCGACGTGGTGACGGTGGCGCCCAACACGCCGGTGATGGGGGTCGCCCGCCTCCTTGCCGAACGGCACATCAGCGCCGTGCCGGTGACGGACGCCGACCGCAAGGTCCTGGGCATCGTCTCTGAATCCGACCTCATCAAACAGGTCTCGGGCCGGCACGACGAACCGCCCGGCTTCTTCCAGTCCCTGTTCGCCGACCCGGCGAAGATGGCCGCACAGTACGTGAAGAGCCACGGCCGGACGGCAGCCGACATCATGACCACCGATGTCGTGACCGTGACCGAGGACACCCCCGCAGGCGAGATCGCCAAACTCCTCGACAAAGAGAACATCCGCCGCGTTCTCGTCACCCGCGATGGGCGGCTGGTTGGTATCGTCTCCCGCGCCGACCTATTGCGCGCCCTCGTCTCGCCCCCCGTCGTCTCCACCGGCGACACCTCGGACGAGGGCATCTACCGCGCGATCATGAACGAGATGAAAAAGCAGCCCTGGGCCTCGACCTTCTACACCACGGTGGTGGTGAAGGACGGTGTGGTCGAGTTCTACGGCTATTGCGGGTCGGACGAGTATCGCCGCGCCCTGAAGGTGCTGGCCGAAGGGGTAGCGGGGGTGAAACGGGTCGAGGACCACATGGTCATCGGCCCCCTCTATGTCTATTCCTGATCGGCACTTGCTGGTCGCTGCACGGCGAGCGGGGGTGGTTCGCGCACCCCGGCAAGGATGGCTACCCCGCCCAGCAGGAAAAGAAGGATCGTCGCCATTCCCGCCCGCTGCGACCCGAACGCCTCCGTCGCCCAGGCGAGTGCCGCCGGCCCGGCAAAGGCGGTGATCCGGCCCGACACCGCAAAGAGGGCGAAATACTCCGAAGCCTGGGCGGGTGGGGCAAGCCGGCTCATTAGCGTGCGGCTCGCCGCCTGGGCGGGGCCGAAGAACACGCCCAAAGGCAGGGCGAACAGCCAGAACCAGGCCTTGTCGCGGATCAGCAGCAGAACCACGCCAATCGCCGCCAGCGAAGCAAGCGAGATCAGCACCGTCCGCTTCGGCCCGATTCGATCGTCGACGAAGGCGAAGGCATAGGCACCGAACCCAGCCGTCACGTTCATCGCAACCCCCAACAGGATGATCTCGTCGGTCGCCATGCCGAAGGAGCCGGCGGCGTAGATCGCCCCGAAGTTGAACAGAGTGTTCAACCCGTCCGTGTACAGGAGGCGGGAGACGAGGAAGCGCGCGACGGCGGGGCGTCGGCGCAGTTCGGGCAAAAGGCGCGCGATCGCCGCCAGGCCGGAACGAACCGCCTCGCCAAGTCGCGCCCGGCGTGGCGTATCCGGAACGAAGCGGAACAAAGGCCAGCAGAACAGCCCGTACCAGAGCGCGACCAGAACCGAGGTCGCCCGCACAGGCTCCGCCGCCGCGCGATCGAGCGGCAACAGGGGCGGGTCGGGCTTGATCAGCAGGACGAGGCAGAGAATGAGGCAGATCAGCCCGCCAAAGTAGCCCACACCCCAACCCCAGCCAGAGACGCGCCCGCGCATCTTGGGCGGCGCCACATCGACGAGCATGGCGTTGTAGAACACAGTGCCGAGCTCAAACGCGAGGTTGGCGATCACCACGACGACGAGAGCGAATGGCACGAAGGAGGGGTCGGGGCGAACCCACCACAGAGCTATAGAGGTCGCGACCGCAAGCAGGGTGAAGGCAGCGAGCCAAGGCTTGCGGGCGCCCGCGCCATCGGCAATCGCGCCGAGGGGGGGCGAGAGGAGCGCAATCAGAAGCCCTGCTACCGCCATCGCAAACCCCCAATTCGAGGTTCCCGTCGTCTCGTCCGCCGCCACCGCCTGCACGAAGTAGGTGGGAAAGACGAAGGTGCCGATGACGGTGGGAAAGGCGGAGTTGGCGAAGTCGTAAAGGCACCAGGCGAGCACCGACCGCCGCGCCCGCGGCGAAAGCGCGCGCAAGTCAGCCGCCTCAGCGAAGGGCGTGCTCACGCGACCGCCGCAATCGCGCGCACGGCGACCAAGATCTGGCCAAGGGAAGGCGAGGCGCCGAGGGTTGCCAGCACAGTCTCCACCGCACGCCAGCGCGCGCCGGCAGCTGTGCGCACAGCGTCAACACCGCCACTCTCGAGGCTCGACCGAACAAGCCGGCCCTGGGCCGCCACAAGGTCATCGTTAAGCGCGGCAAGAGCCCGCGCAGTCCAGGCGTCGGAGGGCGTCATCGAGGAGGCGGCAGCGCGCACCTCATCGATGCCGAAGGCCAACCCGACCGCGAACCAGGTCTCGACCACGTCCTGCAACGGCCGGCCGAGCACGGCGGCCAGGTCAAGCATGGGCAGCGCCATGCCGGCCGCCTCCCCGCTCGGGTCGCGCGTGAGAAGATCGGCCAGCAACGCATCGGCCCTGGCGCGGTACGGGGCGGCAACCTCTGCCACGCCACCCGAACAGGCGTTTTTCAGCACCCAGCGCGCCGCACCCTCCTGCGCGCGGCGCAACGCAGCGAGAGAAGGGTAGAGCAGGTCAGGCGAAACGCCGGCGGCATCGTCCGCTTCCAACGCGCGGCGACGGACATCGAGACCGAGAGCTGCGCGCGCGATGAGTGCAGCCCGCGCCGCTTCCGCTGGCCCAGTCCCGTCGGCGAGGCGGGCGAAGGCCGCAACCCCGAACCGATCGAGCACGTCGTTGGCCAACAGCATGGCGAGAAGCTCCCGCCGCAGCGGAAAGGCGGCAATCGCGTCGGCAAAACGCGTGCACACGCTAGGCGGGAAGTAGGCCGCGAGATCCTCCGCGAAGGCCGGATCGTCGGGCAGAGCGGAGGCCAGAATGGCCTCGGTCAGCCACAGTTTCGCATGCGACAATAGAACGGCGAGCTCCGGCCGCGTGAGCGCGCCGCGCAGGGCGAGGGCAGCCGGGTCTGGCAACGAGGCGACCGCGCGGTCAAGCCCCGCTTCCGCCTCGAGCCGGGCAATCAGCGCGGCATGCGCCGGCGTCGCTGCCGCTCCCTCGCGCATCTCCAGCGACAGGCCGATGGATTGGCGGCGGTTCGTCGCCAGCACCAGGGCCACCACCTCATCGGTCGCCGCGCGCAGAAGGCCGTCGCGCTGCTTTGGCGTGAGGTCGCCTGTGCGCACCAGACCATCGAGCAAGATTTTTAGGTTCACCTCGTGGTCCGAGGTGTCGACCCCGGCGGAGTTGTGCACCGAGTCCGCATCGACCCTGATCCCTCTCTGCGCCGCCTCGATGCGCGCTGCCTGGGTGAGGGCGAGGTTCGCTCCTTCGCCGACCACACGGCAGCGCAACGATGCAGCATCGATCCGGATCGCGTCGTTGGCGCGATCCCCTGCCGCCGCGTGCGCCTCGTGGCTCGCCTTGACGAAGGTGCCGATGCCGCCGAAGTAGAGGAGGTCGCAGGGCATGGCGAGAACGGCGCGGATCACCGCCTCCGGAGTCGCGCGTTCAGCCTCGAGCCCGAGCATCGCACGCAGTTCAGGCGAGAGCGGGATCGTCTTCGCCGAGCGCGAGAACACGCCCCCGCCAGGCGAAAGTTTCGCGGCATCGTAGTCGGCCCACGCTGAGCGGGGGAGGTGGAACAAGCGCGCGCGCTCGGCGTGAGCGATTTCGGGATCAGGGTCGGGATCGAGGAAGATGTGGCGATGGTCGAAGGCCGCGCGCAGGCGGAAAGCGCGCGAGAGCAGCATGAAGTTGCCGAACACGTCGCCGGACATGTCGCCCACGCCGACGACATCGATCCTGTCGCGCGCGATGTCGATGCCCTGCTCGCGGAAGTGGCGGGCGATACAGACGAAGGCGCCGCGTGCAGTGACACCGAGCTTCTTGTGGTCGTAGCCTTTCGACCCGCCTGAGGCAAAGGCATCACCGAGCCAGAAGCCGCGCGCAAGCGCCATCGCGTTGGCGATGTCGGAGAAGGCGGCCGTGCCCTTGTCGGCGGCCACAACGAGGTAGGGGTCGGGTTCGTCGCGGCAGACGACGCGCGCGGGTGAGCTGGTCCCCTCTCCGTCGCGATTGTCGGTGAGGTCGAGAAGCGCGCCGATGAACAGCCGGTAGCAGGCAATTCCCTCCTCACTGGTCGCCTCGCGATCCCGCGCCGCGTCGGCGCTGCTGCGGGGCGGGCGACGGACGACGAACCCGCCCTTCGCACCCGTCGGCACGATCACGGTGTTCTTCAGCGTCTGCGCCTTCATCAGGCCGAGGATCTCGGTGCGGAAATCCTCGCGCCTGTCCGACCAGCGGATGCCGCCGCGCGCGACCGCGCCGGCGCGCAGATGCACGCCTTCAACGCGTGGGCCGTGCACGAAGATCTCGCGCCAGGGCAAGGGCCGAGGGATGTCGCCCGCACGCGCCGGGTCGAGCTTGAAGGCGACCACCTCGGCGGTCTCGTCGCGGAAGAAACTGGTGCGCAGCACAGAATCGAGCGCAAGGCGCAGGCGCGACAGGATGCGATCGTGCTCGGGGTCGGACACCGAGTCGAGGATGACCCGCCACCGTTTCTCCTCAGCCGCCTCGGCCTGCGGGTTCCGTTCCTCATCCGGGTCGAAGCGAAGGCGGAACAGGCGGATCAGGGCGGCGGCGGCCTCCGGGTTGACCGCAAGCGCCTCCTCCACCGCACCTTGCGCGAACGGCACCCCCACTTGCTTCAGCCAGCGCCAGAGCGCGCGTAGCACCCAGGCCTCGCGCCAGGTGAGGCCGGCGCACAGCACGAGGCGGTTGAAGCGGTCGGCCTCGGCGCGACCATCCGCTAGAGCCTCAAGCGCAGCGGCGAGGCGGGACATCTGTTCCACCTCGACCGGGGAGCGGTCTGCCGTTTCCAGAGCGAACGCGTGCAGCACCACCGGGCGCGCGCCCGAGGGGGTGAGGCGGAACGGCACCTCCTCGATCGCACGCAGGCCAAGGCTTTCGATCAGCGGCAGGATGTCAGACAGGGGAACCGGCTCGTCCGGTCGGGCAAGCCGGAGCGTTAGGCCAAAAGGCGATGCCCCCTGCGGTCGCGACAGCGCGAGCACGAGCCCGCCGCGCGCTAGCGCCGCTTCGGCGAGCGCAATGTCGGCCACCGCCTCGCGCGCGCTATGACGCTCGGCATAGCCCGCGGGAAAGGCCTCGCCCCAGCGCGCGAGTGTCGCCTGGGCGGCCCCTTCGCCGGCCTCCGCCGCCAACGCTTCGGCCAGACGGTCGCCGAAGCTGCGCGCCGCCTCGGCCAGCACCCGCTCCAGCGCCTTGGCGTCGACCTCGGGCACCGCCCCAGGCGTGGTCGCAACGATGTAGTGGAGGCGGGCAAGCGGAGAGTCGCCGATCTGGATGTAGGTGGCGGAGAGGCGGCCGGCAAAGGCACGGGCGAGACTTTCGCCGAGGCGAAGGCGCAGCCGCGTGTCCATCACGTCGCGCGGCACAAAGACGAGGGCCGAGACGAACCGTTCGAACCGGTCGCGCCGAAGGAACAGGGCGACCCGCTGGCGCTCCTGCAGGGCGAGGATTCCTTGCGCCGTGCGATGCAGCTCTGCCACATCCGCCTGGAAGAGCTCATCGCGCGGATAGGTCTCGAGGATGTTCGACAGCCGCCGCCCGTCATGCGTCGCCGGATCGAGCCCCGCGCGTGCAAGCACGGCAGCGACCTTCTCGCGCAGATAGGGGATGGAGCGCGGATTGCGGTTGTAGGCCGAGGCGGCGAACAGCCCGAGCACGATGTCTGCCCCAGTCACGCGATCGGACCGATCAATTCGCTTGAGCACGATCGCATCGCAGTGCTGCGGGCGGTGCACCGTGGAGCGCATGTTCGCCTTCGCCACCGTCAGCGGCACGGGCTCACGGGCCCAGGCGCGCACCGCTTCGGGCATCGCGTCCGGGTCGCGCAGCACGTCAAACACGGGCAAAGACGCCTCGCGCAACAGCCCGAGCGCCTCGTCCTGTTCCGCCCGCACGCGCCCGGCCTCGTCCAGAGCGTAGCCGCGCCAGCCGAGGAAGACGAAGTTGTCGTCATCGAGCCAGGCGAGGAAGTCGCGCGCGATGCGGAAGGCAGGCTCGTCGCGTTCGGCGAGCCGGGCGATCGCCTGCGCGAGGCGAGACCGCATCAGCGGCCAATCCTGCACCGCGCGGCGCACATCTGCCATGCTCCGGGCAAGCGCGTCGGCGATCGCCTGCAGCCCGGCAGGCTCCGCCGGTTCGGCGAACTCGATCTGCATCATGCTCTCGCGCGCCGCGCCCTCGCCGGCTGCGGGGCCAAAGGCGATCAGCCTGCCCGCCGCATCGCGCCGCACCGGCACGATCGGATGGATGACGAGGTGCACGGCACGGTTCGCACGCGCCAGCGCGGCGAGCGCGGAGTCGACGAGGAAAGGCATGTCATCGGTGACGATCTCCGCCACCGCGTGCGCCGACCGCCAGCCGTCGCGGTCAAAGCGGGGCTTGAGGCAGCGCACCTTCGCTGTATCGGCCCTGCGCTCGCGCGCGTGTTCGAGCAGCGACAGCGCCGCCCCGGCGACATCCTCCGGCGCGCGCGGCAGAAGATCGTCGTCTGCCAGCCCATCCGCCCAAAGGGCGAGGAAGGTGCGGGCCTCCTCGGCCTGCCCGGGCGGCAGGCGTCGCGCGAGCTCCGCCTCGGCCGCCTCGAGCAGGGCGGCACGCGCGAGTCCCGCCGTCCCCAGCCTGCCGTCCAGCCCTTCCGGCGCCATGTGGCGTGCTCCCTCGCTCGCTGCTGCCACCGACGGTAGACGGAAAATCGGACGCCGCACTACCCTTCGCCGTGGCTCGACCAGCCACTGGCGACGCGTCCGGAAGAGGGAGGGTGACAGGTCGCATGCGTGCTCTGCTTGCCTGGCTCCTGGTCATGGTGCCCGTCTCCGCCATCGCACAGGCCGACCGCTGCGCTGCGCTCTCGCCAGCCGCACAGGGCTACGAGAGTGTCACGGTCTTCTTCGCGGTCGGCTCCTCCGCGCTCGATGAGCGTGCACGGGCGGCGATCCGCCGCGCGGCCGGGCAGATCGTCGCCCAGCACAAAGACCATGTCTGCCTGATCGGGCGCGCCTCGCCCACTGGCTCAGCGCAGGCGAACGAACGCCTCGCTGCGGCGCGCGTGCGGGCGGTGACGGATGCGCTGGTCGCGGGTGGGGTGCCGCGCCCTCTGATTGGCTCGCAGGTGCAAGGCGCGGCGTGGGGGGCGCGGGTGGATCGCGCCGAGAACCAGGCCGACCGCTCCGTGACCATCCTCTATCCACGCTGATGCGGGCCTCAGCGTGGCGGGCGATCCTGGCGGCGACCGCGCTCTCGGCACCTCTTGGCCTCGCCGCGCAGCCGAACCCCGACTTCTGGGTCGCCAACCGCTCCGCAACGCGGATCGACCGGATTTACGCCTCTCCCGTCGATCGCGACGAATGGGGACGCGATTGGCTGGGTGAGCATGTGCTGGCGCCGGGCGAACGGTTTCCCGTCCGTCCGCCGCGCGACGGGCGTTGCCTCTACGACATCCGTGTCGTCTACGCGGATGGTTCGGCGGAGGAACGAAGGCGGGTGAACATCTGCGCTGTGGCCGAAGTCGCGTTCACCCGCGGCACGGTCGCGTCCGAGCGCGCCGCCCAAGCGGCAGAGCGCGGCATAACCGTGGTCAACCGCTCGGCGCGCACGATGCTGCAGCTCTTCGTCTCGCCCTCAACGGAGCGCGAGTGGGGGGCAGATCGGCTCGGAGATCAGGTGCTGCCGGCGGGGCGATCCGTCGTCGTTCGCCTGCCCGGCGAGGCCGGCTGCGAGGTCGACCTGCGCGCGGTGTTCGACGACACCTCTGTGCTGGAGCGGCGGCGAATTGACAGCTGCCGCGCGCGCGAGATCGCCCTGCCCTGAAACGCGCCGCGGTTCCACCATCTGCACCCGCGTGTTAGGCAACCCCGCATGCGCGTGTTGTACCACTTTCCCCTCTCTCCCTTCTCGCGCAAGGTTCGCTTGCTACTCGCCGAGAAACGGCTGCCGTTCGAACTGCGCGAGGAAAGGGTCTGGGAGAGGAGGCCCGAGTTCCTCGCCCTCAACCCGGCTGGCCAGGTGCCGGTGCTGGTTGAGGAGAACGGGCTCGTCATCCCAGACAGCGTGGTGATCACGGAATACGTGGAGGAGACCTATCGCGAGGTGCCGCTCATGGGTGCGACAGCCGCCGAGCGCGTGGAGTGCCGGCGGCTGGTTGCCTGGTTCGACGGCAAGTTCGCGCGCGAAGTGACGGACAAGCTCCTCCTTGAGAAGGTGATGAAGCGGCTCATTGGCCATGGTGTGCCGGATGCGGGGGCGATCCGCGCGGGGTATGCGAACCTGCGCCGGCACCTCGCCTACGTGGCGGAGCTTGCCGAACAGAGACGTTGGCTGGCGGGGGATGCGCTCTCGGTCGCTGATCTCGCTGCCGCCGCCCATCTCTCGGTGCTTGATTTTGCGGGCGAGATCGACTGGTCGGTCGCACCGGCGGCGAAGGACTGGTATGCGCGCATCAAATCGCGCCCCTCTTTCCGCCCGCTTCTGACCGACCGCGTGCCCGGCGTGCACCCCCCCGCGCACTACGCTGACCTCGACTTCTGACCCCTCTCTGTCAGCGTTGGCCTGCGCGCGCCTCTAACGCGGCGAGATGGTCGCGGGCCATCCCTGCCACCGTCTGGTCGGGGGCCAGCGCGAGCACGCGTTCGAGATCGCGCCGGGCGGCGGCGAGGTCGCCCGCATCGCGGGCGAGGAGAGCGCGCTCGAGCAGGGCCTCGGCATTCTCCGGCTCGCGCAACAACACCCGGGTAAGATCGGCCGCCGCGCGCGAGGCCTCCCCGGTCTGGCGCCAGGCGGAGGCGCGCAGGATCAGCGCCTCGCTGCGATCGGGGTCGCGCGCGAGCAGCCGCGACAGGTCCTCGATCGCCTCCCGAAACTGCCCAAGTGCGGCGGCGGCAATGGCGCGGTCGATTAAGAGGTCGGCATCGTCGGGCCGGGCGGCGAGGCCGCGCGTCGCCGCCACCTGGGCACGGTCGGGCCGGTCGAGCGCGAGCCAAAGCCGGGTCGCGTGGGCAAGCAGCGCGGCGCGCGCATCTGCTGGCGCTTCGGCATGCGCCCCCAACGCCTCCAGGATCTCCGCCGCCGCCTCGGGCTCGTCGAGCTCGATCAGCGCCACCGCCTCGCAGTGCCGCGCCGCATCTCCCCCGCCCTCGGCTTGCCACCGCCGCGCCTCCGCCAGCGCCTCGCGCGGGGCCAGCATGGCGAGGGCGAGGCAGCGGTCGTAGGCGAGATCCGCCCGCGCTGCGGTGAAGGTGGAGAGCGGGTCCTCGGTCTCCGTCTCGGCCGGAAGGGCGGAGGGTGCAGACAAGGCCTCCCCGGCAGGGCGA
>CALFVI010000017.1 GCA_937928775.1 uncultured Elioraea sp. | reverse complement strand
CAGGGGGTGCCACCACCTCCGCCCCGCGCGGCCAGCTCGTTTCAGCCGAGCGGAATGGCGCGACGGAAACCGAGGGAAACGGTGGCTCCGACGGAAACTGGTGGCTCGGTCGAGGGCGCGGTGGCAAACAGCTGCCCTGCTGGCGTGTCGATCTCGTATTCGATGTGGGCGCCGACGAAGACCGCTCGCCGCACCGTGCCGGGAAGCCCGGCCGCGCCGTTGGGCAGCGCGAGCTGGATCGCCTCCGGCCGCACGGCGAGCCGCACGCGCCCCACCGCCTGCCGGGTCAGCGGCACACTGAGAGCGTGGTTGCCGACGACGACGCGGGCGAAACCGTCGGCACCTGGGGTCACCTCGGCCTCGATGACGTTCGCCTCGCCCATGAAGTCGGCGACAAACGAGTCGGCAGGCGCGTCGTAGAGTTCGCGCGGCGACCCAATCTGCGCAATCCGCCCCTCGCGCATCACCACCACGACGTCGGAGACCGCAAGCGCCTCTGCCTGGTCGTGCGTGACGTAGACGACCGTGAGTCCGAGACGGCGTTGCAGGTCGCGGATATCCTCGCGCACGCGCCGACGCAGACGCGCATCGAGGTTGGACAGAGGCTCGTCGAACAGAAGCACACGCGGGCGAAGCACGAGCGCCCGCGCCACCGCCACGCGTTGCTGCTGCCCGCCCGATAGCGCACTGGGGTAGCGTTCGCCCAAGCCGGCAAGCCCCAAAGTGTCGAGCATCTCCTCAGCGCGCGCGAGCGCGGCGCGCTTCGCCATTCCGCCGACGATCAGCCCGTAGGCGACGTTCTCGCGCACGCTCATGTGGGGGAAGAGGGCGTAGGACTGGAACACCATCGCCACACGCCGTTCCGCCGCCGGCATGGCGGTGACATCGCGCCCCTCGATCTCGATCCTGCCCTCCGTCGGCAGCTCGAGCCCGGCGATCAGACGCAAGGTGGTGGTCTTGCCGCAACCCGAGGGACCCAGAAGCGTGGTCAGAGTGCCTTCAGAGAGATCGAAGGAGACGCGATCGACCGCACGCGTCACCCCGAACAGTTTTGAGACGGAATCGAAGCGGATCATGCGCCGACGCGAACCAAGGGCGCGGTGGCGCGGCGGCCGAGCCGTGCTGCACCCACCACGCGGTCGATGACCAGGATGACGATGAGCATGAGCACGATCAGCACCGAGGAGTAGGCGATGGCAAGACTGATCTCGCCTGCCTCGACCCGGCCGACAATGTAGACGGTGGCCATGTTGTGCCGGGCCGAGACGAGAAAGATCACTGCCGAAACGGCCGTCATCGCCTGCACGAAAGCGTAGGCGAGCGCGGCGACGATAGCGGGGCGAAGTAAGGGCAGAACCACGCGGCGCAGCGTGGTCGCGGCATCTGCCCCCATTGTGGCGGAGGCCTCATCAAGGGAACGATCGATTTGCGCCAGAGCCGCGAGCCCTCCGCGCACGCCGACCGGCATGTTGCGAAAGACGAAGCAGAGGACGAGGATCAGGCCCGTGCCGGTGATCTCCAGAGGCGGAACGTTGAAGGCGGTGACATAGGCGACCCCCACCACCGTGCCCGGGATGGCGAAGGTGAGAAGGGTGACGAACTCGAGTGCACCCTTGCCGCGAAAACTCGTGCGAGCGAACAGCCAAGCGAGCAGGATGCCAACGAACGCGGTGATCGGGGCGGAGATCGCCGCGACCTCAAGCGTGGTGAACAGACTGTCCCAGGCCGCGCCGCGGAAGTGAAGACCGAAGTCGGATCGTTCGATCGCGAAGCCTTCGATGACGTGGCGCCAGGTGAAGGTGAGGTCGAAGCGGCCGATGTCGTGCACGAAGGCGCCGAACAGGATGATCGCGTAGACGATGGCGGTGAACGCCGCCCACGGCCAGGCGAGGGCGGAGACGACGCGACGGAGGCCGACCGGGAGAGAAGCGGGAATGCCGGCATCGCCCTTGCCGGCGATCGTTGTGTATTGCCGTCGCCCCACCCACCGCTCCTGCAGCCAGAACGCGCCGAGCGTCAGCCCAAGCAGCAGGATGGCGAGCGCGGCTGCCCTACCCGGTTCGTGCCGGGCACCGGCGATGGCGAAGAAGATGCGGGTGGCGAGCACGTCGAACTCACCGCCCAACACGAGAGGGTTGCCGAAGTCGCCGAGGCTTTCGACAAAGCCGAGCAGGGCCGCGTTGGCGAGCGCGGGGCGAAGCAAAGGGAAGGTAATGGTCGCGAACACGCGCGCGGGCCTCGCTCCCATCGTCGCCGCCGATTCCTCGAGGGACGGCGCGATCGCGCGCAGAGCGGCGGAGAGGAGAAGGAAGGCAATTGGAGTCTGCGCCAGCAGTTGCGCGAGGAGCACGCCCGGCAGGCCGTAGATCCAGCGCGTGCGCGGGATGTCGAACAGCTCCCACAGGATGGTGGTGACGATGCCAGTGCGGCCGAACAGCACGATCAAGGACAGGGAGACGACGAAGGGAGGCGTGATCAGCGGCAGCACGGCGAGCGCACGGAACGCCCCTGTGCGCGCAAGGCCGCCGCGCGTCTCGAGAAGGGCGAAGGCAAGCCCGAGCAGGGTGGAGAGCACACCCGTCAGCGTGGCGAGCAAGAGTGTGTTCCACACCACCCCACAGCGCACGCCACCCGCCAGGCAGGCAAGGCCCCACGCCTCCGCTGCTGCAAGACGGTTGAACGCGACGGCGAGCGAGAACCGCCCCGCCTCGACGAAGACATCGACCAGAACGCGCAGGAGTGGGAGGAAGATGAAGAGGGCAAGCGACACGCCGCCGGCGACGGCGATCAGCGCCACCGTGGTGTCGGCGTTGAACGCGCGGGCGCGGGCGAAGCCGAGCGCGATCAGCAGGGTGGCAGAGACGATGGCAGAGGCAGCGCCGAGGCCGAAGGCGGGCTGCCCGATACCGGTGCCGAACAGCGCTGCGGCGATCGGCCAGGTGGTGGTGGGTAGGCCGATCGCGATCCCCTGCAGGAGCAGAAGCACGAGTGCCGCCCCAGCAAGTACAACAAGCCACCGACCGGAGCGCGGGACGGCGAGTGCCGTTGCCGCTGCAGCGGCAAGGCAGCCAATTCCGGGCCAAAGCCACGGCCGATCTTGCAGCAGCAAAAGCACCGCGTCGCGACCGCCAGCGTACCAGGGTAGGGGAAAGAGGGCGAGGGCGGCAGCAAGTGCCGCCGCCCAGGCGAGACGGACGGACGACAAGCGCGCGTGCGGCTCAGCGTTGAGCCGCCCTCACCTCGCGGTCCCAGCGCTGCAGGAGGCGGGTGCGTTCTGCTGCACTGCCCCAGCGGGCGAAGTCGTAGTCGATCAGCTTCACATCCTCGAAGCGCGGTGCTTCGGGCGGAATCGGCGCCTCGCGGTTGGAGGGAATCTGGTACGCCTTGGCGGTGGCGCCGATCGCCTGCGCCTCAGCCGTCAGAGCCCAGTCGAAAAATCGCTTGGCGTTGTCGAGATTGCGCGCGCCCTTGATGATGCTCATCGAGCCGATCTCGTAGCCCGTGCCCTCGCAGGGGGCGACAATCTGCACCGGAGCACCCGCCACCTTCTGGGTCACGGCGTCGTGCAGGAAGGTGATGCCGACCAGCGTTTCGCCGGTCGCCACCGCCCGCGCGGGGGCCGCACCGGAGCGGGTGTACTGATTGATGTTGCGATGCAGGGCGCGGAGGTATTCAAAGGCCGGCTCCTCGCCTTTCAGCTGCACGATGGTCGCGAGCATGGTGTAGGCGGTGCCTGAGGTGTTTGGATCCGCCATCTGCACTTCGCCGCGGAACTCGGGCCGCAGCAGGTCGGCCCAGCAGCGCGGAGCGGCGATGCGGCGGCGTTCCAACTCACGCGTGTTGTAGGAGTAGCCGAGCGCCCCGGCGTAGATGCCGACCGTACGGAAGCCGGACTGTTCCGCCTGGCGAACCGCCCAGGGGTGCAGCAGGGCGAGGTTGGGCGAGCGATACTCCTCGGTAAGCCCCTCTTCAGCCGCCTGCAGATGCGGATCACCCGTGCCGCCCCACCACACATCGCCGCGCGGATTGGCACGCTCGGCGCGGATCTGCGTCAAGGTCTCGCCCGAGCTGCGCCGGGTCATGGCGACGCGGATGCCGGTGGCACGCTCGAAGGCGGCCATCATTGGCCGGCACCACTCCTCCTGCACGCTGCAGTAAACGACGAGCTCGCCCTGGGCGCGGGCAGGGACGGCGGTGGTGGCGACCGCGAGGAGGGCCGCGGCGGCAACGAAGAGACGACGTGTGAGCATGCAACCTCCGTTCGGCGATGCGGTGCGACGCCGCACCCTCGCCAATAGCCAGAGTCAAAAACTCATTCACGTGACAGATCCATGACGACGTCTCTGACACACAGTCGATGGCGCAGCGAAGGTCGGGGTGACCCCTTCCCCAGCCATGTTTGTCAGCCGCTACCTGCCCGCGCAGCGAACCCGCAGCCGTCTTGCGCGCGCCGTTCGGCCTTGGCGAAGTCGGGGGCGCAGCGAGCGAACCACACGGGGGAAGCCTGCCGTGCTGGGAGGCCAAGGCGCAACGAAACGGGAAGGCGAGCGCCAAGGTGAGACTGGCGCGCAGCACGAAAGCCGCTCGCCTTGGCAGCGCCGACGCGTCCGCTGCCGCCGGCAAGGGTTACGATTTGGCGCGAGTGCAATCGCCCCACCGCGTTGCAGAGGCCGATCACCGCACGGCCGGCCCTGCCCATGCCGGTTCTGTTCCCCGTGCTTCGCCTCTGTCTGGAAAGCCGACCACATCCGACCCCATCATTCCCAGGTCCCTTCCGGCCGCGGCTGGCGCGCTCAAGAGCAGAACCACCTCATCGCATAACACCCCGCGCCCGATGCGGCCCCTTGCGATGGTTCCTCCTCGCAGTGCTCAACCTGGTGGAGCACGGGTCGGCCGTGACAACTCCTGCGCCGTTGCGAACGCCTCCCGCCTAGGGGATCCTGCACCAGCCGATTCTGCGGGCGCTGGTTCTCGACGGTCTGCTGCTCCCAGCGGCTCATGCGACAAACGCTGCGTGCTGCTGGCGAGCGCTCCCTCGGCGCGCGACCCGCGCGCAGCTGGTCTTGCCCGCCGCTTCGCGCCATGCGACATAGCGGCGCATGAGCGGCGAAGCCATGGCAGATGGCAACGACGCATGCGGAAACAGCGGCCTTCGCTTTGCCTGCTGACGATCTCGTATGCACCGGATCTCGAACGCTTCGCCCTGCTGCGCCATTCTCTCGACGTGTTCGCTCCGCAATTTGAGCATGTGGTGGTCGTGGACACGGAAGACCTGCCGGTCTTCTCTGCGCGGTTCAGTGGCAACCGGCACCTGAGGCTGCTTCCGACCGCGGCCGTGTTGCCCGTGAAGGTGGAGCGCCAGCGGCGCTTCTGGGGCGGCCGCCCGGGGCGGTGGCTGCGCCATCTTGAATGGCGCATTCCGTCCCATACCCGGCTCTATTCGGGCTGGAAGCTGCAGCAGATCGCCAAGATCGAGGCGGCCGCACAGCTCTCTGCCGACGCCGTGATGTTCCTTGATTCCGACACCTTCTTGACCCACCCGCTGACGCATGGGGATCTCTTCGATAGCGAGGGGCGGCTCTACCTGCGCGAATGCCAGGCGGAGACCTATGAGGATTTCGCCTTCGAGGTCGGGCGTCAGATCCTCTTCCGCGGACCGCTGTCGGACCGAGCGGAAGCGTTCAAGTGCATCCTGCCTGCACCGCGCTTTCTCACCAGGACGGCCGTCGCGCTGAGGACAGCCCTGCGCGCGATGCACAAGGATTGGGTCCAGACCTTCTATCAGACACCGTTTCCATCCGAGTACAATCTCCTTGGCCATGTCGCACGCGCCATGGAGCGCTACGCTGGCTACGCACCCGACCCGCGCGGCAGGGACGACTGGGGTTATGAGGTGAAACACCCGAGCAAGCTCGAGCCGACCATCCAACAGTGCGAGCAGGAGCAGGGTCGCCGGCAGTTCTTCCTCGTGCAGTCGAACATGCGGATTCCGCCTGCCGATTACATGCCACGGCTCAAGCACATGATTGACGCCTTCGCGCTGCACCAGCCCGCCGCCGCCTGAGGCGCTCTGCCTCTCCTTGTCTGACTTCGTATCGTCGCCCTCGCGCCAGCGATCCTCTCGTTGCCTGGCCGGTTCAACAGAGGTTGGGTCGGGTGACGACGGCAGGCGAATGGCAAGGTTGCCGAGGAGGTCATCGGCACGTCACCAACCTGTCATGACGAGGTAACGCTCGGCTGCTACGGTGCGAGGGCGGATCGCGTTGACGAGGGCGGATCGCGTTGAGGAGGCATGGATGAGGGTCATTCTCCGCCGCCGGGTCATTCTCGCCGGTTTTGCTTTCGCCCCGTTCACGGCTGGCGCTCAAGCCGATTGGCGCAGCCAGTTTCGGGAACTTCGCTTCGCTATGATCAGTGCGGAGAATGAACGGGATGTGTTGGCGCGATTCGAAGGCTTTTCGAAGCACTTCACGGAAGCGCTCGGCGTGCCCTTCCGTGTCTTTCGCGCCACCGACTATGCCGCCACGGTGGAGGCGTTGCGCGCCGATCAGGCGGAGTTCGGATATCTCGGTCCGGCGGCGTACGTTCTCGCACGGCGCGTCGCCGGCGAGAAGATCGTGCCGATCGCGTCCGCGGTCGATCTCGAAGGTGGGGCCGGCTATCATTCGGTCATCATCGTTCGCGCCGATTCGCCGTATCACTCCCTCGCTGACCTGCGTGGTCGAAGCTTCGCCTGGGCCGACCCGAACAGCGCCTCGGGCTATGCGGCGCCGATGTTCTATCTCCGTCGCGAAGGGATCGACCCCGCAACCTTCTTCTCGCGCACCGCTTTCTCGGGCAACCATGAGCAGAGCGTGATCGGGCTCTTGAACGGCACCTATGACGCTGTCGCCACGTGGTGGACCAACGACCAGCGCAGCAATCCGCGGCGAATGGAGGAGAAGGGGATGATCCCGCCCGGTCAGTGGCGGATCGTCTGGAAGAGCCCCCTCATTCCCAGCAGCCCTTACGTGATGCGTGCGAACCTGCCGCAGGCTCTCAAAGACGCCTACGTCGAAACCCTGATGGCGCTCCCGCAGGCAAACCCCGAGGCGTGGCGGGCGCTCACCGGGGGCCAGTCGCGCGGCCTGATCCGGCGTACGCATGAGGACTACCTCGACATGGTGGCGATTTCGGAGGAGCTCGACCGTCTGCGCCGCCAGCGTCGCACCTGACGTGTCGGTGGTGGCCGCCGGTGGCAGTGACGCGTTTGCCCTCTTCGAGGCGCGCTACCGGCAGCTGCAGCGTGAGAAGGCGCTGACGACCGGCTGCGGCGTCGTCCTCTTCGCGGTCGCGTTTGTCGCCTCCGCAGTCGTCGGTGAGGTCGACCCTGCACGGCTCATGACAGGCGTGCCAAGCATTCTCGACTATGCGTATCGCACCCTGCCAGAGATTTCGGCGCGCCAGCCTCTTGCCGACATCGCCGAATGGTTCTGGGGCATCGACATCTGGCTCATGCTGATGCTGGATTCGGTGCTGATAGGGTTCGTCGGCACGCTGGCAGGCGCAGGCGCAGCAGTCGCCCTCTGCTTCCATGCTTCGGCCAACCTCACTCCGAACCGATTGTCGTTCTGGCTTGCGCGCCGCGGTTTCGAGTTTGCCCGCACCGTGCCCGAACTCGTCTTCGCGCTGATCTTTGTGTTTGCCTTCGGGCCCGGCCCCTTCGCCGGCGTGCTCGCGATCGCCATCCACTCGGCAGGCGCGCTGGGCAAACTGTTCGCGGAAGTGAACGAGAACGTCGACCCGCGTCCGATCGAAGCGCTCGCCGCCGCCGGCGCTGGCTGGAGCGAAACCATGCGTTTCGCGGTTCTGCCCCAGGTTCTGCCCAACTTTCTGAGCTACAGCTTGCTTCGGTTCGAGATCAACGTGCGCGCAGCGAGCGTGCTCGGCATTGTTGGTGCAGGAGGGATCGGCGAGGAGCTCTACCTTGTGGTGCGGCGCTTTCTCTACTCCGACATCAGCGCCATCGTCTTGCTGATCCTGATCACGGTGTCGCTGATCGACATCGTGTGCGAACGTCTTCGGCATGGCCTGATCGAGGCCGGGCCTGCCCGGGCCACGCGATGATCGAGGCGGGCGAGCTCGCAGCCATTCAGGCGGCGCACCCGCGCGTGTTCCGTCGCACTGCAGCGGAACGCGGCAGGCTCGCCCTGGCCTGGGCATGTTTCGGTGGCGTCCTCGCACTTGGGCTGTGGCGTGTTCTGCCCACGTGGGACGCATTCGTTGCCGGCCTCGCCAAGCTCGGCTTCCTTGTCGGGTTCATGATCCCGCCCGCGCATGGCGGGCATCTTGGCCAAATGCTGCATGGCCTGGGCGAGACGCTCGCGATGGCGTTTCTTGGCACGCTCTTCGCCGCCGTGGTGGCGGTACCGCTCGGCTTTCTCGGCGCCCGCAATGTTCTGCCGGTGCGGCCTCTGCACTTCGGCCTCCGCCGGCTCTTCGACGGGCTGCGCGGCATCGACAGTCTCATTTGGGCGATCGTCTTCGTCGCCGCCGTTGGCATGGGGCCGTTCGCCGGCATTCTCGCCCTGGCGGTGCCGGATGCCGGGACGCTCGCCAAGCTGTTCGCAGAGGCGATCGAGAACATCGAGAAACGCCAAGTCGAGGGCATTGAGGCGGCTGGCGCGAACGGGTTGGAGCGCGCCCGCTTCGGCATCCTGCCGCAGGTGTTGCCGGTGATGCTGTCGCACGTGCTCTACTTCTTCGAAAGCAACACCCGCTCGGCCAGCATTCTGGGTGTGGTCGGGGCCGGTGGGATCGGGCTGCAGCTCGCGGAGCGGATTCGCCTCGACGACTGGCAGGAGGTCGCCTTCATCATCCTGCTGATTCTGGTGACGGTGGCGGTGATCGACTTCCTCTCGGGATGGCTGAGGCGGCGGGTCATCGCGTCGTGAGGGCGGTGCGCCAACCGAGGTGGAAACGGCGCACGAAACGGGGGCGGACATGTTGGAGCTGATCGGACTGACGCGACGCTTCGGGGCGGTCACTGCCGTCGAGCATGTCTCGCTTTCGGTCCCAAACGGGCAGATGGTCGGCATCATCGGCCGATCGGGCGCCGGAAAATCGACCATGCTGCGCCTGATCAATCGGCTGATCGATCCGACCGCCGGCCGGATCGTGTTCGAGGGTCGAGATATCAGCCTGCTCAAAGGTCGGGCGCTGCGCGATTGGCGCACCGATTGCGCGATGATCTTCCAACAGTTCAACCTGGTGCAGCGGCTCGATGTGCTGACGAACGTGCTGATGGGTCGGCTGAATCATCGCCCAACCCTCTCCTCTCTCTTCAAGATGTTCAGCGCTGAGGAGCGCGCCCTTGCAATCCGCACGCTTGAGCGCTTCGACCTCGCGGGCGCGGCCCTTCAGCGCGCGGACACGCTCTCCGGCGGGCAGCAGCAACGTGTGGCGATCGCGCGGGCACTGATGCAGAAGCCGCGGATCATTTTGGCTGACGAGCCGATCGCCTCGCTCGATCCGCGCAACGGAAAAGTGGTGATGGATGCGCTGCGCACGATCAACCGCGAAGACGGGTTGACCGTGCTGTGCAACCTGCACACGCTCGACATAGCACGACACTACTGCGATCGGATCGTCGGCATGCGCGCCGGGCGGGTGGTGTTCGACGGGGTGCCGGCGCAACTCACCGCCTCGATGGTGCGCGACATCTATGGCATGAGCGAGGAGGAGCTCGATCACGCCGAGACCGTGACCTCAACCGCAGTTGGAGCGGTCGGGTCGCCCTTGGCCGCTTGAGTGCACCACCGCCAGTCCGCGCCCGGGGGGACGGAAATCCCCGTCGAACGACGCTGGCTTCGGCACCATGAGCAGGGATGACGGACCGTGATCGCAGCGTCCGACGGCGCTCTGACGCCATCGGCCAGGAAGACACAGGGGCACGAGATGGGCCGATGCTCTGGCGCCGAATGGATGTGGGACACACTCTTTTGCTCGCGGCGACGCTGACGGGTGTTGGTCTGAACGGGGCGGAGGTGGCCTGATGTCCGTCTCGTCCCTGCTCACTCCGACCCAAATCGCGCGCATCCGGCCGCAGGTTCCGTTTCCCGGCCATCTCTTGCAGGGACACGACCGCCGCGTGCTCACGAGCATCATTCTCCTCATCAACCGCGGCGTGCGCCCACATCACCTTCTGCCAGGCTTTAGCCCGCACACCACCCTCGCTGACGCTTCCTCCGCTGAAACCGCAGGTGCGTTCGGCCAGACCTTCGCGGCAGGGGCTGGCGAGGCAGGTGCGTCTGAACGGCTGATCATCGCGACCGTTCGCTCATCCAGGGAATGGACGTGAGCGCAGCGGAGGGTCTTCGTCGAAGACAGGCCCGATTTTTACGCCTCCCTTGCAGAACCATAGCATGACGCCCCGCTGGCCCGAAACGCTCTGCCCGAAGGCGGCCCACGGCACGGGACCCGACATTCCACGGCCAGCGCGAACGCATCAAAATCGAAGAGCCACATCTTGAAAGTTTGACACATTGAAATGGGTGGGCGACACTCAGCCTCGCGAGCTGGCCACTGTACTCGGCGCTCTTCGTCTTGGCTTGAGAAGAGGGCTTGAGGTGAAAGCGTTCGACCTCGACCGTAGTCTCGTCGAGAGCTACCAAAGCTTTTCTCGCTCCTTCTCAAATGTTCGCGCTTCCGACCTCAAGACGGCTATCGACGCGCAATATGCTCGCGGCATCTTCTGGCCGGATGCGCTTTTGTCGCTCAATCCGCACTATGAGGCCGGGCCAACTGTCGACGATCTTGCCGCGTCAGGTGATCTCGACCCGCTCACGGCGAGGGTATTCCGGGTCGGCGGCGAGCCTCTCCGGTTTTATAGGCATCAGGCGCAGGCGATCGCGAAGGCGCGCGCACGCCAGAGCTTTGTGGTGACGACCGGCACTGGGTCGGGCAAGTCGCTCTGCTTCTTCGTCCCGATCATCGATGCCGTCATCAGGGCACGCAAGCAAGGGCACAGGCGACGGACGCAAGCAGTCATCGTCTACCCGATGAATGCGCTTGCCAACAGTCAAATCAAGGAAATTGAGAAGTTCATTGATCAGGCTGGTTTGCCTGATCATCTTCGGCCTGATGTGAGGCGATACACGGGCCAGGAGAAGGAGGCGGAGCGCGAGAAGATTGCTGCAAATGCGCCCGACATCCTTCTCACGAACTACATGATGCTCGAACTTCTCCTGACGAGGCAGGACGAGCTCGACAGAAAGGTCGTTGCCAACGCCCAAGGCATCGAGTTCATCGTTCTCGACGAACTGCACACCTATCGCGGGCGGCAGGGTGCGGATGTCGCGATCCTAGTCCGTCGTCTTCGGGACCGCTGCGCTGGGTCGACCGCGCCCGTCTGCATCGGAACGTCGGCGACGATGGTCAGCGAAGGTTCTGCCGGGTCGCACGAGGCGGTTGCGGACGTGGCGTCGCGCCTTTTCGGCACCGCGATCGGGCCCGAGGCCGTGATCGACGAGAGCCTTCGGCGCGCGACGGACGACAGCCTGTCCCTGGCCGCCGTCCGACCGCTGCTGCGCCGCGCGGTCGAGGAACCGCTGCCCGACACTCTCACCGACGCCAACCTCCGTCGCCATCCACTGGCGGTCTGGGTCGAATTGTCGCTTGGCCTCGAGGATGGTCAGGTTCTGCGGCGCAGGAAGCCAGTTCCCTTTGGACAGGCGGCGCAGGCGCTGGCCGACGAGACGGGCTTGCCCAGGGAACGGTGTTCCGTTGCGCTTGAAGCTTTCCTGACCCGCGTGAGCCTTCCGGAGAAGGACCGGGGTGGGTCTGGCGACCGCGCTTTTCTCGCCTTCAAACTCCATCGCTTCCTTGCGGGATCAGGAGAGGTTTACACAACTCTTCGGCCGCCGCCACGGAATGTCTGGCTTGAGGGTCAGATCAACGATCCGGCTGACCCCGAAGCGAGACTTTATCCTACGCGCTTCTGCCGATCCTGTGGCCAGGAGTTTCATGTCGTTACGCTGGTCGAGGCTGACGGCAGGAAGGTTTTCTTGGCCCGAGACATCGACGATACGCCGCTTGCGGCTGAAGATAGCAACGAACAGGCGGGCTATCTCACACCCGTCGGTGACGACGACGACGACGAGTACAAGTTCACTGGAAACCTCGAGAGCTACCCCGAAGATTGGTTGGAGGAGCACGGCGGTGCACTGCGCCTCCGACCGAACAGAAAAAAGCAGACGCCCAAACGGATGCACGTCGCCGCTGACGGAACCGTTCGCTCAGACGGACGCCCGTTCTGGTTCCTGCCCGGGAAGCTTGGGTTTTGTCCGCGCTGCCACGACATTCCTGCGTCGAAGTCCAGCGAGCGCACGAAACTGGCAGGCCTGTCCGCGGAGGGTCGCAGTTCCGCCACGACACTGATTGTTTCCAGCGCGCTCGAGTGGCTGAACAAACCGTCCAGCGCCGTGCCGGACGATAAGCGCAAGCTGCTGGCCTTCACCGACAACAGGCAGGACGCTGCGCTTCAGGCCGGACACTTCAATGATTTCGTTTTTGTAAGCCTGCTTCGCGGCGCGCTTCTGAGGGCCGTCCTCGATGCTGGGCAGGACGGGCTGGCCGAAGACGAGTTCGGTCTGCGCGTCGGGCGGGCGCTCAGCTTCACCGCCGAGAACGCGGCCACACGCGTCCACTGGATGGCTGACCCGAAGGCAGTCGGCCACCAGCGAAAAGAGGCGGAGGGGGCGCTCACGAGAGTTCTTGCTTACCGCGTCTGGACGGATCTCCGCCGCGGGTGGCGCTTCACCAACCCGAGCCTCACCGTGCTGCACTTGATCCGTGTCAACTATACCGGCCTCGCCGACCTCGCAGCCGATGATGCGCGGGTACGCGAAGCGAGCCCGATCCTCGGCAGGTTGGCGCCGGACAGACGAGAGCAAATCCTGCGCCGGATCCTCGATTTCATGCTGGAGGGGTTGGCGATCGAGACCGAGTTGCTCGATCTGACCATCCTCGACGGCCTGTCGCAGAAGTCGCGGTCGCTGCTCCGCGACCCGTGGGCCATCGACCGCAACGAGACACTCCGGGGCAAGACCGCCTTCATGCTGGACGCACCTCCGCGTCGCGAGACTGGCCTGCGCGACGAGCAGACCTTCCTGCGCGGCGGCCCCAGATCGAGGCTCGCCCTGCAGCTCAATCGTGCGAGCCTGCTGGGCGAGCGTCTCAGACCCGACGACTACCGCGCCTTCATGGAGGGGGTCCTGAGGCTCCTCACGGAGGAAGGTTTCATCCGGCAGGTCGAGACTTGGCAGGACCGTCCGGGCTGGCGGCTGGTGCCGTCCGCCGTCCGCCTGCTTCCCGGCGAAGCGGCCATCGAGAAGCAGCCTC
Organism: uncultured Elioraea sp.; assembly: GCA_937928775.1. GTDB lineage: Bacteria > Pseudomonadota > Alphaproteobacteria > Acetobacterales > Acetobacteraceae > Elioraea. The sequence continues at coordinate 7,222 of CALFVI010000017.1, read as the reverse complement.
TCGGCAACCCCTACTTCCACCACCTCTACCTCGGCATCGCCCAGAGTCTCAGCGCTGGGGCCTGCGCTTACTTCGGGCTCGAGGGGCGCGAGCACACGGCGCAGGTGCGGCAGGAGCAACGCGAGTGGCGCGAGTGGCGGTTCCGTTATGAGGAGGAGGACCGGAAGAGCATCGCCGAGCATGAGGCGGAGATGCGGGCCGCTTTCGAGCCGACCCAGTTCCTCCCGGCACTTTTCTGCTCGCCGACGATGGAGCTCGGGATCGACATCTCCGCGCTGAACGTCGTCTATCTGCGCAACGTGCCGCCGACACCAGCGAATTACGCGCAGCGCGCAGGCCGCGCGGGCCGGTCAGGCCAGGCAGCCCTGGTCGTGACGTATTGCGCCGCACAGAGCCCGCACGACCAGTATTTCTTCGCACGTCGCGAGCAGATGGTGGCGGGTGAAGTCCGCCCGCCCGCGCTGGATCTCGGCAACGAAGCACTGATTACGTCGCACCTTCACGCTGTCTGGCTGTCGGAAGCGCGCTTGGCGCTGCCACCCGACATCCCCGACATCCTCGATCTCAAAGCCGACGGCTTTCCGCTGAAGCGAGAGATTGAGGCCGTCATTTCCGATCCTGGGCTTGTGGACCGGGCTCAAGTCGCCATGCGCAGGGTCCTCGAACAAGTACGACCGTCGCTTGGCACCGCCCCGCCCGACTGGCTCATGGATGCGACGAAGTTCGTCGCCCGGGTCGCAGCAGAGGCTCCAGAGCAGTTCGACCGAGCCTTTGACCGTTGGCGGGAACTCTACCGCGCTGCCAGAACACAGCTCTCCGATGCCAACAAACGGTCCGAGATGGCTGGGCTGTCCCCTGAGGAACGGCGGCGGATCAAAGAGGCGCAAGCACAAGCCAACGAGCAGCTGGCCATCTTGGAGCAGGGACGCGCATCCAACGGCTCCGATTTTTACTCCTACCGTTACCTCGCGACGGAGGGTTTCCTGCCCGGGTACAATTTTCCGCGCCTTCCGGTCTATGCCTACGTGCCCGCCTCCACGGGTCAGAGCCGACAGGGCGCTTATCTCCAGCGAGCACGCTTTCTGGCGATTTCGGAGTTCGGCCCGCGCAGCCTCATCTACCACGAAGGGCGGGCCTACCGCGTCGTCAAGGCAAAGCTCTCGCCGCAAGCCCACGCCAGCGACGACCGCGGCCTTGCGACGAAGGAAATCTTCATCTGCAACGTGTGCGGAGCCGCGCACGACACGGAAGTGGAGCGCTGCCACGCCTGTCGCTCGCCGATGGGGAGCGCCTTGCGGATCGCCAGAACTCTTCGGATCGATAATGTCGAGACAGCGCCGGCCGATCGCATCACCGCGAATGACGAGGAGCGCGTCCGTCAGGGCTTTGAGATCCAGACGGTCTTCTCCTGGCCGAGTCGCAATGGCAGGATCACGGTCACGGAGGGCACACTGAAGGCAGACGATAAGGAGCTGCTCACCCTCCAATACGCCAACAGCGCCGAGATCAGCCGCCTCAACAAGGGTCTGAAGCGGCGGAAAGACAAGGCGATCCTCGGCTTTTACATTGACCCGCGCAGCGGATACTGGAGCAAGGCCGAGGACGAGGACGAGGATAATGCCGCCCCCAACGAGTCAGAGTCTGTCCGCATTGTGCCGATCGTGCGGGACCGCAAGAACGCCCTCCTGATGCGATTCACGGAAACGGACCACCTCACGCCAACCACCATCGCCACCGTCCAGCACGCCCTGATGCGGGGGATCGCGGTCACCTACCAGCTCGAGGAGGGTGAGGTGCTCGCCGAGCCGTTGCCAAGCCGCGACACCCGCCGTGCCATACTCGTCTATGAGGCTGCGGAGGGCGGCGCAGGCGTGCTCAACCGCATCATCTCCGAACGGCGGGCCTTCGCGCGCGTCGCCCGAGAGGCTCTGTCCGTCATGCACTACAGTGGCGTCGACGAGGCGATCCTCAGCCGCGACCCGAACGCATTGCGCGACACGGCCGAGGGCGTGTGCGTGCGCGGCTGCTACCACTGCCTCCTCTCCTACTTCAATCAGCCTGACCACGAGCTCATCGACCGCACTGACAAAGACGCGCTCAAGCTCCTTCTCACCATCGCACGCAGCGAGCTCGCGCTGCGGCCAAATCACGCGGACGTCGAGGAAAGCGACTGGGGCAGGAAATTCACGGCGGCCAACCTCCCGGCTCCAGACCCCGCTGGCACAACCTTCGCCGGCCATCCACTCCGCTTCGCTTGGCGGGCTCACTTCGTCGCTGCCGACCCCAGGCCCATTCCAGCCGACGCTCGGGCCGAAGCCGAAGCCGCCGGATGGATCCTCATCCAACTGCCGGACGACCCAGCCGGGGGTATCCCCGAAGCACTCGCCGCCCATCTGAGGGTCTGAGCCGATGTCGCATGCCTTCGCACCGGGCGACCTCGTCCGCGCCCGCGGCCGTGAATGGGTGGCGTTGCCGTCGCCAAAAGCGGGCTGGCTGGTCTTGCGCCCGCTGTCGGGCTCGGAAGAGGACGTGGTCCTGCTGAAACCCGAGCTCGAGCTGCAACCGGTCGAGCCTGCGCGCTTCGACCTGCCCGCGGACGCTCAGGTCACCAGCCAGGCCAACGCCGCACTGCTCGCGGATGCCCTGCGCCTCACCCTGCGCCGGGGAGCGGGGCCGTTCCGCTCCGCCGCTCAGATCGCCTTCGAGCCGAGGGTCTACCAGCTCGTCCCCCTCCTCATGGCGTTGCGACTGCCAGTGCCGCGGCTGCTGATCGCGGACGATGTCGGCATCGGAAAGACCATCGAGGCGGGGCTCATCCTCCGCGAGCTGTTTGACCGCGGTGAGTTGGACAGTTTCGCCGTCCTCTGTCCGCCATACCTGGTTGAGCAGTGGACGGCGGAGCTTCGCAGCAGATTCGGATTTGATCCCGTCGCCGTCACGGCTGCTTCTGCCCCGCGCCTCGAACGCGGCCTGCCCGTCACCCAGACCTTGTTCGATGTGTACCCGTTCACCGTCGTCAGCCTCGACTACATCAAGGGAGAGCAGCGGCGCGACCGGTTCGCCCGCGCCTGCCCGAAGATGGTCGTGGTCGATGAGGCGCATGCCTGCGTCGGCACCCACAAGGGACGGCAGCAGCGCTTCCGCCTTCTCAACGAACTGGCCCGCGATGCTGAGCGGGCGCTGCTTCTGCTCACAGCAACGCCGCACAGCGGCGACGAGGCGGCTTTCGCGCGCCTCCTCTCGCTCATCGACCCGAGCTTCGCGTCTTTGCAGTTCGACGACCAGCGGTACCGAGAGCGGCTGGCGCGCCACTACGTGCAGCGGCGCCGCATCGACCTCACCTCGGCGGACTGGGCCGAGGAGCGGGCCTTCCCGAAACACAAGACAACCGAGTTCCCCTACCGCCTCTCCGCCAAACACCGCGACTTCCAGGAGGCCGTGCTCGACTACTGCTTCGGGGTCGTGTCGCAAGCCGGCAGCGGCGAGCGGGAGAGGCGGCTGGCCTTCTGGGGGACGCTCGCCCTGATGCGCTGCGTGGGCTCGTCCCCGGCTGCGGCTCTGAGCGCGCTGCGCAACCGGATGGCCGGCGAGGCCGAGCGGCTGGAACCGCAGATCTACGACGAGGATGGCGAGGACGAGGACGCGGTCGACGTCGAACCGGCGGCTGCGATGGCCGCCGATGCACCGCTCGCTGCGCTCATCCAGACGGCCAGCCAGCTCCTTGGCGAGCCCGACCCGAAGACTGACGCTCTTCTCCAGCTGCTCAAGCCCATGGTCGAGGAGGGCCGCAACCCGGTCATCTTCTGCCGCTTCCTCAGCACGGCGGAGCACGTCCGCAACACCCTGCGCCAAGCCTTCCCGAACGTCCGTGTCGAAGCGGTGACCGGGCTTCTGACGCCGGACGAGCGGCGCGAGCGCGTCGCGGACATGGCCGAGGCCAAGCAGCGAATCCTGGTCGCAACCGACTGCCTCTCGGAGGGCATCAACCTCCAGAAGCTCTTCGACACGGTCGTGCACTACGACCTGTGCTGGAACCCGACCCGGCACCAGCAGCGCGAGGGGCGGGTGGACCGATTCGGCCAGCCCGCGCCGGAGGTGCGGTCGGTGCTGATGTTCTCCCCCGACAGCGCCATCGACGGGGCCGTGCTCGACGTCATCCTGCGCAAGGCTGAGGCGATCCGGAAGGCGACGGGCGTCACCGTCCCCCTGCCAGAGGAACGCGGGCCAGTCACCGACGCCCTCATGGCCGCCATGATGCTTCGCCGCAACAGCACGAGGCAGCTCGCGCTCGACCTGCGGCTCGGCGGCAGTGCGGAAGCGATGGAACAGCGCTGGCGCGATGTGCAGGAGAAAGAGCGCCGGTCACGGACCCGCTTCGCCCAGAACGCCATGAAGCCGCAGGAGGTGGCACCGCTGTGGGCGCGGGCGCGCGACCTTCTCGGCGGGCCGGACGCTGCGCTCGCCTTCGTCGAGGCCGCCATGAGACGCTTCGACGCGCCGCTCGAGCCGAGGAACGCGGTCCGCCTTGCGCACGTCCACGCGCTTCACCCGGCTCTGCGCGAACGGCTCGCGGAGCGGGGTTTGACCGGAACGCTGAAGCTCGCCGCTGCTGACCCGGCGCCGGCGGGCGCCAGCCTTCTCACCCGCACCCACCCGCTGACCACCACGCTGGCCGAGGCGCTGGTCGAGGGCGCGCTCGACCCTGCCTCCCTGCCTGACCTGGCCCTCGGCCGAATCGGTGCGTGGCCGACCGCAGCGGTGGCGCACAAGACCACGGTTTTGCTCCTGCGCCTGCGCATGAAGCTCACCGTCCACGCGCGGCGCGAGCGGCTGCTCCTCGCCGAGGAGGCCACGCTTTTGGCCATCAGCGGAGGCCGGATTGTCGCGAGCGGACCGGAGGCCCGGACCCTGCTCGCCAGCTCCGCCGCCTATGATTTGGCTGAAGTGGCCCGCGCGCGCTTCCTGCAGGCCGCGCGTGCGGAGCTGCCAAGCCTGCTCGACGGCCCGGTTCGCCAGCATGCAGAAGAGCGCGCCGAGGAGCTGCTGGCCGACCATGCCCGGCTGCGTGCCGCTTCCGGCACGGCACCTCGCCTCTCCGTCAAGGCGGTGCTGCCGCCCGACGTGATCGGCCTCTTCGTCCTGCTGCCCGCCAGGGCTTGAGCCGCGATGCCGCGCAAGCCCGTCACCGACATCGCCGCCTGGCCCGCGCTCACGCTGGAAGGCAACCTCATCTCCCCGGCGATGATCGCCAGAATCGACCGGCGCGAGGCGCCGGAGCAGAGCGAGGCCGACTACGGCCTCCGCAAGGGCATTTCGATCCGCGACGAGATCTCGCTCGCCTTCCGGGTCGGCCAGGCGCACTACGCCGAGTTCCTGGCAGCCAGCGCGGCGTCGGCGACGGCGACCACCCGCTTCGTCCGCGACTTCCTGCGCGAGACGCTCGGCTTCACCGACCTGCGCGAGGAGTCCGGGCCGGTGGCACTGACCGCCGGCGAGGGCCGGGTACCGGTCGTGGTGGTGCCGCCCGCCGACGAGCTGGACCGCCGGAGCGCCGCGCTCTCGCAGGAGCGCCCCCGCTCGGCGGCGCTGGTCCTGCAGGACTACCTCAATGCGGCGGATGGAGCGCTCTGGGGCCTGGCGACGAACGGCAAGGTCCTGCGCCTGATGCGGGACAACGCCTCGCTCACTCGCCCCGCCTATGTCGAGGCCGACCTCGCGCAGATCTTCGAAACGGAGGACATCGCGTCCTTCGCCCTCGTTTGGCTGCTGATGCACCGCACGCGCTTCGGGCCGGCGGGCGCGCCGGCCACGGACTGCGCGCTGGAACGCTGGCGCGATGCCGGCGCGAAGGCAGGCGAGGCGGCCCGCGACCGCCTGGCCGGGCAGGTGGAACTGGCTCTCAAGGACCTCGGCTCGGGCTTCCTCGAGGCGAACCGGGAGCTGCGCGAGAAGCTGGCCCGGCACGAGATCAGCCTCATCGATTGGTTCAACGAACTCCTCCGCCTCGTCTATCGCCTGATTTTCCTGATGGTGGCGGAGGACCGAAACCTGCTGCACCCGCTTGAGGCGGGTGTGGACGAGCGCCGCCTCTACGCCGAGGGCTACAGCCTGGCGATGCTGCGCGCCCAGGCCGCGCGCCGCGGCGCGTGGGACAGGCACCATGATCGCTACGAGGGGCTGAAGGTCGTCTTTCGCGCTTTGGCCCACGGCGAAGCGCGGCTTGGCCTGCCGGCTCTGGGCGGGCTCTTTGCGCCGGGGCTGATGCCAAGCCTGGACGTCGCGCGGCTGCCGAACCGCGCCCTCCTCTCCGCGATATACCGCCTCGGCTGGATCTCGGACGGGGCGGCCATGGTCCCGGTGAACTGGCAGGCGATGGAAACCGAGGAACTAGGCTCGGTCTACGAGAGCCTGCTCGAACTCCAACCCCAGCTCGCCGAGGATGGCAGGCGGCTCGTCTTCGCGTCCGATGCGGCAGAGGCGCGCGGCAACCAGCGCAAGACCACGGGCAGCTACTACACGCCGGACAGCCTGGTGCAGGCGTTGCTGGACACCGCGCTTGACCCCGTGCTTGACCAAGCAGAAGCAGGGGCTGACGACCCGGCAGAAGCCTTGCTGAACCTGACGGTGCTGGACCCTGCCTGCGGTTCGGGCCACTTCCTGCTTGCGGCGGCGCGGCGCATCGCCACCCGTGTGGCGCGGCACCGTTCCGGCGGCACGCCCTCTTTGGCCGACTTCCGCCACGCGCTGCGCGACGTGGCACGGCGCTGCATCTTTGGGGTCGACCGCAACCCGATGGCGGTGGAGCTGACCAAGGTGGCGCTCTGGATCGAGACGGTGGACCCCGGCCTGCCGCTCGGCTTCTTCGATGCGCAGATCCGCTGCGGCGACTCGCTGTTGGGCATCTTCGACCTGAAGGCGCTGGAGGAAGGCATCCCTGATGCCGCCTACAAGCCGCTGACAGGAGACGACAAGGCGGTGGCCAAGTACTATGTCGACAAGAACAGGCGGGAACGGAAGGAACGCGACCGCATCGCCACGGGCTTTCGCCTGACCAACGCCCGCGACCTCCTGCGTGACTTTGCGGCGCTACGCGCCATGCCCGAGGACACGCTGGCTGAGATTGAGGCCAAGGCCGCGCGGCTGCGGGCTCTCACCGCACCAGGGGAACCGGGCTGGTGGCTCGCATGCGCCTGCGATCTCTACGTGGCGGCCTTCCTTCTGC
>CALFVI010000016.1 GCA_937928775.1 uncultured Elioraea sp. | reverse complement strand
GCGGTGATGCAGGCGCTCGCCAGCTTGCCTCAACCCACCATCGCTGCCGTCGAAGGCATCGCCACCGCGGCCGGCTGCCAGCTCGTCGCCACCTGCGACCTCGCCGTGGCGGGGGAGGGGGCGAAGTTCTGCACGCCCGGGGTGGCGATCGGCCTCTTCTGTGCGACACCCGCCGTCGCGCTCTCCCGTGCGGTGTCGCGCCGGCATGCGCTGGAGATGCTGTTCACTGGCGACATGGTGGACGCTGCCCACGCGCACCGCATCGGCCTCGTCAACCGCGTCGTCCCGCCAGGAATGGCGCTTGCCGAAGCCAAGGCGCTGGCGCAGCGCATCGCCGCCCGCCCCGCTTCCGTGGTGCAGGGCGGCAAAGCGGCGTTCCTGCGCCAAGAGGGCCGCCCGCTCGCCGAAGCCTACCGCGACGCCGCCTGCGTGATGGTGGACCAGCTCCTCGACCCTGCTGCCGTCGAGGGGATTGGTGCGTTTCTGGAGAAGCGCACGCCGAACTGGTCGTAGGAGACTGGATCAGACGAGAGCGCGGGCGAGGGCGAAGGCCGCGCGCACGGCGGCGAGCCGCACAGCGGTGCGGTCGCCCCCGAACAGGTGGCGCTCGATCCGCGGTGCGCGGCCGGCCCTGACCCCGGCCAGGAATACGAGCCCGACAGGCTTCTCCTCCGTCCCACCTCCTGGCCCAGCGATGCCGGTCACCGCCAGGGCGACCTCGGCCAGCGAGCGGGCCAGCGCCCCGCGCGCCATGGCCTCCGCCACTTCGGCCGACACCGCACCGACTCGCCCGATCAACCGGGAATCGACGCCGAGCAAGTCGGTTTTCGCCGCGTTCGAGTAGGTGACGAACCCCCTCTCTAGCACATCCGATGAGCCGGGGATCGCGGTCAGCACGGCGGCGATGAGGCCCCCCGTGCAGGACTCGGCGGTGGCGAGCCTGAGCCCCGCGCGGCGGAACGCCTCGAGCAGGGCTTCGCTGTCTGCGAGCAGGGCCTGGTCGATCATGGAAACAGCCTCGATGGCAGCACCGCGCCGAACAGGAGCAGAACGAGGGCGGCGAATGCCCCGGCGATGAGGTCGTCCAGCATCACGCCCCGCGCGCCGGGCTGGCGGTCGGCCCAGCCGACGGGGCCTGGCTTGGCGATGTCGAACAGGCGGAACAGCGCGAAGGCCGCTGCGACCCCGACCCATCCGAAGCCTTCAAGCCCGGCAAGCGACACCCATTGCCCTGCCGCTTCGTCGACCACGATCCAGTCCGGGTCGGGTTCGTCGCTGCGGGCGAGTTCCACCGCTACTGCCCACCAGCCGAGGCCTGCGATGAGCATCGCACCGATCAGAACAGCGACCGGCCCGGCCAACGCCAGCACGACCCCGGCGGGAAAGAGCGCGACCAGGGAGCCCCAGGTTCCGGGGGCAGGGCGTAGGAAGCCCGCGCCGAACAGGGAGGCGATGGCGCGTGTCATGCTCGGGCGGCGATCCAGCTGTCCACCGCCTGTGCGATGGCGGGTTCGGAGAGCGTGGGTGCGTGCCCCACCCCGTCCAGGACCACCTCCACGAGATCGGGCTTCATGTCCTTCATCCGCCGCAGCGTCGCCGTCGACAGAACGTCTGACGCGCCGCCGCGCACGACCATAACCGGCAGGTGAGCCAGCGCTCCGAACAATGGCCAGAGGTCGCGCCCTTCTGCCTCCTTGAGGGTGCGCGCAATCCGCGGGTCCCAGACGCTGCGCCAGGTGCCATCGGGGGCTTGGGCGACGGTGAGGGCGGCGAACTCCTGCCACTCCTCTGCGGTGGCGAGCGACAGCCAAGGTAGGGTCAGCTGCAGCCACGCGGCGGCCTCAGCAAGCGAAGGGAACACGTGCTCGCGCCCAACGAGTCGCGTTACCGCCGCAAGCCCTTTTTGCCCGATCTCTGGCCCAATGTCGTTCAGCAGCACCGCCGCGAGCAGCCGAGGCCGCGCCACCGCCATGCCCATCGCGAGCAGGCCCCCCATGGATGTGCCGACGATCACCACGCGGGAGAGATGGAGCGCGGCGCAGAGGTCGAGCATGTCGGCGAGCATCCGCTCCGGCCGGTAGCGACGCCAATCTGCGGCACGATCAGAGAGGCCACGCCCGAGATAGTCCGGCGCCACCACCAGGCGATCCATCGCATGGCGGGCGGCAAGCCGGGCGAAGTCCCCGCCCGTGCGCACAAGGCCTGGCAGGCAGAGGAGAGGGGTGCGCTCGGTCGGCTCTCCCCACAGCCGCACGGCAAGCCCGAGTCCGTCGGCGGCGGCAAGGCGCGCGAGGCGGGGGTTCACGCCGCCCGCGCCGTGTCGCAGAGAAGGGCGGGAAGGTCGGCGAGAGAGGTGATGACCGCTGCTGGGGGCGCCCAGGCGAACTCGCCGCGCCCCCGCCGCGCCCGATCCAGCCAGACCGCGGTCAGCCCCGCCGAAGCGGCGCCGGCGACGTCCCAAGGCTGGGCGGAAACGTAGAGGATGTCCGCCGGCGCCAAGCCGAAGCGCGCCGGCGCGAGGGCGTAAACCTGAGGAGCGGGCTTGAACGAGCCCGTCGGTTCGGCGGACATAAGCGCATCGAACAGCGCATAGAGGTTGCCGGCCTTCGCCGCCGCCACCAGCATGGAGACGGAGGCGTTGGACAGCACGGCAAGCGGCCGGCCGCGCGCCTCCCGCAGCGCGATCAGGGCAGGGCGAACATCGGGGAAGGGCGGGGCTTGCAGCATCCCCTGCATCAGGCGCGCGCGCAGAAGCGGATTGGCAGGCAGGCCGAGCACGCTCATCGCGTGATCGAGCGCCTCGCCAGTGAGTTCCCAAAAGTCAGTGCGCCGGCCGGTCAGCTGCGACATCCAAGTATATTCGAAGCGCTTGGCTTCCCACAGCGCAGCGAGTGGGCCCGTCGCCTCGCCCAGAGCATCGGCCGCGTAGCGCACCGCCCCGGCCGTATCGAACACTGTGCCATGCCCTGAGAGGACGATCGCCTTCGCGCGAGCAACAGTTTCGGTCATCGCCGCATCGCCAGCACCGGGTGGGGAGACACACCTCCGCCTGCCCTCGCCTCATAGACGGTCATGCTTTCGATCACCCGCATGACGTAGTTTCGAGTCTCGGAAAACGGGATCAGCTCGATCCAATCGATGGGGTCGATCTCGCCCACGCGAGGGTCGCCGAACTGGCCGAGCCACTGCCGAACCCGATGGGCCCCCGCATTGTAGGCGGCGAGGGCCAGGGGCACGGCGCCGTCAAACTCCTCTAGGCGTTTTGCCAGATAGGCGGTACCGAGAGTCATGTTGGCGAGCGGCTCGAACAGGCGGTTGGCGAGCGAAGGTTCGCCGAGCTCGCGCGCCATCGCGCGCGCGGTCGCTGGCATCAGCTGCATCAGGCCCCGCGCACCGGCGGGGCTGATCGCGCTGACCTCGAAGTTGCTCTCTTGGCGCATCAGGGCTAGGGCGAGAGGGGGGGCGACCCCTGGCGGCGGGACGAAGGGCACGGGCCAGCCCGCTTCGGGCAGGAGCGTGCCGTGGCGCGCCTGCACGCGGCGTGCGATCCAGACCGCGGTGTCGGGCTGGCCGAGGCGGGTGGCGAGGCGGGCAGCGAGCGCACGGTCGGCATCATCGGGAGCGAGGTCGGCAAGCCGCAGCAGCAGCTGGCGAGACCGCCGCGCATCACCCACCTCGGCGAGGAAGATGGCGGCGCGGGCAAGGTCGCGCCTCTCCCAAAGCGCGGCGTGCTCGGGCCCGGGCAGCGGGTCGGTGGCGGAGCGGATCCGGGCGCGAAGCGCGGTCTCGCTCTCTCCCGCGGCAAGGGCAGCAAGCTGGCCGTAGAAGGTGAAGGGGTAGCGTGAGGCTTCGGCCCAGGCCGCGCGCGCTTCCGCCTCGTGCCCCAAGGCGAGCAGGGCGCGGCCGCGCCAATAGGCACCACGCGCTCGGCTGATCGGTGCGGTGGCGGCGCGCTCGAGAGAGGCGAAGTGGCGCAGAGCGCGGTCGGGGTCGCCCGCGCGGCGAAGCGCGAGCCAGCCGGCGAGGAACTCGGCTTCCAGGAAGGCCACGTCGTGGCGGGCCGAAAGCCCGTGCGCGGCGGCGAGTCGGTCAGCGAGCCGGTCCTCGCGCAGGCGGAGCAGGCGCCGGATGAGGATCTGGCGTTCGTCCCAGAATGCCTGCTGGCGAGCAGCGCCGGCTGCGGCCTGGGCGGGCGCACCGGCCTCGAGCCAGAGGCGGGCGGCTTCCAGGTCGCGGTCTTGGCGGCGTAACGAGCGTGCGCGTTCGAGAAAGACGATCGGGTCGCTGCGCAGTTCGGGGGCGAAGCCGAACTCGCCCTCAGAGCCGGCCAGCGCCTCAAGCCGTGCGCGGGCCTGGGCGCGGTGGTGGGAATCGAGCAGCGGTAACAACCGCCTAAGCCCCTCGGCCTCGCGCGCCCAGGCCAGGCGGTCAGCGCGAGCGGCATGGTCTTCGGGGCGGAGGGAGGTGTGCCAGCGGTCGAGGAAGGCACGCTCCTCCGCCGGGGCGGCGGGGAGATCAACCCAGGCCGCGCGGCGTTGGGCGGCGGCGTCGGCGGCGCGGCCGGCGGAGTCAAGGGCCTCGGCGAAGCGAAGCCTGCCGGCGACTGTCTGCGGCGGATGGCGGGAGAACCATGACTGCACAGCAGAGTTGTCTGCCAGGGCGGCATGCGCCTCCTCGGCGCGGCGAAGCAAGGTCGGGCCAGCCGGCCAGTCAGGGTGTTCGGTAAGGAAGAGGGCGAAGTCGGCGGCAGTGGCGGGTCCATTCTGCAGCCTAAGCCAGGTGATGGCGGAGACGGCGGCGGTGTCGGCGCAGGGGCTACTGTCAAAGACTCGCCCGGCCGAAGCGGCGGCGAGGGCGGCGCGGCAAGCGGGGTCGAGCCCCTGTGCGACCGCAAAGGCGGGGACGAGCCAGCCGAAGAGCGCAAGGCTCGCACGCATGCTCATATTACGCTTGTATGGGGTTCGGGGAGGGCGGCACAAGGGCCGCGTACACGCTGCCCGGGTGGACAGGCACGGCGGCGTTGGCCAGGGTGAGGAGACAGGAAGCAGAGAACGAACGGGCTGGACCATGCGCTTCTGGGGCTCCTTCGTCGCCCTCATCACGCCGATGCGGCGCGACGGGTCGATCGACGAGAAGGCCTTCCAAGACTTTGTTGAGTGGCAGATTGCGCAAGGCACCCACGGTCTGGTCCCCGTTGGCACCACCGGCGAATCGCCTACTTTGACCCACGCCGAGCACAAGCGGGTGGTGGAGCTCTGCATCGAGGCGGCGGCGGGGCGGGTGCCGGTGATGGCAGGAACGGGGTCGAACAGCACGGAGGAGGCGATCGATCTGACGCGCCATGCGAAGGAGGCCGGGGCGGATGCGGCGTTGATCGTCACCCCCTACTACAACCGCCCGACCCAGGAAGGGCTCTACCTTCACTTCAAGGCAATCGCGGAAGCCGTCGATATTCCGATTTTTATCTATAATATCCCGGGTCGGAGCGCGGTCGACATGACGGTCGAGACGATGGCGCGGCTGGCCAAAATCCCGAATATCGTCGGGGTGAAGGACGCGACCGCCAACCTCGCGCGACCGCTTGCCCAGGCGCGCGCCTGCGGCCCGGACTTCATCCAGCTCTCCGGCGAGGACCACACGGCGATCGCCTTCAACGCGGCGGGCGGGGTTGGCTGCATCTCCGTTACCGCCAATGTGGCACCACGGTTCTGTGCCGAGATGCAGACCGCGTGGGCGGAGGGAGACGCCAAGCGCGCGATGGCGATCCAGGCGCGGCTTGCGCCTCTGCACGATGCCATGTTCTGCGAAACCTCGCCCGCGCCCGTAAAATATGCCGCGCATCTCCTCGGCAAGTGCGAGGAGACGGCGCGGCTGCCGCTCGCCCCCCTCGCCGAGGCTTCGCGTGCAAAGGTGCGGGCGGCCCTCGTCGAGGTCGGGCTGTTGAACTGAGGCGGTCTTGGCCAAGGACGGCAAGCCCGGCTTGATCGCGCACGGGGTGGTGGCGCAGAACCGCAAGGCGCGCCACGACTACGCGATCAAAGAGACGATCGAGGCCGGGATCGTGCTCAAGGGTCCTGAGGTGAAGAGCCTTCGCCACGGCCGCGCCACCCTCTCCGAAGCCTGGGCAGGCGAGCGGGAGGGCGAGCTTTGGCTGTTCAACGCCTACATTCCTGAATACCAGGGGGGCGTGCTGTCGCGGTTCGAGCCGCGCGCGCCGCGCAAGCTTCTGGTGCACAGAAAGCAACTTCGCAGCCTGCTCGGCGCAGTGACGCGCGAGGGGGCGACGCTCGTTCCGCTGCAGATCCATTTCAACGAGCGCGGCCGAGCGAAGGTGCTGCTCGGTCTCGCGGAAGGCAAGAAGAAGGCGGACAAGCGCGAGGCGATCAAGCAGCGCGATTGGCAGCGCGAAAAGGCGCGGCTGTTGCGCGGGCGTGGCTGACCCGTGCCGACGAAGGCTTGGTTTCGGGCGGTTTGGCACTCGTGCCGAAGCTGTTCAGGCGCTATACGGTTTGCTTACGGGTTCGGGTGCAGAGTGGCGTCCGGCTCGTCGGCCGATCGGGGCGGAGGCGCTGTGACGCACCGCACGTACCATGCTGTCCTGCCTGATCGACCGTCCGTTCCGCTCTGAAGGGTCACCACCGAATGCTGCGGCCGCGCCTCCTCGCCCCCGTCTTTGGCCTCGCGCTCCTCGTCGCCGGCTGCGCCACCGTGCCGCCGGAGACCGATCCCGAGGCGAGGGCAGAGTATTTCGAGCGCAACGATCCGCTCGAGCCGCTGAACCGAGCCGTGTTCGCCTTCAACGAGGCATTCGACCATTTGCTGTTCCGCCCCGCCGCGGAGGCGTATCGGATTCTCATTCCGCGCCCTCTACGCACCGGCATCGGCAACGTGCTCGACAACCTGCTGGTCCCAAAGACCGCCGCCAACCAACTTCTGCAGGGCAAACCGAAAGAGGCGGCTGGCTCTGCAGCGCGCTTCATCGTCAACGCGACGCTCGGCGTGTTCGGCATCTTCGACGTCGCCTCCGAGCTGGGCCTTGAGCCGCGGTTCGAGGATTTCGGCCAGACCCTCGCGGTTTGGGCCGGCACCACCCACGGCGGGCCCTACCTTGTTCTGCCGATCCTCGGCCCCTCTACCCTGCGTGACACCTTCGCCCTGCCGTTCGATGTCGCCATGGACCCCTGGACCTGGGTTGGCCAGGGCGATCAGGTGCAAAGGCTGCGCATGGGCCGCACAGTGACGCAAGCAATCGATGCGCGCGAACAATTCATCGAACCTGGGGATGCGCTGCGCGCGCAAAGCCTCGACTTCTACGCTGCTCTGCGAGCGGTCTACCTACAGCGCCGAGAGCGCGACATCCGGGACGAGGGCCGTCCGCAGGTCCGCCGTTTCTTCGACGCGCGCTAGCCAGGGCTGAACCGGCAAGGGGCGCGCAAGCCGAGCGAAGGAGGGACAGGCAGCATGAGAGTGCATCGACGCGGGCTGCTGGCCGGTCTTGCCGGGGTTTTGGCGGTTGCGCCGACCGCGCGCGCGAACACGCCCGATGCGGCAGCGGCCTTCATCGAATCGCGCGGCACGGCGCTCAAGCAGGTGTTGGACAGCGATGCCCCACTGGCCGAGAAGCGCGAGCGCGTGGCCGACATCCTGCGCGAAGCGGTAGATGTCCGCGGGGTTGCGCAGTTCGTCTTGGGCCGGCACTGGCGGACGGCGAACGAGGCTGAGCGGGCGGAGTATCTGCGCCTGTTCGAAGCGACCCTGATTCGCAACCTCTCAGCCCGCTTCGGCGAGTTGCGCGGGCTGCGCTTCACCGTCTCTCGGTCGCAGCCGCGCGGTGAGGAGGGGGTGCTGGTGACGACCATGGTCGAGCAGCCCGGCCAGGCACCGGTGCAGCTCGACTGGCTGGTCTCCTTCGCCTCGGGCCGGCCCCTGATCGTGGATCTCATCGCCGAGGGAACCTCGCTGCGCATCACGCAGAGGTCGGAATACAGCGCGGTAATCCAGCGCGGTGGCGGCCGGATCGGCGCGCTTCTGGACGCCATGCGCCGGCAGCTGAGCACGCTGGAGCAGCGGGAACTGGCGCAGAACTGAGAAGCTGCAGCCCGCCTTTCGGGACCACGCCGTTCAGTCGCGCCAGAACGGGTCGCGATCCAGGAAGGCTTGCCAGGCCTCGGCCGCCTCTTCGCGCGCGCCCGCCGCCCCGCGCGCGACCCAGCCCTCCACAATGCCGATGGCCCGCGCCCGCGCCTTATCTTTGCCCGTCACCTGCTCAAGAAGGCTCTCGGCAACCGCGCCGTCGTTCAGATGGCCGAGCGCGTCCTGCAAGGTGGCAAGGCTCTTGAGGAACCGGCGCACCCGCTTCTGTGGATAGAGAGGGGAGAAGAGTTCGCCCGCGTAGCGCAGACGCTTAGCGTCGACCCGCAAAGCGTGAAGGGCGGGAATGTCGAGGGCGGCGAACCCCTCCCCGTCGCGCCGGATCCGCTTGAGGCGCTTGTCGAGGGCTGCTGCGGCGAAGGCGGCGAGCGGAGCGTCGAGCAGGGCGGCCCGCCTCTCCGCCGCTTCGCCCTCTTCGGCAAGGCTGCGCCAGGGCCGCTCCGCGACCGCAGCCGCAAGGTCGAGCAAAAACAGCCGGAACTGGGGCCCCTCGAGCAGGGAGCGCACGGCGCGATAGGCCTGCGCGCGTGCTTCGGCCGCCGCCTTGCCAAGGTCCGCGATGTCGCGCCGCCCCGCGAAAGCCTCGCGCACAGGGGCGAAGGTCTCGGCGAGGAACACGTCCCAATCCCGCGCCGGCCCGAGGGTGCGCGCGATCTCGCCCGCCCGCGCCTTGAGCCCATCGAGCAGAGGGCAGGCGAGGGCGGGCTTGAACACGGTCATCGCCGACCTCAGCCGCCGGATGGCCACACGGCATTGGTGCACGCCCTCGGGATCCGCGCCCTCGGCCGCGATCGGGGCTGCGCCGGCCAGCGCAAGGGCGAGGTGGCCGATCGCCTGGATCGCTCCATCCTCCACCGTTTCGGCCGCGGCGAGATCTGGCGCACCGCGCCGTAGAGGTCGCGCCGGCAGGCCTAGGGCGAGCGCGCGCGCCTCCTCGCCGAGGCTCACATGCGGGACAGCGAGAGGGAGGGTTTCGCAGAGCGCGCGCAGAAGGGTGAAGGCTTCGGCGCGGGCCGAGGCGGGCGCGCTGAGCCGTGCTACGGCAAAGGGGCGTTCGGCGGCGAGGGTGCGGAGATGACCGGTGTGCAGAGTGAGCGTGAGCGGTGCGCCGCCGCCGAGCCGGATCTCGGCGCGCCGGCCGACTGCCGCGGCGAGAGCGGAGAGGGGAGCGGGGTCGACGCCGGCACGGGCAGCGTGCTCCAGCACCCTCTCACCAACGGTCGCCACCGAGGCCGCCTCGGCCAGCACCGGCAAGGGCCGGGCGGGGTCGAGCCGGTCGGCCGACCCTGGCAGGATCCGCTCCAGCCGTTCAACCTTGCTCCGCCCGCGCGTCTCAACCACGACCGCAAGGCCGGCCTCGGCGAGACGTCCGTCTGCGGCGTCGTGCCACAGGAGGGTGACGGAAGAAGAGCGCGCCCGCCCCTGCCGCCTTTGCGCGATCGCGGAATGGCGCAGCAGCGCCGGCACGGCGGATGGATCAAGGCGGAACTCGAACAGCTCGATCGCCTCTGTCGGCGAGGCGGAAGCAACCATAGGCGGCGGGTCCGCCGCAGGCGAAAAGCGGGTCAGGACGCGTGTTGGCGCAGATCGCGCGGACATAAGAACCGAACCAGTCTTCCCCCGCCCGGTTCAAGCCCCCACCAGGGCGTGGCGATGGCGAACTCGACCAGGGCTGCGGTGGGAAACTTGTTGGCGAGCCTCAGCGCAGCGGGGTCGCGCCGGGCCATCGCGGCGGGGCCAAGCAGAGCCAGCGCGAGGTTGTGCAAGCCCGGGTTGTGGCCAATCACGAGCACGCTGCGAGCGGTTTCCGGTACGGCACGCAAAAGGTCGAGGATTTTCTGGTCTGAGGCGAGATAGAGCGCCTCCAGCGCGTCCACCACCGGCGCCTCGTCGAACGGTTCGAGCAGGGCAAGCGTTTCGCGCGTGCGCCGGGCGGTGGAGACGAGCACGATGTCCGGATCAAGCCCGAGCGCGCGCATCTCGGCCCCCATCGCGGCCGCGTCCGCCTGACCGCGCGGCGCGAGCGGCCGGTCGTGATCAGGCAGCAAGGGGTCGTCCCAGGACGACTTGGCGTGGCGAAGGAGGAGAAGCTGACGCATCGGTACGTGCGTGGCCCAAGCGGATGCCGAGGGGCAAAACCATCGCACGAAATCGTCGCCCCGTCTGCCCCACTGCTCGGCATCACACCTCTGTGGGGCGCTGGTCGCCTCGCGCAGGGTCGCGACCATTTAGCTGAGTCCGACAATCAGCATGGTAGAGAGGGGTGGGTCGGGCGGCATGGCGGCACCGATACTGGTGTTTGGAGCGACCGGAGGCATCGGTAGCGCACTGGCGCGCAGGCTGGCGCGCGCGGGTGTGCCCCTTCACCTTTCTGGACGCGATGGCGGGAGGCTAGCCGGGCTCGCTGCCGAACTGAATGCGCGCGCCACCGAAGGCGATGTGTGCGACGAGGCGAGCCTCGCCAGGGTGGTGGCCGAAGCGACGGCAGGGGGGGCCCTGTCCGGGCTTGCCTTCTGTGTCGGCTCTATTGTGCTGAAGCCGCTCGCGCGCGCCACTGTCGAGGATCATCTCGCGGCCTACCGCCTCAATGTGGTCGCCGCCGCCCGCGCTGTCGCCCTCGCCGCCGGGGCGCTGAAGGCCGGGCAGGGGGCGGTGGTCTTGTTCGGTTCGGTCGCTGCACGGTCGGGATTTTCCAACCACAGCGTGATCGGGCCGGCGAAGGCGGCGGTAGAAGGGCTTGCCATCGCACTTGCCGCCGAACTCGCCCCGCAGGTGCGCGTGAACGCGATCTCCCCCTCGCTCACCCGAACCACGATGGCAAGACCATTGACGGAGAACGAAGCTGTGGCGAAGGCGATCGCGGCCCAGCACCCGATTCCTCGCCTCGGCGAGGCGGAGGACGTGGCGGCACTTGCCGCCTTCCTCCTTTCGGCGGAGGCGTCCTGGATCACCGGCCAGGTGTTTGCCGTCGATGGCGGCCGCTCGACCTTGCGGACCAAATCATGATCGGGCGACGGTCGCTGATCCTTGCCCTTCCTGCGCTTGCCCAGCTTCCGGCCGGGGTCGCCTTGGCTGCGGTGCCGCCGGGCAACCGGCTCGCCTTCCGCGTGTTGCGCAACGACAGCCAAATCGGCACGCATGTGCTGGAGTTCACGCGCGACCGCGACAGGGTCGTGGTGCGGATCGCGATCGACCTCTCCGTGCGCTTCCTCGGCTTCGTCGCCTATCGCTACCGCCATCGCAATCTCGAGGTCTGGAACAGCGACCGTCTGCTTTCGATCGATAGCGAAACGGACCGCAATGGCCGCCCATATTGGGTGCGGGCACGGGCGGTGGCGCAGGGAATCGAGGTCGAGGGGTCAGACTCGGGTGCCTACCTCGCGCCGGCGGACACCGCCTCCACCTCGTATTGGCACGCGCGGTTTCTCCGTTCGCAGGTGATCGACACCCAGGGCGGGCGGCTTCTTTCCACGCGGATCGAGCCGGTGGCGGAGGAGTTCGTCCCAGTAGGGGCAACGACGCGCCCCGCCCGCCGGTTCCGGGTGACGGGCGATCTTGCTCTCGACATCTGGTACGACACGGATGGGGTGTGGTCGGGGCTGCTGTTCCGCGGCGAGGACGGCTCGACCATCCGCTATGAGCGGACCTGACGGCGGGCGCCGGCGTGACAGTGGGTGGCGACGGTGGTGAACAGCGGCGCGCTTCGAGTCGTGCTCGGTGACCAGTGTTCGCGCACGATCTCCTCCCTTGAGGGGCTCGACCCGGCGCGCGACGTGGTGCTGATGGCGGAGGTGGCTGGGGAGTGCACCTATGTACGCCACCATCCGCAGAAGATCGTACTCGTTCTCTCCGCGATGCGGCACTTCGCCCGCGCGCTCGCGGCACGCGGCGTGCGGGTCGAGTATGTCCGGCTGGATGATCCCGCCAACAGTGGCACGCTGGCAGGTGAGGTGGCGCGCGCGGTGGAGCGCCATCGCCCCTGCCGTATCATCGCCACCCACCCGGGCGAGTGGCGCGTGCACGAGGATATGCTGGCTTGGGAGCGCGCAACGGGCGTGCCGGTGGAAATACGTGAAGATGATCGCTTCCTCTGCCCTCTGCCCTGGTTCCGCACCTGGGCCGAAGGCAGGCGCACCCTGCGCATGGAGTTCTTCTACCGCGAGATGCGCCGCCGCACGGGCATTCTGATGGAGGGCGAGGAGCCCGCCGGCGGGCGATGGAACTTCGATGCCGAAAATCGCAAGCGCCTGCCTCATGGCCTTTCCGTTCCCCCGCCGTATCGTGCCGAGCCCGATGCGATCACGCGCGAGGTGATGGCGATGGTGGCGACGCACTTTTCGAACCATTGGGGCAGTATCGAGGGCTTCGCCTGGCCGGTGACCGCGCGCGACGCGAAAGCAGCGCTCGACCAGTTCATCACCGAACGTCTGGGCCGGTTCGGCGACTATCAGGACGCGATGGCGGCTCAGGAGGCGACTCTGTTCCACTCCTTGCTTTCTCCGTCGCTCAATGTCGGTCTTCTTCTTCCAGGCGAGGTGTGTCGCCGCGCCGAAGCAGCCTGGCGCGCGGGCAAGGCGCCCTTGAATGCGGTCGAGGGGTTCATCCGCCAGATCCTCGGCTGGCGCGAGTACGTGCGGGGTCTCTACTGGTACGCGATGCCGCGCTACAAGGCGCTGAACGTGCTTGCAGCGGAACGTTCCCTTCCCGAATTCTACTGGAGCGGGAACTCGGGCATGGCGTGCATCGACGCCGTCGTGCGCCAGACGCATAAACTTGCCTATGCCCATCACATCCAACGGCTGATGGTGACGGGCAACTTCGCCCTGCTGGCCGGGGTTCACCCCGACGAGATCAACGAGTGGTACATGGTGGTCTACGCCGATGCCTTCGAATGGGTGGAACTGCCCAACACGCATGGCATGGCGATTTATGCCGATGGCGGCATCATGGCCTCGAAGCCCTATGCGGCCTCCGGCAAGTACATCGCGCGGATGAGCGACTACTGCGCGGGCTGCCGCTACGACGTCGCGCGTGCGACGGGCGAGGGAGCGTGTCCGTTCAACTTCCTCTACTGGGACTTCCTCGCCCGCCACCGCCAGCGCTTTGCGGCCAACCCGCGCATGGCGCAGATGTACCGGATGCTCGACCGCATGGAGCCGGAGAAAGTGGCGGCCATGCGGCGCCAGGCGGAAACGTTTCTCGATCGCGTCGCACCCCGCCGGGGCGAGCGGGTGGCAGAGCGGGCAGCGTGATGGAACCGTGCAGCGATTTTTGCGGCGGACTGGTCTTCCACCCTTCGGCGAAGGTCGTCCGCTCCATGCGCGGCACGGCACCAGGCACGAGTGGGTCGCGAATGCTCGGAGATCGTGAAGCGATGACGGGGGGAGGAGCGCGGCATGGCCGACGGTGAAGGGGGCCGACCGCGGCCTGCGCGGCCTCAGGACGGGCTGGCTTGGATCACAGGCGCCTCGTCGGGCATCGGCCGGCAGCTCGCGCTGGAACTCGTCCGCCGGGGCTGGACGGTGGCGGTGACCGCACGCCGGGCGGAGGAACTGGCGCGGCTCGCCGGCGAGGCTCCGGCCGGTCGCATCCTGCCTGCTCCGGCTGATGTCACTGACCCGAACGCTGTGGCACAGGCGGTGCGGGAGGTGGAGGCGCGGGCAGGCCGGCCGATCGCGCTCGCTGTGCTGAACGCTGGCACCTACCAGCCTGACAGTGCGCAGGCGTTCGACCTCGCCGCGTTCACCCTGCAGGTGAGGGTCAACCTGCTCGGCACGGCAAATGCGCTCGCGGCGGTGATGCCAGCGATGATCTCGCGGCGGGGCGGGCAAATCGCCATCGTCTCCTCGGTTGCCGGCTATCGCGGCCTGCCGCGCGCCATCGCGTATGGCGCGACCAAGGCGGCGCTGATCGCGATGAGCGAGAGCTTGAAGTTCGACCTCGACCGGGCCGGGGTGATGATCAACCTGGTCAATCCGGGCTTCGTGAAGACGCCGCTCACTGACAAGAACGATTTCCCGATGCCGTTCCTGATGCCGGTGGAACGGGCGGCGGAGCGGATGGCGGACGGGCTGGCGCGCGGGCGGTTCGAGATCGTCTTTCCGTGGCGGTTCGTCGCCATCCTGAAGACGATGCGGGTTCTGCCCTATGCGCTCTACTTCCCGTTGGTTGGGTGGACGACGGGTCGTCGGTAGCGGCGGTGCACCGCATCAAGCGTCCGTGGTGTTAACTGTTTGTTAACGCAGCCTGAGGCAAACTGGGGTAGAGGCCTGGAGAGGTGGACGTGCCGCGCGCTGAAAGCCTGTGCTAAGGAATGTAGCGGCACTCCGCCCGCAGGGGCGAGGCCGCGGTGGGGTCAAAACCACCCTGTTCGCTGCGGCCAGGAGGGTGACGCAATGATAGCAACACTGATTGCATCGAGTGCAAGCGTGCCGGGATCGGCCTCAGCGCTCGCGGCGTTGCGCAGCGGCCCGACACCCGCAGGCGGTGTCGACAACCCACCGCCGGCGGTTGGGACGCCTCGCAGCGCGGCACCGCAGCCTTTGCTCAACCCCTCGCTGCGCTACGACCAGAATGCGCGGGTCGTGGTGCTGGAGTTTTTCGACAAGACCGGCGAGGTGTCGCGCACCATCCCCCCGGAGCGCGTTCTGGAAGCCTATGCGCGCGAGCGAAAGCAGGGGAGTACCGAGCCAACCTTGCTCGCGACCGCGGGCTGAGCCGACCTTACTGGCGATCGCTCGCTGAGACTTGCCGCGGAGCATGGTGCGCGCGGCGCCCAGACGGTCGCCGATGCGCTCCCCTTAGAGGCAAATCCCCCTCCACCCTACGCGCTCCCTTGGCCCAACGTCACGTTTAGTTTCGACCTCCGGGGCAGCAATCGCTTAGCCTTCCGGCAACTTCCGCATCGTCGTGATCACCTGGCCGATCCACAAACCCCAGCGATAGACGTTGGCGCGATTGAGCACCGTCTCCTCATCAAGACGGAACAGCCAGTCGTCGAACTTCACCTGCCACTCAGACCCACTCACCGGCAGTTTCAGAACATAAGTGAGCTGGAACGCGTTGCCTGCGCCGCGGCCAAGCCCGACCCCGACCACGTCGTCCGCCCGGCCCTCCCACGTGCCCTCGCCGGTGCGCGCGAGGCGCCATACGCGCTCTTTCCGTTCACCGTCGTCGTAGAGGAAGTCCTCGGCGAGGATCAGCGTGTCACCCTCCATCCGCCCCTGCATAGTGAACGTGAAAGTGCGGCGAACATTGCCGAAGCGGTCCTCGAACAGGCCAGAGCCCTTGATCCGCCCGACGAAATACTCCTCGAGCCTCAATTCGGGCGTGCGCCCGGCGAAACCTTCGACCTTCATGCCCCCTCCGCAGCCGGCGAGAAGAAGTAACACGGCAAGACCTGTGATGATGCGTCGCATCCTTTCCCTCGCTCGATCACAGCGCGAGGTCGAGCCAGGAGAGCACACCCCCCTTGCCCGCCCCAGTATCCAAGAAGACGGCGCGCCCGCCCGCACGCCCTTCTACAACATGGGGACGAGTGCCATAGCCGCGATTGTCGTGCCCGCAATAGACCGTAAGCCCGGCCGGAATGCGGTGTACCCAGTCGATCCGCCGCACGGGGAAGCCGCGCGAGTCCGTCTCGCCCTGCACGGTTTCGCCGTAAAGGGCGCGCGAAGCCAGAGAGTCGGGCCGCCCGACATCGGCCCCGACCGGCGAGGGGCGGACCAGCATGTCGGTATGAAAGCCGCCATGCACGAACAGGGCATGCCGCCAGAGAAGCCACAGCGGCGCGCGGGTCAGGGCCGCGACCGTGCGCGCGATGAGCTGGTCGCGATCGGGCCGTGCCTGGAGTTGCGCCAGCGTGCGCCCCAAACCATCAGGCTCGACTTGAACCGGACGCCCAGCCAGCGCGCGGGCGAGCTTGTGGTCGTGATTGCCGAGCAGGGCCACGCCATCCCCCGCATCGATGAGGTCGAGCATGAGTGCGAGCACAGAAGGCGAGTCGGGGCCGTAGTCGGTGAGGTCGCCGAGCTGGAGGAGGAACAGCCGCTCCGCCCGCGCGCCTTCCACCGCGGCCCGGAACTGGGCGGCCTCGCCGTGCACGTCGCCGACGACGCGAATACCGATGAAACGCGGCGGCAGCACGAGCCTCACGCCCGGCTCGCGAGGCGGGCACGGATCGCTCCCTGCTCCGCCCGATCGATGGGGAAACGCCACATCAGCCACGCCACCGCCACCTTCAGCAGGATGGGCGTCGTCGCATAGAGGAGGACGAGAGCGCCAAGGCCCTCCGCTCCGGCCTCCGTCACCCGAAATCCGAGCGCCTCGAGCAGCGGAAGTCCCAACCCCACCGCGAGCGCATTGCCGCCCTTCTGCGCCATCGACCAGGCGGCGAAGAAGAGCCCCGCCCGCGGCATGCCTCCCTCCAGGTGGTCGAGGTCGATGACGTCTGCCTGGATGGCGGGCGGAAGGGCGAGATCCGCCCCCAAGGCCGCCCCCGTCAGCACGCAGATGACGAGAAAGGCCAACCAGTCGCCTGGGCCGAGCAGAGGCACAAAGGCGAACACCGCCGAAGCCCACAGCATGGCGAGGCACCAGGCGCGGTGCTTGGACGTGCGGCTCGCCAACCAGGTCCAGAATGGAACGGCGGCGATCCCCGCCAGGAAGTAGGCGAGCAGCAACACGCCCGCCTCAGCCTCGGCGCGCAGAAGGTGCGTGACGACGAGCAGGAACAGCGCGGCGGGAAGCCCGTTGGCAACGCCATTCACGATCCAGGCGGCGAGAAGCCTCAGAAACGGGCGGTTGCGGGCGAGGATGCCGAGGGTTTCACGCAGCGGCCGGCGGGGCGGGCGCTGTGCCGGCGGTGGGGGTTCCGGCACTGCGACCAGAAGCAAGAGCAAGGCCGGAACGGCGAGGGTGAGGGTGACCAGCGCGAGCGTGCGCAGGTCAGACGCAATCCCCCCCGGGACAAGGGCAGGCACGAGCGCCGAGGAGACGATGCCCGCTAAGGTCGCAGCCTCCCGCCAGGCGGTGATGCGCGCGCGCTCGTCATAATCGGTGGAGAGCTCCGCTCCCCAGGCAGAATGCGGGACGTTGATCAGAGTCCATCCGAGATAGACCAGGGAGGCAAAGACGAAGAGATGGAAGGTCCCCGACCCTTCCGGCGGGACGAAGACCATCCATACCGCCGGCGCGGCGATCAAACCGCCGGCGGCGATCCAGGGTCGGCGGCGGCCGAA
This sequence comes from uncultured Elioraea sp., assembly GCA_937928775.1. Classification (GTDB taxonomy): domain Bacteria; phylum Pseudomonadota; class Alphaproteobacteria; order Acetobacterales; family Acetobacteraceae; genus Elioraea. Next base: position 43,912 of record CALFVI010000016.1, on the reverse strand, counting down.
GCGCGAGCGCGTGCGGTCGGACAGGACACCGGCGAGCGGGTCGGTGATACCGTCGAGAAGCCGGGTGGCGAGCAGCACCGCCCCGGTGGTGGAGAAGCCGAGCCCCATCGTCTCGCCCCAGAAGGCCGGCAGGTAAACGTTCAGCGGCAGCCCGAGGATGGCGAGCGGAAAGGCGGCGAGCCCGTACGCGGCGAGGATCCGGCGCGGCAGGCGCCCCGTGGGCGGAGGCATGGCGAAGGACCGTCAGGGCCGGGCGAGCACGATCCGCCCGACATCGATCCAACCGGCGCGGAAGCCCGTTTCGCAGTAGAGGAGGTAGTACTCCCAGAGGCGACGGAAGCGATCGTCATAGCGGCCGGAGGCAGCAAGCTGGGGCCAGGCGGCGCGAAACCGCGCGTGCCAGCGCGCGAGGGTCTCGGCATAGGAGGCGCCGAACCAGGTGTCGGAGGCCCAGGTGAGCCCGGCCCGCGCTACCTCCTCGCGCAGCCGCCTGGGCGAGGGAAGCATGCCGCCCGGGAACACGTAGCGCTGGATGAAATCGGCGCTGCGGCGATAGTCGTTAAAGAAACGGTCGGCGATGGTGATAATCTGCAGCACTGCCCGCCTGCCCGGGCGAAGCCGATCGTGCAGCGTGCGGAAGAAGGCGGGCCAATAGCGCTCGCCCACCGCCTCGAACATCTCGCAGGAGACGATACCGTCGAACGTCTCGCGCACGTCGCGATAGTCCTGCAGCCGCACCTCCACCCGATCGGCAAGGCCAGCTGCGGCAATTCGGGCCGAGGCGAAGGCGTGCTGTTCCTTGGAGAGGGTGATGGCGACGGCGGAGAGGCCGAACTCGCGCGCTGCCGTCTCGGCCAAGAAACCCCAGCCGCAGCCGATTTCAAGGATGCGCGCACCCGGGGCAAGGTCGAGCGCGGCAAGGAGGTTGCGCACTTTCCGCCTCTGCGCCTCCTCGAGCGTCTCAGCTGAGGGGTTGGCGAACTCGGCCGAGGAGTAGGTCAGTGTGGGGTCAAGCCAAGCGGCGTAGAACTCGTTGCCGAGGTCGTAGTGGGCGGCAATGTTGCGCCGCGCGCCTCGCTTCGTGTTGGGACGGACGCGGTGGGCGAGGCGTGAGAGGAACCGAACCAGGGGCCGGCCGCGCAGCACGTGCCGCCACTCCTCCTCGTTGGCGGCGGCAAGCGCCATCACCGCCCGCAAATCGGGCGTGCTCCAGTCTCCAGCCAGCCAGGCCTCCGCCCAGCCGAGCGAGCCGCCGAAGGCGAAGCGGCGCACCGCCCGCAAAGTCGAGAGGCGCACCACGGCGGACGGGCCGGGCCGGTCGCCGACCACCCGATGCACCGACCCGTCGGGGAGGATCAGCGTCAGCTCGCCCGACCGGATCAGCCCGGCGAGGCGAAGGGCGCGCGCAGCAAGGCTACGCGGGCGCGGGGAGCTTTCGGCTGGCCGGGACAGGGCGTTTTCGGAAACCGACATGGCGGGCTCAGCGGGCAGGCGTAGGTTCGACCTTGGGCGGCGGCAGGTAGGGATGGTAACGCGCCCCTTTCCGCCAAAGATGCAGGGCGTGCCAGTGGATGCCGGCGATGACCTTCAGGGTCACGAAGGGGAAACGAAGCAGAGCGCGCGCCAGAGCGGAGTCCGTCATCGGTTCAAGCCGCCCGACCATGGAGGCGGTGAGAAGCCGCTCTCCCGCCTCGGTTTCTTCAATCACAAGGCCAAAGCGGTCGTTCTGCATAGACAGGGTGAAGTGGTATCGGGCATCCATGCCAATGAAGGGCGAGACGTGGAAGGTCTTGCGCGCGGCGTGGCGGTGCGGGGCCTCGCCTGCGAGCGAGGCGACGTAGGCGTGCTGGTCGCCGAACGTGTTCTTCACCTCGTAGACGACCGCGGTGTCGCGACCGGCGGCATCCGAACAAAGAAAAAGGGAGATTGGGTTGAACACGTAGCCGAACACCCGGGGCAGGGCGAGCAGACGAATTCGGGCGGGGGGCGGGATGCCCTCCGCAGCGAGCTGCCGTTCCACCCAGGGGCGAAGGGGCGACCCATCACGCGCGCCGTGGTCGCGGGCCCGGAACGACACCAGCCCCGGGCGCTCCAGGCGGAAGAGACGACAGGAGCGGGCGGCCTCCTCGGCGCGATCGAGATCGAGCAAGAGAGACCAGATGCGGTAGTCGAGCCGATGGCGAAACGGGCGGTGCCGTACATGCACCACCTGCGCGGTGAGGATGTGTGCGGGGGCAGCGCTCACGGCAGGGCCTCTCCCCCTACCCAGGCGGAGGCAGCGCGCCAGGGTGGTGGCGCCCCCAGCGCCTCGGCCACGCTGACCGCCGAGGCGATGCCGTCCTCATGGAAGCCGTAGCCGCACCAGGCACCGCAAAAATGTACGCGATCCCGCCCCTGGATGGCGGGCAGCGCCCTCTGCGCAGCCAGCATGGCGGGATCGTATTGCGGGTGGCGATAGACCCGCTCGACAAGCACCGTGCTCGGGTCGGGCTCGAAGATCGGATTGAGCGAGGCAATGAGCGGCAAGCGCGTGTCCAAATTCTGCAGCCGGTTCATCCAGTAGCTGACGGAAACCGCTCTGGTTTCATCGGCCGCCCCCGTCGAGAGATAGTTCCAGGAGGACCACACCCTCCTCCGTCTCGGCATCAGCGCCGGGTCGGTGTGCAGGACAAGGCGGTTCCTCTGGTAGCGCACCGCGGAGAGGATGCGTGCTTCGGCCTCCGTCGGCGGGTCAAGCAAGGCGAGTGCCTGGTCGCCGTGGACAGCGAGCACGGCGCGGTCGAAGCGTTCGGGCGCATCGCCCTCGCGCAGCACCCAGATCCCGGTCGCGTCGCGTCGCAGCGCCACCACTGGGCGACCCGACCGTACGCGGCGGCCAAGCACCTGCGCGATCTTCGCCACGTACTGTTTCGACCCTCCCGTCACCGTACGCCAGCGCGGCCGGCCGGAAAGTCGCAGAAGCCCATGGTTGTGGAAGAACTGCACGAAGGCGCGGGCGGGGAACGCGCGCATTCCAGCCACGGAGGCCGACCAGATCGCTGCCCCCATCGGCAAAAGGTGATCGTGCACGAACGCTGCCCCGTAGCGCGCGCGGTCGAGGTACTCGCCCAAGGTAAGCGTGTCGTCCGCGCTGGCGAGGAGGTCAGGGGCACGGCGGTAGAAGCGCAGAACGTCGGCGAGCATGCCCCAGAAGCGGGGCGAGAGGGCGTTGCGCGGGTCGGCGAAGAGCTGGGCCAACGTGCCGCCAGCATATTCGAGGTCGCGATCGAGCCGTGCGACCGAGAACGACATGTCCGAGGGCTCTGTCGCCACGCCAAGAGCAGAAAATAGGGCGACGAGGTTCGGATAGTTCACCTCGTTGAAGACGATGAAGCCGGTATCGACCGCGATCCGTTGCCCCGCGACCTCGACCTCTTGCGTATCCGCATGCCCGCCGAGGCGCGATTCCGCTTCGTAGAGCACGACGTCGTGCACATTGCGCAAGAGCCACGCACAGGACAGGCCTGCGATGCCCGCACCGATGACGGCGACGCGTTCGCGCCGCAGAGGAGGGAGGGTACCGTGCATTCAGGCGGGAACCTTGTCGCGGGTGATGGTGGCGAGAGCGGCGAGTGCGCGGGCGCGGGCGGCGGCGTGATCGACGATCGGGCGCGGGTAGGTGCGCCCCAGCTCCACCCCCGCCTCCTTCAGCACGATCGGCCGCGCGGTCCAGGGCGCGTGGATGACGGGGGCAGGAAGTTTCGCCAACTCGGGAACCCAACGTCGCACATAGTCTCCTCGGGGATCGAACTTCTGCCCCTGCGTGACGGGGGCGAAGATGCGGAAGTAGGGCGCCGCGTCTGCCCCGCTTCCTGCCACCCATTGCCACGAGGCGGAATTGGAGGCGAGGTCAGCGTCCACCAGCGTGTCCCAAAACCAAGCCTCACCCGCTTGCCACGGCAGCAGGAGGTGCTTGACCAGAAAGGAGGCGACGATCATCCGCACTCGGTTGTGCATCCAGCCGGTGTGCCAGAGCTGGCGCATGCCTGCATCGACGATCGGGTAGCCGGTTCTCCCCCTCTGCCACGCCTTCAGCCCGGCGGCATCCTCGCGCCAGGGGAAGCGGGCGAATTCGGGTTTCAGGGGCTCGTCCGGCATCTTTGGCCGGTGCCACAGCAGGTGGTAGGAGAACTCCCGCCAGATCAGCTCCTTGAGAAAGGTTTCGGCCGACAGGCTGGCCGCGTGGGCGGAAGCCTCGACGGCACGCCAGATTTGCCCCGGCGAGATCTCGCCCCAGTGAAGGTGCGGCGAAAGGCCCGAGGTGAGGTCGAGGTCCGGGCGGTTGCGGGTCTCGGCGTAAGCCGCAAGGCCGCGCGCGAGGAAGCGTTCAAGCCGCGCCTTGGCCCCCGCCTCGCCCGGGGTCCAGGTCTCGCGCAGACCGCCTGCCCAGTCAGGGGCGGTGGGCAGAAGACGCCACGCTGCAAGTTCGTCCGAACCAGGCCAGCTGTCTGGGGCGGGCAGATGGTCAGGCGCGGGTAGGGGCATGGGCGGCGGGCCGGCAGCGAAGCAAGCGCGCGAAAAGGGGGTGTAGACGCCGTAGGGCCCGCCTGCCTTGGTGCGGATCGTCCAAGGCTCAAACAGCAGGGAGGCGTTGCCGCCGCGGATCTCAATACCCGCCCCTCGCAGCGCCTCGGCCACCCGCTTGTCTGCCTCGCGTGCCCAGGGCTCATAGAGGCGGCTGGCAAAGACTAGGCTGGCCCCTGTTTCGGCGGCCAGGCGAGGGATCTCCTCCTCCCACCGCCCGCGGCGCAGGATGAGGCGTGAGCCGCGCGCGCGCAGGGACCGGTCGAGCGAAGCGAGCGAATGGTGCAGCCACCACAGGGCAGCGCCACTCGGCGCCCAGCGACCGGCGCTATCCCGATCGAACACGAAGACCGGACTGACAGGCCGGCCGGTTTCCACAGCGGCGCGCACGCTCGGGTTGTCGGCGAGCCTCAGGTCCTGGCGGAACCAGAGCAGCACGGGGGCGGACATGGCGGAACCGATCACGCCCCTGACATGGCCTTCACGGGCGGTTCGCAAAGCGGGGCGGCGGCGGCCAACGAGAAACTGAACAGCCTGTCCCTACCCAGCAGGAACACCCGCGCCCCACGGGGAAAAAGGCCTCGGATGGCGGGGTCGCGCACATCGAGCCCTCCCGTGTAGGCCCCGAAGGCGGGCAGCAGCACGCGCCGCGAGTCGGCGACGAAGCAGGCGCGCGTCACCCACGCCCCGCGCATCGTTACCGCCGCCTTGGGGTGCAGGTGCCCCACCACCTCCCCCGCCCCTCCGCGCGGGACATGGCGGAAGGTAAGAGGGGGCTCGTGCAGCTCCTCCGCCTGTCCCGGATCGTGGTTGCCGGCAAGCCAGGTGATCGTGGTGAGGCAGGAGAGGATGGTGAGCGCCTCGCGCTCCGCCTGCCCAAGCCGGGCTGCCCCCCTCGGATCGTGGAAGGAGTCGCCGAGGAGCACAAGCCGGTCGGGGCGGTACAGCCGAACCAGCCGGATGAGCCGCTCCAGCGTGGCGCGCGAGTCGTAGGGGGGAACGAGCGAGCCCCGGGCGGCCAGAGCCGAACCCTTCTCCAGATGCAGGTCGGCGACCGCCAGCAGGCGCCGTGCCGGCCACCACAGAGCGCCGGAGGGGTCGAGCATCAGCCGCTCGCCGAGGAGATGGAGAGGGGCGGCGGTCATTCGGGCAGGGGTAGCGAAGCTTGGCGTCGCGCGCGGATGGTGCGCAAGGTGGCGCGGCCCTGCGTGCCGAGCGCGATGCCGCCCGCCCGGCGCTTGCGGTCGCGCGCCACATTGGCGCGGTGGACAGGATGGACGGGGCGGTCGCCCCGCAGCGGGGGCGGGGTCGCAGCGGGGGGGTCGGCCTCGCCGCGCGCCTCCGCGATGAGCTGCGCGGCTTCGGCTTCGGCGAGCAGCGCATCCTCCCCCTCGCCGGTGGCGACGCTCTCCTTGCCGACCTCGAGCAGGACAGGGACCGCAAGCGGGGAGACGCGCGAGAGGGCCATGTGCACGATGCGCCCGCGGGCGCGACGAAGCAACGAGGCCACCCGGCCGACATCGACGAGGCCGCGCGCAGCATCTGCCCTGGTGGCGCGCAACAGCACATGGTCGGGCTCGTACTTGCGCAGCACGTCGTAGAGGAGGTCCGTGTTCACTGTCACCTGCCGCCCGGTCTTCGCTCCCCCGAGGTGGTTCCGCTCGACCAAGCCCGCGATCACCGCGACCTGGCGGAAGGTTCGCTTGAGCAGGGACGATTCGGCCATCCACTCCTCGAGATCCTCGCCCAGCATCTCCTCGTCGAAGAGCCTGGCCACGTCGTGCGGTTTCTCCGCCGACCACACGGCGAGCACGTAGTCGGTGGCGACGAAGCCCAAGGGGCGAAAGCCCGCGCGCTCCATCCGCCGTGTCAGCAGCATGCCGAGCGTCTGGTGCGCGTTCCGGCCCTCGAAGCAGTAGGCGACGAGAAACCACCGCCCGCCACGCGGGAAGGTCTCGACCAAAAGGTCGTTCGGCCCAGGCAGGCGGGAGCGTTTGCGCTGCAGCGTGAGCCACTCGGCCACGTCGGGTGGAAGGCCCTGCCAGAGAGCGGGATCCTGCAGGAGCCTGCGCACGCGATCGGCGAGGAAGGTGGTGAGTGGCAGCCGTCCGCCGGCATAGGCCGGCACCTTGGGGTCGTCACCATGCGCGGGCGAGCACTCCACCACCGTCTCGCGCAAACGGTCGAAGCGCAGAAGGCGGCCAGCGAAGAGGAACGTGTCGCCCGGGTTGAGGAGCGAGACGAAATATTCCTCGATCTCGCCCAAGGTCGCCCCGCCGAAGCCGCGCCCGAGCTTCACCTTAAGGAGGGGCGCTTCGACAATGGTGCCGATGTTGAGGCGCCAGCGCCGCGCCGCCCGCTCATCGGCGAGGTGGAGCCTGCCTTCGGCATCGCGGAAGAGGCGGCGGTAGCGCTCATAGGCCGAGAGGGCATAGCCGCCATCCTCGACAAAGCGGACCACGTCTTCGAAGTCCTTGCGTGAGAGGTCGCGATACGGGGCGGCGCGGGTCACCTCGGCATAAAGCTCATCGACGCGGATCGGCCCGGCGCAGACCGTGCCCATGACGTGCTGCGCGAGCACATCAAGCCCGCCCGGCGGGGGTGGGTCGCCGTCGAGTGCTCCCTCGCGCACGCCATCCAGAGCGCAGAGGCACTCGAGCAACTCGAAGCGGTTGGCAGGAACGAGAACCGCGCGCGAGGGCTCGTCCCAGCGATGGTTGGCCCGCCCGATTCGCTGCAGCAGCCGCGACACGCCCTTCGGTGCGCCGACCTGGACGACGAGATCGACCTCGCCCCAGTCGATGCCGAGATCGAGCGAGGAGGTGGCGACCACGGCGCGCAGTCTGCCCGCCGCCATCGCCGCCTCGACCTTCAGTCTCTGGTCCCGCGCGAGACTGCCGTGATGCAGCGCGATCGGCAGCGCCTCGTCGTTCAGCCGCCACAGCGCGGCGAACACCAGTTCCGCCTGCGCGCGGGTGTTGACGAAAACGATAGTCGACCGGTGGGCGCGGATCAGGCGGTAAATTTCCCCCGCTGCCATCAGCCCCATGTGGCCAGACCAGGGCAGGGGCCCTTCGGGCAGGCGGATCTCGATCGTTGGGGCTGCACCGCCCGGAGCCTCGATCCTGTCCACCCCCGTCCCCCGCCCGTCGGCTGAGAGGAAGGCAGCGAGGTGATCCGGCCACGGCGCGGTGGCGGAGAGGCCGATCCGCACCGCACGAGGGGCGAGCGTGCCGAGGCGGGCAAGACAGAGGGCGAGCTGATCGCCCCGCTTGGTGCCGACCAGCGCATGGATCTCATCTACCACCACGCTGCTGAGGCCTGCGAACAGGCGGGCGGAGTCCGGAAAGGAGAGGAGGAGGGCGAGGCTTTCGGGAGTGGTGAGCAGGATGTTGGGCGGGGCCTCGCGCTGGCGTCGGCGCGTCGCCTGGTCGGTGTCGCCGGTGCGCACATCGAGGGTGATGGGAAGTTCCGCTTCGGCGACAGGGCGTTCGAGGTTGCGGGCGATGTCGGCGGCGAGCGCCTTGAGGGGAGAGACGTAGAGCGTGTGCAGGCCAGGGCGGGGTGCGGCGGCGAGGTCGGCGAGGCTGGGCAGGAAGCCGGCAAGCGTCTTACCCGCCCCGGTGGGGGCGAGCAGGAGGACGGAGCGGCGAGCGCGCGCCGCCGCAAGCACAGCGCGCTGGTGCGGGTGCAGCCGCCAGCCCCGGCGCGCGAACCAGGCGGCGAGCGGGGTGGGGAGTGAGGCGAGGTCGGGCGGGGCAGGTGTGGGCTCCGTCACGCCCTCAGTGTAGGCGCTCCCAGGCTCTCCGCCACACCCTGAGGGTTCCAGCCCGGCCAAGCGAGGCCCACATCGCTGGCGATGCCCCCACACCCCGAAACCTGGCTCCTCGTCCGCCCTGAAGGCCTCTACTGCGAACCGGCCGACCTGTTCATCGACCCGGCCCGCGCCGTGCCACGCGCCCTCATCACCCACGCGCACGCGGATCACGCCCGGCCGGGGCATGGCGCGGTGCTCGCCACCCCCGAGACGCTCGCCCTGATGACCCGTCGGCTGGGCGAAGGCAGGGCCGGGCTTTCCCAGCAGCCGCTCGCCTATGGCGAAAGCCTCGACGTCAATGGCGTGCGCATCACCCTTCACCCCGCCGGGCACGTGTTGGGCTCGGCACAGATCCTGCTCGAGTGGCGGGGGGTTCGCGTCGTCATCACCGGCGACTACTGCCCGCGCCCGCAACCGACCTGCGTGCCCTTCACCCCCATCGCGTGCGATCTTCTGATCACAGAGGCCACCTTCGGCCTCCCCGTCTTCCGTCACCCCCCGGCCGAGGGCGAGATCGCGCGCCTCCTCCGCTCGCTCGCGGTGTTCCCCGACCGCACGCACGTCGTCGGCGCCTACGCGCTCGGCAAGGCGCAGAGGCTGATCGCGCTCCTGCGCGCTGCCGGCTACGACTCGCCGATCTTCCTGCACGGCGCACTTTTTCCCTTGATCGAGGTCTACCGCGCCTTCGGCCAGACCTTCGGCGATCTTCGCCCGGCGACGGTTGCCGACAAAGCCGCCCTCAAGGGCGCCCTCGTCCTCGCACCTCCCGGCGCGATCCAGGACCGCTGGGCGCGGCGCTTGCACGATCCTGTGCTGGCGCTCGCCTCGGGCTGGATGCGCGTGCGCCAACGCGCGAAAAGTCGCGGGGTGGAACTGCCTCTCGTCATTTCCGATCATGCGGACTGGGACGAGCTGAACGCCACCGCCGACGCCACCCAAGCAACGGAAGTGTGGGTGACGCATGGGCGCGAGGAGGCGCTGATCCACGCGCTCGCGTCACGCGGCATTCGTGGCCGTGCCCTGTCGCTGATCGGCCGCGGCGAGGAGGATGAAGGCGGCGGCGCCGAGGCTGAGGCGGTGGAGGAGGCGGCATGACCCCCTTCGCCCAGCTTCTGGAACGCCTCGTCTTCTCGCCCGCGCGCAGTGCGAAGATCGCTCTCCTGCGCGACTGGATCGCAGCCCGCCCAGACCCCGAGCGCGGCTTCGGGCTCGCTGCGATCTCGGGCGAGCTCACCTTCTCCGCCGCCAAGCCGGGGCTGATCCGCGCCCTGGTCGCTGAACGCACCGACCCGGTGCTGTTCGGCTGGTCCTACGACTATGTCGGCGACCTTGCCGAGACGGTGAGCCTGATCTGGCCTGCCCCCGCTTCCCCGCCCGGCCCCGCTCCCACGCTGCCTGAGGTCGTGGATGCGCTTGGCAAGGTGGCGCGAACGGAATTTCCCGCCCTCATCGCGCGCTGGCTCGATTCGCTCGACGCCTCGGCGCGTTTCGCGCTGATCAAGCTGATCACCGGCGGGGTGCGCGTCGGTGTTTCAGCCCGGCTGGTGAAAATTGCCTTGGCGGACCATTACCGGATCGATGTGAACGCGATCGAGGAGGCCTGGCCTGCCGTCGCGCCGCCGTATCTTGCGCTGTTTGCCTGGCTCGAGGGGCGCGGGCCGAGGCCGCTCAGCGCAGACCGCCCCGTCTTCCGCCCGCCCATGCTCGCCAACCCGCTGGAGGAGGCCGATCTCGCCACTCTAGATGCGACCGACTACCGCGCGGAGTGGAAATGGGACGGCATCCGCGTGCAGGCCTGCGCCGGCCCTGGCGGGGTCGCGCTGTTCTCCCGCGCGGGCGAAGACATCACGGGGGCCTTCCCGGATCTCGCCGAAGCGCTGCGCGGCTTACATGCCGTGCTGGATGGCGAGCTGCTGATTGTACGCGATGGCCGGGTTGCGCCCTTCTCGGACCTGCAGCAGAGGCTGAACCGGAAGTCCGTGTCGGCGCGCTTGCTGCGCGAGTTTCCGGCGATGATCCGCCTCTACGACATCCTGTTCGAGGGGACGGAGGATGTGCGGCCCCTGCCGTTCGACGAACGGCGCGCGCGGCTCGAGGCGTGGGTGAGGCGAACATCACCCGCGCGGATCGATCTTTCTCCGCTCGTGCCGTTCCGAACCTGGGACGAGCTCTCTGGCCTTCGCGCCGCCGCGCGTGAGGCCGGCATCGAGGGGCTGATGCTGAAGCACCGCGCCTCCCCTTACGTGCCGGGACGACCAAAGGGCCCGTGGTTCAAGTGGAAGCGCGACCCTTTCGTTATCGATGCCGTGCTGATGTACGCCCAGCGCGGCCACGGCAAACGAAGCTCCTACTACTCCGACTACACATTCGGGGTGTGGACCGAGGAGGGCGAGCTCGTGCCTATCGGCAAAGCCTATTTCGGCTTCACCGATGCCGAACTTGCCTGGCTTGATCGGTGGATCCGCCATCACACCATCGCCCGCTTCGGCCCGGTGCGCGAGGTGGAGAAGTCGCTCGTGCTCGAGATCGCCTTCGATGCCGCCCAGCTCTCCAACCGGCACCGCTCGGGTGTCGCTTTGCGCTTTCCGCGCGTCAGTCGCATCCGCACCGACAAGCGCGCCGAGGAGGCCGATCGGCTTACGCGGGTGCTGGCCCTGGTGGAAAACCGCCGTGACGCGGCGTGAGCGCGCCAGAGGCTTCGCATCGGTCGGACACTCGCACGACGAAACCGGTCCACACGACGATCCGCGTGCTCGACGAGGCGCGCTCGGTCGCCTTCTAGGGTGCCGCGCTTGGGCTGAGGGTCGCTGATCGTTTTGGCGTCGATGCCTTCGCCTTGGTCCATGGGCGCGGGGAGGAGAGCTCGCTTGCGCGCGAGCGCACCATCAACGACGGCCGCACCGCACCTTCCGCGCGCTGCGAAATCTATAGCCATGTGGTGACGCGGTGGACGAGCTTGATGCCGCCCCTGCGTGCTGTCCTGTTGCGCGAATCACGTCGGAACCGATCCTCGGGTGTCATCGCGACGGTCCAACTTCGGTTTCGCACTGAGGCGCGCTAAGATCATGCGGCAGGGATTTCTCAGGCGGCACGTCGTTCGGCGTCGATCATGCGCTGTCCTGGCGAGGACAGGGCCGAGGCAGTAGCCCCTCGCGGAGTTCGGACACGATGGCCCTGGCAATCTCCTCCCCGCGCGCAGCCTTTGCAACAAGCTGCGTGCTGAGCTCCGCCTGGATCGACGCGAGTGCCTGTTCAAGTTTCGGTGTCGAGACGTTCGGCCCGAGCACCTGCTTCAATCGCGCGACCAGCGCTTCCACGAGTTTTTTGCCGTTAGGTCGTTGAGATCGAGGTCGGTACCAAGGGGAAGGGCGATCAGCGGCTTTTGGAGATCACTTACAATCAAATTCTATAGATCAGGAATGGTTAGGCCCCACAGGGTCGGGCCTCTTCGTTCGAAGGAACAGCTGATGTGCGTCCCAGTTTTTCCCAAACGCCATCGAAATGAGAGGATTGTGCCGACGCAGCAGGCCTGCCTGGAAAGGTGCGAAGGGTCGGGATGTGGCGTGGCCCAACCGGCACGATTGAGGCGTGCGCATCTGCAGCGCGCTGCACGACCGGCTGAAGCGTTTGCCATGTGCTTTCCGCGATCGTCCGCATCGTCTTTGCACCGAGCTTCCACTTTTCAGTGCCGCTGCGGGGAGGAGAGCAATAGAACCCTCGCAAGGCCGTGCAGCGTTCCGGGACGAACCCGGAAAGGAAAAGTCGCACTCACCACCCTGACGGGCATTGAGAAGCCGGCCCGCCAGCTCTGGCGCTGCTTTCACCCCCCTTTGCCATCTCCGCCCAAATCCCTTCCCGGCCACAAGGACGGCCGCCATCGCCGTAGCACTCACGACTGAAGTGTTCAGGGGAGAGGGGGTCGCCCGTGCTTGATCCACCCGGCGCAGCTTTGCTGAAAGTGCGCAACCAGCTGCATCAACTGCGGCGACCCCTCTTGCACCGAATCTCTGCCAGCGCGCTTCTCCAATGGAAGAAGCGCCGTCACGCCGTTCCCAGCCGTATCCCAGAAACGAGAGGCGACGTCCAGCACGCCAGCGAACAGATTACCGATGTGCTCTGGCAACGTTATCACTCCTGATCGGGTCGCTGCCATCGGCCATAGCGGCCAGCATGTGAACGCGCTTGCTGCCGTGCGCCCGCAGCAGCGCCTCATCGTTCGGGCAGTCGGCCTTTTGGCTTGCGATCAGCTGCAGGGCGTTGGGCAGCCCATGCGTTGGGACGCGGAGGGTGGAGCCTGTTCGTGAAGCCATGACGCGCCGGTGCGCGCGATCCAGACGCATGGCGTCCAAACCCCGCCCAACGTGGCGTTGAGGCCGCTCGCCGAGCCAGCTCGCGGACATCACCAAGGTTTCGGAGAAGACCCATTCCACGTCGATCAGCAGCCCACGGTTCAGCGCCAATCCCCACGCCGGACATCAGCTTCGAATCACGTCACAGTCCCGTAGAAGGCGCCAGCCCACAGGGTGATCCAAGCGGGCCGGCCGATACACCCGGCTGAAGCATCTTCCGAAAAATCCCAACTCCCCCACCGCCTTCGCGATGCTGCCGCGCGCTCAGGCAGGCCTCGTCTAGACCTCGACGATCAGCTTCAAGACTATCGAGCGAAGCATCGAACGCGGCTAAGCGAGCGCCGGCCGCTGAGCGCGCGGGCTAAGCCGTCGCAGTGGCGGAAGAGAACACCAAGGCAGCTGCTGGTTGGCCCGAGGCAGGGCGGCGGGAGACGCGATGAGACGGTGCAGGGCGATCGTAGGCGACAAACGATCCGACAACCTCTCCCTCGATGAACCGTCGATCGTCGTAGACATCATGGATCCACAGCAGCGGCCCGCCGGCAACCAGGCGATGGAGGCAGCTCGGAACCGCCGACGGATCGAGGCCCGATTGCTACGCACCGGTGGCAAAACTCTCCCGATCAGCCGTCAGCATGCACTGCACCGGAGCGGCCTCGGCGTCGCTGATCGTCCTTCCTGGCGTGGGCGGGTTGGTTGCGAGGTGTTTACCGACGGCGCGGGCTGCCGAAGCAGAACCGCGAGGGCTCGGCGGCGGCGGTGGCAAAGGGAGAGGTGGCCAGGGCGCTGAGCGCCTTCACCCGCTTACCGAGACCATCGAGGCCGCCAACCAGATACGCGGCAAGCTGCAACGGGTTGGCGAGCTCCGCCGCGAAGGTGTTGATGGCACTCTCTCGCCCGAGTTCGGCCTCGCGCAACATCACCTGGAACAGGTCATGGCCTGAGTGCGGTTCCGTGCCAGCGACCTCGGGTGTGACAGCCTGCGACGCGATCATGGCACCTCCTCAGTTCTGCTGCGACGTTCAGCGAAGTCGGCCCCCGCGCCGAGCAGCCATTCACGAAACTGTCACAGAAGCTTCGCGCGATCGGCGCCGCTCACCGTGCGGATGCGCGCTGCGCCGGCAAGGCGGCGGCAGTCCCCGCTGCAACGCCTTCACCAAGATCAGGACGAAGGGGCGTGGCGTTGAGCGGAAACGGAGAAGCAAGAGCACGACGAAGCCGCCCCCACGGCGGTTCTGCCGCCGGCCAGGAAATGCGCCGGCTGACCGTTATGGACCGTCAATTCCGGCGCGATCTCGGCTTTGGACAGTACGGGCAGTTCGTCTCCGTAGCGCAGCAAAAGCTCGCGCAGCGGCCGACGCAGGTCGGCAGCGCAGACGATGAGGCGCGGCGGTGCCCCCTCGGGACGCTGCGGCAGGCCAGCCTTAGTGCGAATGCAGTTGGCAAGGTCGCGCGCCACCTCGTCGGGAACGAACAGGGTGGGCTGGCTGGAGGAACTCGGACGGATCTGGCGTCGCAGCGCGTGTTCCGTCGGCTGCTCGAGGATGATCCAAGCAAGCACCCGGTCGCGGTCGGCCAGGCGGTGGCAGATCTCGCGCCACAGCGCTTGCCGCAGCGCCTCGGCCAGGGCGTCCGCGTCCTGCTCGCGCTGGCCCTGCTCGAGCAGCGTTTTGTAGACAGCGCGGACATGGTTGAGCGGCACGTCCTCAGCGATCAGCAGGCGAAGCGTCTCGGTCAGCTTCGGCACCGCAACGGCGCGCATTGCCTCGGCGGTAAGCTCCGGCTGTTCGGACTGTTTGCGCTGCAAGAGCTCGCGCGCCTTAGGCAGGCCGAACAGCTGTGCGGCATAACGGCGCAACACGCGCTCGGCGCTGCGCGCGATCGCCTCCTCCGCCGTGAGCACGGTGAGGCGCGTCTCGCTCAGTGCGCGGGCATGCGCCGCCATGCCGGCTAGCATGGCAGCACCGCAAGCGAACAGGATCTCGCTCCGTCAGCCCCGGCCCTGCAGCGAGCAAGGCGATCATCGCCCTGGCGACGAAGAGCGCGCGGGTCGGCCATCATCACGGAGATGATCAGGAAGACGACGAGGCCGACCAGAACATGGCCGCCGACGACGAACTGACCAAAGGTGACGATGATCGCACTACCCTCCGCCTCGATCAGAATCAGCCGGGTCGTGGTGATGTTGAGGGCGAGCCGAAACAGGGTGGCGATCAGGATCACGGCGGGGAACGAGGAGAACTCAACCGGGCTGCGCAAAGAGAGCGCGACCATGAGCAGAGTGATGGTCAGCGCGAGGCTGAGGGTCAGCAGCATGTCCACCACCATCGGCGGCAGGCGTAGGATCATCAGCCCGATGGTTGAGACCACGAGCGGGATGACGGGATGACGGACAGTTCGCGTCGGGCCGTGCGGCGAAACAGCGTCGCGACGGCAGCGCTGGCCTTCATGCCGCCTCCGCGCTGGCCTGCCGCGCAAGGCGCCGCTTGGCCCAGAACAGGCGGAACTCGCGCTCGGCCTGCTCGCGCCGGCCGACAGACCACAGGACGCGCGCCCGCACGCCGTGGGTGGTGCCGTGCTGCGCGCCAGGCAGGTCCGTAAGCCACGGCAACATCTCAGTCGTCGGTCGCGAGGGCGGCCTCAAGGTGCTCGAGAACGGTCTCGAGTTCGCCGCACAGCAGCTCGGGCTCGAGCAGCCTGCGGCCGACCGCTCTCGGTTGCGGCATAGGCGAGTAGAGCAGCGACCAACGCGCCCGATTTCGGGTCGTGTCGTTCGGCGGCCTCCAACCGCTGGCCGATGGACACCGAAGAAATTCTCCGCTCGGGGCGGTTCGCTCCTTCTTCGCGGCGCGACTGCCCTGGCTGCGCGGCACCGACGCCGTCCTTGCCGCCTGTTCGGTTGACTGTGTCGACCAGCCCGCTCCCCTGGTGGGTGATCCGCTCAGAGACGCAGTTGCACCCGTTGCGCGCCGCGCCGAAAGGCGAGCTGGTCGCGGATGATCCGTTTCAGAACCCAGGCGCCCCGCAGCATCGCCCCTTCGGAGAGACGATGGCCACCGCCGGCGCTGACACAGGGCACGAAGCCGAAATCGACCGCCCGCACGGCCAGGGTCGGCAGGTCAGAACCGCTGACCGTGCTGACAGCCGACACCACTGCGACGTGGCCTCGGTGCTACGCCTCGAATTTCGCGACCACGCGGTCAAGCAGCGGGCGCTGGTCGGGAGACATCCACCCGGCGATACGGACCGCACCCTTTGCCACCTGGGCGGAGACGGTGACGAGGCCCTCGTCAGCCAGCACCTGCTGCAGGGCGGCGATGCCGAGAGGAGGCGATGCCGGCGGGTGCATCGCGGAGGCGGGAACGAACTGCATGCAGCCCGGGCCGGGCGCAGAGGGTGCAGTCAGGTTGAAGGCGAGCATCGCGACAAGCCCAAGGCCGCCGATCGCGATCAGCGCCGCCCCGGCCACCTGCCGGCGTCGCCGCTCGGCTACAAGGGCCGGCGAAGGCGGTGCACCGGGGATTTGCGTGGTGCCGACGACAAGCTCCACTGGCTCGCGCAGGACGAGGCGAACCCCGGGCGCGAGCGTGGTGGCGTTATCACCAAACACCTCAGCTTCGAGACCACAATGGCAGCATGGTCGCTCAGCTGGACCTCAAAGTGTCGTGGCGCGACATGCGGGTCGGCCAGCGCAGTGTCGGCGCTGAGCGAGGTGCCGATCACAGGTCGGCCAGGCGGCAGCATGGCCGTCCCACCGGCTTGCGGACCGCTATCGATCCGCACCAGCAACACCCCACCCCTGCAGCGGATGTCGGAGTAAGCGATGCGGCGGCGAACGTGTCACCGCTGTCGGGCCGTTCAACGGCGCTTCGTCTCAGCTCTGCCGCAACGTCGACCATCCCGCGCCCGACCCAACCGATCTTGCAATAAAACATACGGTGGCACGATGTTGCAAAAGGCGGATTTGTGACAGCGGCCGTCCGGCTAGTCCCCTTCGTCCTCTGCGGCTTGGGCCGACAGGATCCAGGCAGGGTCTGCCGTCTCTCGTGCTGGGCGAAGCGCAAGGAGGCGCTTTTGTCCGGCTGCCTCGTTCGGACCCGCGACCACAGTGCTGCGACCAGCAGGAGCATCCATCTCGTTATCGGGAGACGGCGTCATGAGGACGGCTCTGCCTGCACGTTTGCCGCACCAGCCCCTCTCACGAAGGCGAGTAAGCGCAAAGCCAACAGCTGGACCTGGTCTGCCTCGCCGGGCGGTTGCGCGGGCCGCGGGCTTGGGTGCTTCGGCGGCCAGAGGATGATGGGCGGATGGATAACGATCAGCGCCTAGGGTGGGGGAACATAAGGAGCCGGATCAGGCTCGGTGGCGGTATTGCGATGAACGGTGGCCGGCCTGCAGGCTGCGCTCATTTGGCTGCTCAGCTTAGTGACTGCGCGTTCCGCCCGCCGACTCCCCCGCGCCGCGTTCGAACGCGGCGTGGTCGCGCAGTGCCCGCTCCACCTCGCTGTCCAGCGCTGTCACTTGCGCGGCCGGTTTGCCTGCTATCCACTGCTGTAGCCCGGCAATGAGCTGATTTGCCATCGCACCTGCCCGCTCAGCCTGACCGTCAGCGGCAGAGACGACGTAATACCTCAGGAGACGTTCCATGCGCGCCTTGCGGGTAGCGGCATCAGGCCGGTCAGCTCGCTTCACGCGCACGCACGAGAGGCGGAGTGCCGTGTGGATGCCGACGCATGCAACCGAGTGGTGTGCGCCGGCCACGAGGAGGCCGGCTTGCCCCTCAGCGGTGATCCTGCCCCTCAACAGTGATGGTGGTGAGGGGGTCGGTTCCCCCCCAAGCTCCACGGCGGCGGGGATGATGGTGCCGTCATGAGCTTGTCGCCCCGCGCGGCGAGCCGACCAGCGAGGGGCCAGCGAAGCGGTCTCGCACATGAGACGCAGCATACGATGTTTAAAAGTGCGGATGCCGGCCTTGTCCAACCGCGACTAGGCTCACGACCTACGAGTCGGTTGATGCGACCCGGCGTTGTGTGAGTCTGAGCGTGGCGGAGGGTCCGCTATGTTGAGCCCAAAGCGGCCTTTCCTGCTTTCGCCCGCGCGGATGCGTCCCCTGTCGCCGCACGTCCCGCGCCCCGTGCTATTCCGCGCGTGCACGAACCACCCCGTGCTGAATGGCATCATTTCCGTCAACCGCCAACCGCCGGCGCTGGCGTGATGGGTTTGCGGCCTCACAAAACCCGCGACAACCGCTGCGCGCGCGAAAGCCGCAGGGGCGTGTTTGACCGCATCGTCGCGGCCCTCGCTGCCAAGCGCAGGCCGCCCGAGCGCTTTTGGGGTGTTAGGGCCGAACTCAAGGTGCACGGCAGGGCTGCCAGCCAGCGCGCTAATCGCTCGCCGCGGCGACGCATCGCTCGGCGCTACGACCGGCGCGCGCGCCCCTTGCTTGCAGCCATAACCCTCGCCGCGACCGTCATCTTCCGGCGCGGAGAATGAGCCCGGAGCCTAGAGCCCGGTTGGTTCGGACGCCGCGCCGAGGGGAGCACGCGGCCCCTCCGGCGAGGGGGGAGGGGAGAAGGCACGCCCGCCGAGCCACGGCTCGACCGTCTCGGCCAAGCTCTCGGCCCTGGTCAGCCCCTTGTCCAGCGCCGCCATGGTGGGCGCGAGGTCCGGTGTGTCGTCCGTTTCCCAGGCGCGGAAGGCCGAAAGCCAGACGGCAAGCAGGGCGTGTGCGCGCACGAGACCTGCGGGTCCCGAGGAGGAGACGCCGGCCGCCTCCAGCATCCAACGCATGGAGAGGACGGTCTGCGGAAGGTGGGCGGCGGCGAAGAGCGGATCCCGCCGCATGGCCCGCCACACCTCGAGCACGCCCGTGCGGTGCGGGGCGAGGGCATCGAAGCGGCGCATCAGGATGTCGAACAGCCGATCCTTCACCGTGTCCGCCTCGTTCAGCGGAGGCGTGCCGGCGAGCACGGTGGCGTCGATCACCATGCTGAAGCGACCCAGCACGTCGGAGCGATCGCGGAAGCGGGGCCGGAGTGCAGCGAGCGTCGTTCCCGCCTCGCGCGCGACCGCGGCGAGTGTGGTGTTGGCCCAGCCCTCGCGCGCGGCGACCCGCATCAGCGCGGCGGTGACGTCCCGGTCGAAAGCGTCGATCGCATCCATGGCGCTCACATAGCCCCGCCCGCGTCAGCCCGCCAGTTCGCGCGAGCGTCGTGCGGCGGCGTCGATCGCCTCCGCCACCAGCTTCGGCCACGCATTCTCCGCCATCAGCACCGCGAGCGCCGCTGCCGTGGTGCCGCCTGGGCTGGTCACGGCTTGGCGCAGCGCGGCAGCATCCTCGCTGGAGGCGGCAAGCAGGGCGCCCGCGCCGGCCACCGTCTCGCGCGCGATGAGCCGGGCGAGATCGGGCGGCAGACCTTGAGCGCGGCCGGCAGCTTCCATCAGTTCAGCAAGCAGGAACACATAGGCAGGGCCAGAGCCGGACACCGCGGTCACCGTGTCCATGAGCGCCTCGTCCTCGACCCAGCCGACGGTGCCGATGGCGCGCAAAAGCGCCTCGCACAGCGCCCGCTGAGCCTCCCCCACGCCAGGACCGGCGCAGGCGATGGTAACGCCGCGGCGGATCGAGGCCGGCAGGTTCGGCATCGCCCTCACCACCGCCGCCCCCTCGCCGAGGAGAGCCCGCATACCGGCAATCCTCCGCCCCGCCATGATGGAGAGGAAGACGGCTGAGCCTGCGAACCGCGCGTAGGCCCGCAGCACCTTCGCCGCCTCCTGCGGCTTGACCGCGAATACCACAACAGCGGGTGCGAGATCGGGCGGCAGCGCCTCGGGCGAGGGCACAGCGCCCACCGGTGCGTGTGGCCCGGGCTCGACCACAAACACGGGACGGCCAGCCTCGAGCCAGCCGGAGCGCATGGCCCCACCCATCTTGCCGCAGCCGACCAGAAGGATCGGGCGATCATGTCCCGTCATGGTGCGCGTCTTTCGCTCACGCCTCGCCAGCACACTCCAGCATGGCGGCGGATAGCGCCTCGGCAGCCGACTTGCCGCCCCACAGCACGTATTGGAAGGCCGGATAGAAACGCTCGCACTCGGTCACCGCGATGTCGACCATGTCCTCGAGCGCCTCGACCGACAGCCCTCCCGCTCCGCGCAGCAGGACGGAATGGCGGAAGACGGGCACGTTCTCCTCCGACCAGAGGCCGAAATGGCCGAACCAGAGCTTCTCGTTGGCGAGTGCGAGGAGTTCGTGCACGGCCGCGCGCCGAGGAGGCGGAACCTTCAGTTCGAAGGCGCAGAAGAAGTGCAGCGCGCTGATCTCCTCATACCAGGAGAAGTAGAGGGTGTAGTCGCACCACTTGCCGGGGACCTCCACCGCCATCGCGTCCTCGCCGCGGCGGTCGAAGGTCCAGTCGTTGGCGGCGACGATCTGTTCGAGGAGGTCAAGCGGGTTTGGGGTGGCATCCGGGTCGCGCAGCGCGAGACGGTCGGCCATGGCCGTGGGCTCCCTATGCTGAGGGGGCGGGGCGGGGTCGGGCCGGCGAGATCTTGGGGAAAACCACGCCACCCAACACCAACCCTAGCGTAGGGACGCGACTCGCGTCGGCGCAAGAAAGCGCGTGGCGTGCGCGCACGATCGGACTTCACGAACCTGTCACGCGCAGGCGTCAGGGGGCAGTGCCCTCCACCTCGTCCCGCGGCGGCTGCTTGCCCTCGAGGGCGGCGATGCGCGCGGCCAGGCGCTCGTTCTCCTCGCGTGCCCGCTGCGCCAGCTCGCGCACCACCTCGAACTCCTCTCGCGTGACGAGGTCGAGCCGGCGGATCACCGCCTCGGCCGCCGCGCGCGCCATCGCCTCCATCTCCCGCCGCATGCCAACGAGGAGCGACACCACCCCCCCGGCCACGCCAGCTACATCGTCCAGCACCGTCCGCTCGCGCATCGACCCTCTCCTCGCCGCGCCGTTGTCGCCGGCTGGCAGCGGACCGTATAAGCGTGGCGCCGCGGCGGCAATCGGCCCGAACCCCTCCATCCAGCCAAGCGCGCTCGCCCCATGATCCTCCTCACCGGCGGTGCCGGCTTCATCGGCTCGAACATCGCCTCTGCGCTTGCTGCGCGCGGCGAAGAGGTGGTGGTGTGTGACCGTCTGCGCAGCGGGCCGAAGTGGCGGAACCTCGCGCGCACACTGGTGGCGGAGTTCGTCCTGCCCGACGACCTCGAGTCCTGGCTCGGCCGCTCGCCCCCCCTCTCCGCCATCGTGCACATGGGGGCGGTCTCCGCCACCACGGAGACGGATGGCGATCGCGCCGTGCACACCAACGTCTCGCTTTCCCTTCGCCTGTGGGAGTGGGCGGCGCGCAAGGGCGTGCCGCTGATCTATGCCTCCTCGGCCGCGACCTACGGCGATGGCTCTGCTGGCTTCGATGACGACGCCTCTCCCGAATACCTTGCCCGTCTCCGCCCCCTCAACCTCTACGGCTGGTCGAAACACGCTTTCGACCGACGGGTGGCCGACCTGATCGCGCGCGGCCGCCCGCGCCCCCCGCAATGGGCGGGACTCAAATTCTTCAACGTCTACGGGCCAGGCGAGGACCATAAGGGCGCAATGATCTCGGTGGTGAAGGTGAAGACGGAGGAGATCCTCGCCGGACGCCCCGCCACCCTGTTCCGCAGCCACCGGCCCGACATCCCGGATGGGCAGCAGGCGCGTGACTTCGTCTGGGTGGGGGATTGTGTCGATGTCGTGCTCTGGCTGCTCGACCACCCCGAGGTGTCTGGCCTGTTCAATGTCGGCACCGGCAGGGCGCGAACCTATCTCGACCTTGTGCTCGCGATTTTCGCCGCCCTCGGGCGGCAGCCCGAGATCGCCTTCATCGACACGCCAGTGCATCTGCGCGCGCAGTATCAGTACTTCACCGAAGCCCGGCTCGAGCGGCTTCGTGCGGCGGGCTACGCGAACCCCTTCACTCCGCTCGAGGAAGGTGTGGCGCGCTACGTGCGCGACCACCTTCTGCCGGCGCATCAGGGGCGTGCGCCGTGATCGCTTATCCGGCGATCGATCCCGTTCTCGTCTCCATCGGGCCCTTCGCCCTCCGCTGGTATGCGCTCGCCTACATCGCCGGCATCGTGCTGGGGTGGAGGCTGGTGCGGCGCCTCGTTGATCAGGACCCCCGTGCAGCGACCAGGGAGGAGGTGGATGATTTCCTGACCTGGGCCGTGCTCGGAGTCATTCTCGGCGGCAGGCTCGGCTACGTGCTGGTCTATCGTCCCTCGCACTACTTCGCCCATCCGCTCGAGGCGTTCATGGTTTGGAAGGGGGGCATGGCCTTCCATGGCGGGCTCATCGGCGTGATCCTTGCCACGCTCCTCTTCTGCCGGGCGCGGGGGATCGACTTCTACGCCTTCATCGACCGCGTGGCGGTGGCGGCCCCGATCGGGCTCGGGCTCGGGCGAATCGCCAACTTCATCAATGGCGAGCTCTGGGGCAGGCCGTGGGATGGGCCGTGGTCGATGGTCTTTCCGGCCGATCCCCTGCAGCTGCCGCGGCACCCGAGCCAGCTCTACCAGGCCTTCCTCGAAGGTTTCGTGCTGTTCGCAGTGATGATCCTCCTGTCGCGATCAGCCGCGCTGCGCGCCCGGCGCGGCTTCCTGGGCGGTGCGTTCCTCGTGGGGTATGGGGTCGCCCGGATCATCGGCGAACTGTTCCGCGAACCGGACGACTTCATCGGCTTCCTGGCGGGTGGGCTGACCATGGGCCAGGCACTCTCCGTTCCGATGCTCCTCGTCGGCGCATGGGCGATCGCGACCAGCCGAACGCGCGCGCAGTGATTGCGGCCGAGATCGCGGCGCACGGCCCGATGCGGCTTGATCGCTTCAGGGCCCTGGCCAACGGCGCCTACTACGCCACGCGCGACCCGCTCGGGCGGGCGGGCGACTTCATCACCGCCCCCGAGACCACCCAGGCCTATGGCGAACTGATCGGCGCCTGGATGGTCGAGGTCTGGCGGGCGCAAGGCGCGCCCGCGCCCATCGTGCTCGCCGAAGCGGGGCCGGGGCGGGGGACGCTCATGGCGGATGCCTTGCGGCTGATCGACCGTCTGGCGCCGGACTTCGCTGCCGCCTCCTCCGTGCACCTGATCGAGACGAGCCCCACGCTGCGCGCCCTGCAGGCCGCCCGAATCGGCAGCCGCGTTGCCGGCTGGCATGAGCGCCTCGCCACCCTGCCCGAGGCGCCGCTGTTCCTGATCGCCAGCGAGTTCCTCGATGCGCTGCCGGTGCGGCAGTTCCGCCGCCGCGGCGGGGCCTGGATGGAGAGGGCGGTTGCGATGGAGGGCGACCGCCTGGTCTGGACCGAAATCCCGGCTGAGCCGCTGCCCGGCAGGCCAGGGGAGGTGAGCGAGGAGGCGGAGGCCTGGATCGCGGAGGCGGCCCACCAAGTGGTGCGCTTCGGCGGCGCGGCGCTCGTGCTCGACTACGGCCACGGCGGCGGGGCGGAGGACACGCTGCAGGCGGTGCAGGGCCACCGCCCGGTTGATCCGCTGGCGGCGCCGGGGGAGGCCGACTTGTCCGCCCAGGTCGACTTCGCTGCTCTCGCCCGGGCGGCGCGCGCAGCCGGGGCGGTGGTGTACGGCCCCGTTCCGCAGGGCGACTTCCTGCGCGCGCTCGGGTTGCCGGAGCGGACGGCCATCCTATGTCGCCATGCGCCGCCAGCGACGGCCCGCCAGCTTCAGGCTGCGGCGCGCCGACTCATCGACCCGGATGCGATGGGGCTTCTGTTCAAGGCCCTCGCCGTCCTGCCCCCGGGCGCTTCTGCCCCGCCGGGATTCGCGCCATGACCCCGCCGTTCCTCACTGCCGGCCTTCCTGTTCCGCACGGCTTCTTCACCCGAGAGGGCGGGGTCTCCACAGGCCCCTTCGCCTCCCTCAACTGCTCGCTTTCCGGCAAGGACGACCCGGCTTCGGTGGCGGAGAACCGTCGCCGCGCCGCTGCTGCCCTCGGGGTTGATCGCCTGGTCGGCCTCTTTCAGGTGCATGGAGCGGAGGTGGCGGTGGTCGACACGGCATGGGGAGAGGCGGATCGGCCGCGTGCGGATGCGGCTGTCACCCGTCTGCGCGGGGTGGGGCTCGCCATCGTCACCGCCGATTGCGCTCCCGTGCTGTTCGCGGATGCCGAGGCGGGCGTCGTCGGGGCGGCGCATGCCGGCTGGCGGGGCGCGATCGCGGGCGTGCTGGAAGCCACGGTGGCCGCGATGGAAAGTCTCGGCGCGCGGCGACAGCGGATGGTGGTCGCCATCGGCCCCTGCATTCGCCAGCCGTCCTATGAGGTAGGGGAGGACGTGATCGCCGCCCTTGGGCGGGCAGGAGCCCCTTTCCTTGCGCCCTCCTCCCGGTCCGATCGCAGGTTGTTCGATCTGCCGGGCTACTGCGCCGCGCGTCTCGTCTCTGCAGGGGTGGCACGGGTGTTCGACCTCGGCCTCGACACCTACTCGGACGAGGCCCGGTTTTTCAGCCACCGCCGCGCCACGCACGCCGGCGGTGGTGGGATCGGGCATCAGCTGTCGGCGATCGCGTTGCCGACCTGAGCAGGGTGGGGCGAGGCGGCAGCAGGCTCCTGCGCCAATCCGCGTCACTGTACTAGACTTTGCGCTGTGCCGTACCTGATCTGGTTCTTCGTCCTCTTGCTCCTCACCCTGCTCGCGACTTGTATGCTGAGCTGATGCGTGCCCTTGCTTTGCTGCTGTTGCTTGCCACCGCGGCGTGCGGGCGGTTGCCGATGCCGTTCGAGCGTACGCCGGAAGGCGGGGCCCCAGCGGACCTGACGCGCAGCCCGCTGGCGCGACTTGTCGTTCCACCCTCCACCAGCTTGGGCCTGACCGAAAACTCCGCCAGACGCTTTGCCGTCCTCCTTGCTGAGGCGCTGCAAGAGCGCGAGGTGCCGGCGACGGCTGCCGCCATTGCCCGACCGCGCTACCGTCTGCTTGCCTCCGCCGAGGCCTCCGCCGGGGTCGTTCGCCTGACCTACACGCTGGTGGATGCCGAAGGTGGCGTGCTGGGCGCGACCGGCGGGCCGCGGCCACTGCCCGCGACCTCCTGGGCCGGCGGGGAGGAGGGGGTACTGCGGCAGGCGGCGGCTGAGGCCGCCGGCGCGGTCGCCGACCTGCTTGCCAGGGTCGATGCCTCGAGGCGCGTGGCGGGACAGAGCCCAGGGGAAGCCCGTGCACCAACCCTGCGCTTCAGCGGCGTGCGCGGCGCGCCGGGAGACGGCAACGTGTCGCTCGCGCGCGCGATCCAAACCGCCCTCGCCCGCGAAGGGGTGGTGGTGCAGGAGAGTGCCCAGGCCGAGTTCGACCTCGAGGGGCGCGTCTTTGTCATCGACCTGCCGCAGAGGCAGCAGAGGGTGGAGATCATCTGGACCGTGACCCGGGCGGACGGCACCGAAATCGGCACGGTGAGCCAGCTGAACCAGGTTCCCCTCGGGACCCTCGACGGGCTTTGGGCCGATGTCGCGGTGGTGGTCGCCGATCAGGCGGCCGGTGGTGTGGCCGAGGTGATCCGCCGCGCCCGCGCCGGCGGCTGAGCCCTGCCGTGCGGCGGGTCCGGCTTTACGCGCCAAGCCCCGGTTGCTAACCCCTCGCCCGCCCTTCCCTTAGCCAACGCCGCGACGGAGCGCGCGATGAAGATCGTCGCCTGCAACTCCAACCGCCCCCTCGCCGAGGCGGTGGCCACGGCGCTCAACCTGCCTCTGACCAAGGCGTCGGTGCGCCGCTTTGCCGACATGGAGATCTTTGTCGAGATCCACGAGAACGTCCGTGGCGAAGACGTGTTCGTCGTCCAGTCCACCTCCTACCCGGCGAACGACAATCTGATGGAGCTCTTGATCACGATGGATGCGTTGCGCCGCGGTTCCGCACGCCGGATCACGGCGGTCATTCCCTATTACGGCTACGCGCGGCAGGATCGCAAATCGGGCCCGCGCACGCCAATCAGCGCCAAACTCGTCGCCAACCTGATCACCGAGGCCGGGGCCGACCGTGTGCTGACGCTTGATCTGCACGCTGGCCAGATCCAGGGCTTCTTCGACATCCCCGTCGACAACCTGTTCGCTGCGCCGATGTTCGCCGCTGACATTCGCCAGCGCTACGAGGGCCGCGACATCATGGTGGTGAGCCCCGATGTTGGCGGCGTGGTGCGCGCGCGCCAGATCGCGACCCGCCTCAACTGCGACCTCGCCATCATCGACAAGCGGCGGGAGCGCGCCGGTGTCTCCGAGGTGATGAACGTGATCGGCGACGTCGCCGGCCGGCACTGCATTCTGATCGATGACATCGTCGATTCCGCCGGCACTTTGTGCAACGCGGCGGAGGCCTTGATGCGCTCCGGCGCGACCACGGTATCGGCCTATGTCACGCATGGCGTGTTTTCGGGTGGGGCGGTGGCGCGCGTGGCCTCCTCGCCGATCGAGATGATGACGACGACCGATTCCATCCTTGCTACCGAGGCGGTGCGCGTCTGCCACAACATCCGCCAAATCACGGTCGCTCCCCTGTTGGCCGAGGCGATCCGCCGCATCAGCGAGGAGAGTTCGGTCTCCTCCCTGTTTTGCTGAGCGGGGCGGGCGGTCTGCCGTGGCCCTGACTCGCACCCGCTTTATCTTCCTCCGCCACGGCGAGACGGAGTGGAACGCACGCGGCGTGAGCCAGGGCAATGTCGATGTGCCGCTGAACGTGCGCGGCTGGGCGCAGGCGCGCGCCGCTGCTGCCGCCCTGCGCGGCCAGCCCATCGCCACGATCGTGCACTCTCCGCTCTCGCGCGCCCGCGACACGGCGGCAGTCATCGCCGAGGCGCTCGGCTTGCCGCTGCACGAGGACCCAGACCTGCGCGAGGCGGCGTTCGGTGTGCAGGAGGGTCAGCCGAACGGGGAGTGGTTTGGGCACTGGGTGAGGGGGGCGTTCACGCCGGTTGGTGGAGAGTCCTTCGCCGTCCTTGCGGCCCGGGCGCGTGCGGCGATGAACCGCGCTCTCGCCCGCGACCCGCTCGTGCTCGTCGTCGGGCACGGCGCCTTCTTCCGTGCCGTGCGCGCCGCCATGGGGCTCACGATCGATGTCAAGACCCCAAACGCCGTGCCGCTCCTGCTTGAGCCCCCGGATGCCGATGGGCAGGCTTGGCGGCTCACCCCGCTTGCGGTTCCCGCTCTCGAAGTGTAGAGGCTTGGGCGCGCGGGCACCCCTGGAGGCCCGCGCTTTCTGTTGCTTGACGCGCGGAGTGAGCGATGGTCGAGATCGTCACGATCGAGGCCGTGTCGCGTGAGCGGGCCGGCAAGGGGGCGGCGCGCGCGACCCGGCGGGAAGGCAGGATCCCAGGCGTTATCTACGGCGCCAAGCGTGAGCCGAGGCTGATTGCGGTCGAACCGCGCGCCATTCTGCACGAGATCAACCGGCACGGCTGGCGGTCGCGTCTGTACGAGGTGAAGCTGGGGGCGGAAAGCGAGCGTGCGCTGTTGCGTGACGTGCAATTCCACCCTGTCACCGACCGTCCCTTGCATGTCGATTTCCAGCGCCTTGCCCCCGGCGAGGAGGTGCGCTTCGTGGTTGAGGTGGTGTTCTTGAACGAGGGTGCCTGCCCCGGCCTGAAGGCGGGCGGCGTGCTGAACGTCGTCCGTCACGAGGTGGAGGTCTACTGCACGCCCGAGACTGTGCCCGACCGGTTCGAGGTCGATCTCACGGGCCTCTCCATCGGCGATACCATCCACTGGAGCGCGATCAAGGCACCGCCCGGTGTGCGGCCGGTTATTGCGGACCGCGACTTCACTATTGCCACTATTGCACCGCCGACCACGGCAGACGCTGCCCCTGCCGCCGCCGAGGCCGCGCAGGCCGCACCGGCCAAGGGTGGCGCGCCCGCCAAGGGGGCGCAGCCCGCAGCCGGCAAGGCCGCCGCCCCGGCCAAGGCACCTGCCAAGAAGTGACTTTGCCTGCGCTCTGGGTCGGGCTCGGTAACCCCGGCCCGGAGCATGCGCGCAACCGCCACAACATCGGTTTTATGGCGGTTGAGCGCATCGCCGCCCGCTACGGGTTTGCACCCTGGCGCGCCCGCTTCCACGGGCTGTTCACGGAAGGCACGATCGCGGCGCGCAAAATCCTCGCCCTCAAGCCGCAAACATACATGAATGCTTCGGGGGAGAGCGTGCGCGCGGCGATGGCCTTCTACAAGCTTCCGCTTGAGCACTTAGTCGTCTTCCACGACGAGCTTGACCTTGACCCTGGCCGGGTGCGGGTGAAGAAGGGCGGCGGCAATGCCGGCCACAACGGGCTTCGCTCCATCACCCAGCTCTGCGGCGGCGCCGAGTTCTGGCGCGTGCGCCTTGGCATCGGCCATCCGGGGCAAAAGGAGCGCGTGGTCGGCCACGTGCTTGGCAACTTTCACGCCTCTGATGCGGCGTGGCTTGACCCTCTACTCGATCGCCTCGCCGAGGCCGCCCCGCTGCTTGCCGAAGGCCGCGTTGAGCCCTTTCTCAACGCGGTAAACCTGGTGGCCAAGCAGCCTCAGCGCGCGCCCTCGGCCTGATCGGCTCGCTCCGTCTTCATCCCGCCGGAGACCACCACGCGATGGGCTTCAACTGCGGCATCGTCGGCCTGCCCAATGTCGGCAAATCCACTCTGTTCAACGCGCTCACCGAAACAGCGGCCGCCCAGGCGGCAAACTACCCATTTTGCACCATCGAGCCGAATGTGGGACGGGTGGCGGTGCCGGACGCACGGCTCAATACGCTTGCCCGCATCGCGAAGTCGGCCAAGGTGGTGCCGACCAGCCTCGAATTCGTCGACATCGCGGGTTTGGTGCGCGGCGCCTCGAAGGGGGAAGGCTTGGGCAACCAGTTCCTTGCCAACATCCGCGAGGTGGATGCGATTGTCCACGTGCTGCGCTGTTTCGAGGGCTCGGACGTTACCCATGTCGAGGGTTCGGTCGACCCGCTGCGCGATGCCGAGACGGTGGAGACCGAACTGATGCTTGCCGACCTGGAAAGCCTAGAGAAGCGCCTGCCCGGCCTGCAGAAGAAGGCGCGTGGGGGAGATCGCGACGCGGCCGCCCAGATCGCGCTGATCGAGCCGATGATCGCTGCACTCTCGCGCGGCGAGCCGGCCCGTGTTGCCATTCCGCCGGGCGAAGAGAGGCGGGCGCGGTCGCTGAACTTGCTGACCACCAAGCCGGTCCTTTACGTTGCCAATGTGGACGAGGCCGCGGCTGCCATGGGCAACGCCTGGAGCGCGCAGGTGGCGGAGATGGCACGCGCGAAGGGGGCGGCCTTCGTGGTCGTCTCGGCCGCGATCGAAGCCGAGATCGCGGAGCTCCCGGCAGAGGAGAAGCGCGCCTTCCTCGACAGCCTCGGTCTCGCCGACTCTGGGCTCGATCGCGTCATTCGCGCGGGCTATGCGCTGTTGGGCTTGATCACCTTCTTCACCGCGGGACCAAAGGAGACGCGGGCCTGGACCATCGTGCGCGGAACGCGCGCGCCGCAGGCGGCCGGCGCGATCCATGGCGACTTTGAGCGGGGCTTTATCGCGGCCGAAACGATCGCCTATGCCGACTACGTCGCCTGCGGCGGCGAGGCGGGCGCGCGCGAAGCGGGCAAGCTGCGCATCGAAGGCCGGGACTACGTGGTGCAGGACGGCGATGTGATGCTCTTCCGCTTCAACGTCTGATGTGGGGAGGAACGCCTTGCCTGATGCCTGAGTGTCCTCACGCGCACGTGAGATGCGAGGGCTGGGGGCCTATCCTGTTGCGCGCGCACGGGGAAAGGCCGCCGCGGCGCTTGCTTTTTCCGCCGCCCCGCGTCATTTAGCGGCTGTTCCGAGAGTGCGGCGCGATCGCGGCGGTGCGTAAGCCACCGCCCTGATTCGCGCCCGCCCTTTGCTTGAGCCCCCAACTGGTTGGGGCGAGACCGAGGAGGCCGCCGTGCCGCGCAACATTCCCCTCTCGCGCATCCGAAACATTGGCATCACCGCGCACATCGACGCGGGCAAGACGACGACCACGGAGCGAATCCTCTATTACACGGGGCGCAGCCATAAGATCGGCGAGGTGCACGAGGGCTCCACCACCACCGACTACATGGAGCAGGAGCGCGAGCGCGGCATCACCATCACTTCTGCTGCCGTCACCTGCGAGTGGAAGGGCCACCGCATCAACATCATCGACACGCCTGGCCACATCGACTTCAACATCGAGGTGAACCGGTCCTTACGCGTGCTTGATGGGGCGATCTTCATCATCGAGGGCGTGGCCGGCGTGCAACCGCAGAGCGAGACGAACTGGCGTCTGGCCGATCGCTACAACGTCCCGCGCATCGTGTATATCAACAAGATGGACCGCACAGGGGCCGACTTTTACAAGGCTGTGCAGTCGCTGATCGACAAGCTCGGCATCGTTCCGCTCGAGATCCAGCTTCCGATCGGCGCGGAGGACCAGTTCGTCGGGGTGGTTGATCTGGTCGAGATGAAGGCGGTGGTATGGGACGGCTCTGAGCTCGGCGCCTCGTTCCGCGATGCCCCCATCCCTGCCGAACTTGAGGAGAAGGCGAAGGAGTATCGTCAGAAGCTCCTCGACACAGCGCTCTCGGTCGATGACGCGGCGATGGAGGAGTATTTCGACAAGGGCGACGTCTCGGTCGAGACCCTGAAGCGCTGCATCAAAAAGGGGACAATTGCCGGAACGTTCCGCCCCGTTTTGTGTGGTACCTCGTTTAAGAACAAGGGTGTGCAGCCTCTGCTCGACGCCGTGCTCGACTATCTGCCGGCGCCAAACGAGATCCCCGGCATCAAAACCGTTCCGGCGGAGGGCTCGACAGACGAACCGCGCGAAATCGTCATCAGCGAGGATGCGCCCTTCGCCGGGCTCGCATTCAAGATCCTCAATGACAAGTACGGCACGCTGACCTTCGTGCGCGTCTACTCTGGCGTCCTGCGCTCAGGCGACCAGGTGCTGAACAGCACCAAGGGCCACAAGGAGCGCATCGGTCGCATGTTTCAGATGCACGCTGATAAGCGCGACGAGATCAAGGAGGTGTATGCCGGCGACATCGCTGCTTTCATCGGGCTCAAGGATACGCAGACGGGCGACACGCTCTGCGATCCGGCCAATCCCGTGGTGCTCGAGCGCATGGCCTTCCCGGTGCCGGTGATCGACATCTCGGTCGAGCCCAAGACCAAGGACGCGATCGAGAAGATGACGCTCGGCCTGCAGAAGCTCGCCGCCGAGGACCCTTCCCTGCGTCTGCGCACGGACCCTGAGACCGGACAGACGATCCTCTCCGGCATGGGGGAGCTGCACCTCGAGATCATCATCGATCGGCTGAAGCGCGAATATGGTGTGGAGGCCAATGTCGGCGCCCCGCAGGTGGCCTATCGCGAGACGATCACCCGCACCCACGTCGAGACCTACACGCACAAGAAGCAGACCGGCGGAGCTGGTCAGTTTGCCGAGGTGAAAATCCAGTTCGAGCCGCTTGAGCGCAACTCTGGCATCGTGTTCGAGAGTGCGGTGGTCGGCGGCGCGGTACCGAAGGAGTACATCCCGGCGGTGGAGAAGGGGCTACGCAACCAGGCCGAAACCGGGGTGCTCGCCGGCTTTCCAACGGTCGACTTCAAGGCCACCTTGCTCGACGGCAAGTACCATGACGTCGACAGCTCGGCACTTGCGTTCGAAATTGCTGCCAGAGCCTGTTTCCGCGAGGGAATGAAGAAGGCGGGCCCGATCATCCTCGAGCCGATCATGGACGTGGAGGTAACCACCCCGCCCGACCATGTCGGCGACGTGGTGGGCGACCTCAACCGACGGCGCGGCATGATCCAGAGCCAGGATATCCTCGGAACTTCCGTCGTCGTGCGCGCGCACGTGCCGCTCTCTGAGATGTTCGGCTACATCTCCGACTTGCGTTCGATGTCAAAGGGGCGCGCCTCCTTCACCATGCAGTTCCACCACTACGACCCGGTGCCGAGGAATATCGCCGAACAGATCATGGCGAAGTCGGCCTGACCGCACTGACCCGGTCGGGTTCCCGGAAAAGGAGGGGAGGATCGCTTCTCGCCCCCGTGCTCTGTTCTGGCGGTGCCGTCCCCGGTCTTGCCCGGGAACGAGTCCCGGCCCACCCTTGCGGCGAGGACGGGAGGAGTGATGGTCGAGGACGCGCTTGTCCATGACGTGCGGCATGGTGAGGTGGTTGTGCTTCGCCTCGCCAATCCGCCGGTCAACACGCTCAAGCATGCGCTGCGGGCTCACCTTTTCGCGGCGATCGAGCGGGCGCAAGCGGAGGGCGCGAAGGCGCTGGTCCTGATTGGCGAGGGGCGGATGTTCTCCGCCGGCGCTGAGATGACGGAGTTCGGCAAGCCGCCGCTCTCGCCAACTCTGACCGAAGTCATTGACAGACTTGATGCGTTTCCGGGACTGACGGTGGCCGCCATCCACGGCCACGCCCTCGGCGGCGGGCTTGAGCTCGCGCTCGGTTGTCGCGCCCGCGTCGCCTCGCCCGGTGCGATGGTGGGTCTGCCTGAGGTGAAGAGGGGCATTTTGCCCGGTGCGGGCGGCACGCAGCGCCTGCCGCGGCTGATCGGCGCAGAGCCGGCGCTGGCATTGATCTCCACCGGCGATGCGGTGTCGGCAGAACGAGCGCTCGCGCTCGGCATCATCGACCGGCTGATCGAAGGCGATCTTGAAGCTGGTGCTGTCGCCTTCGCGCGCGAGACTTTGGCCGCTGGCCGGGATGTGCCGCGTGTCCGCGACCGCCGTGTCGCTGGCGAACTCGCAAGTTACGACCGCGCGGCGGAGGCGGTGGTGCGGCGTACGCGTGGCATGGAGGCGCCGCCAGCGACGGCGGAGGCTATTCGTGCCGCCCTGACCGTTCCGTTCGAGGAAGGGATGCGCACCGAGCGCGCCCTGTTCGAACGGCTGGTCGCGGGAGACCAGAGCCGCGCGCTGCGCCACCTCTTCTTCGCCGAGCGCGAGGCGCAGAAGGTTCCTGGCCTTGAGGGTGTCGAACCCGTTCCGGTTGCGCGCATCGGCGTCGTCGGTGCCGGCACCATGGGCAGTGGCATCGCGATGGCATTCGCCGCCGCGGGCTTGTCGGTCGTCCTCGTCGAACAGACTGCAGATGCGCTTGCGCGCGGGCTTGGCCGGATCGAACAGAGCTGGTGGCGCAGTGTGGAGAGTGGCAAACTTTCCGAACCTGAAATGCGCGACCGCCTCCGGCGCATTCACGGCAGCACCGACCTGACCGACCTCCGTGATGCCGATCTCATCATCGAGGCCGTGTTCGAGGACATGGGCGTCAAGCAGGCTGTCTTCCGTGACCTCGATCGCATCGCGCGACCCGGGGCGATCCTTGCCACCAACACCTCCTATCTCGACGTCGATACGATTGCAGCCGCGACGTCTCGTCACGGCCATGTGCTCGGCTTGCACTTCTTCAGCCCTGCGCATGTGATGCGCCTTGTTGAGATCGTGCGCGGCAAGGCCACCGCGCCGGCGACACTCGCCACTGCTCTTGCGGTCTCGAAACGGATCGGTAAGGTGCCCGTCGTCGTCGGCAATGGGTTCGGCTTCGTTGGCAACCGCATTGCCTTTGCCCGCTCTCGGCAGGGGGAGCTGATGCTGCAGGAGGGCGCGCTGCCGTGGGAGATCGATCGCGTGATGACGGGCTTCGGTCTCGCCATGGGCCCCTTCGCGGTGGCTGATCTCGCGGGGCTCGACATCGGCGCTTCCGCCCGACGCGCTTTCGGCATTTCCTTCCCCATCGCGGATGCGATGGTCGCTGCCGGAAGACTCGGCCAGAAGACCGGGGCAGGCTGGTACCGCTACGGGGCGGATGGCCGGACCGGCGAGCCCGATGCGGAGACGGAACGAATTATCCGGGAGACGGCGGCGCGGCTTGGCAGGACGCCGCGCGCACTCACGCCTGAGGAGATTCTTGACCGGATGGTGCTCGCCATGGTGAACGAGGGCGCGCGTGTGCTCGAGGAAGGTATTGCAGCCCGCGCCTCCGACATCGACGTCGTGTTCGTGCACGGCTTCGGCTGGCCAGCGTGGCGCGGTGGGCCGATGTGGTATGCAGAGAATCGCGGCCTTTCTGCGGTGTGCAACCGGCTTGCCGAACTCGCCGCCCTCACCCAAGACGAGACGCTTCGCCCCGCTCCGTTGCTGGAACGCCTGGCCCGGTCCGGCGAAGGCTTCGCGCGCGCAGCATGAGCGCACTGCGGGATGGATGGGAGACGACGATGCAGGGGCCGCTCTACCCGTTTGCCGGCACGCTGCCCAAGATCGACCCCACCGCCTGGATTGCGCCGACCGCGGCCGTGATCGGCGATGTCGTTGTCGGGCCCGGCAGCTCGATCTGGTTCCACTGTGTTGTGCGCGGTGACGTCAATCGCATTCGTATCGGTGCACGGACGAATGTGCAGGACGGCAGCATCATCCATGTCAACCGCGAAACCCATCCGTGCCTGATTGGAGACGAGGTGACGATTGGCCACATGGCCATCGTGCATGCCTGCACACTCGAGAACCGTGCCTTCGTCGGTATGGGGGCGATCGTGCTGGATGGCGCGGTGATCGAGGAAGGCGGCATGCTCGCCGCCGGGGGCGTTCTGCCGCCAGGGAAGGTCATTCCGCGCGGCGAACTGTGGGGTGGTGCGCCAGCAGAGTTCATGCGCAGGCTCGATCGGCCATCCGACGCCTTCTTTGCGAAAACGGCTCCGCACTACGCCGATTTGGCGACCCGCTACAGGATGGAGTATCGCGCGCACGCCTTTGGAAGGGAGGCGGAATGATCGAACGTCGGGTCGTCCTTGTCACCGCAGCGCTCGCTGCACTTGCCGCCTGCGGAGAGGAGCCCGTGGAGACCATCGTGATCCCAGCCGGCGTGTTTCAGGGCGCGGCCGACCCCTTAATCCAGTCGGCGGAGAATGCGTTTCACCTGCTTGTTGCGCGCCCGCACGCGTTGCTCGACCAGCCGGCGAACGCGGCCTATGCGCTCTTGATGTACGAGATTGCCACCATTGAGGCCTCGTCCGGACGGCTTGCGGATCGCTGGCCCGGGCGGCTTTTGCGCGAGGCGCGGCCCAATCTGCGCGCAGCGGCCGCGATCGCGTCTGAGGCAAGCGCGCAGATGGTGGTCGAAGCGCTATGGGCCGCCACCCGGGCGCTGCGCCAGGGCGAAGAGGCTCAGGCGCGCGCTGCACTCGGTCCCCCGGTTTCGCTCGATCCGACCGTGACCCGGGATAGGCTGCAGCGCTTCGAGGTGCCTCGCCAGGTTGTTCGACCTCTGCGGGAACTGCGACTTGCGCTTGAACGCGAGGCTGGTTCGCCGCGCTGAAACCTCTCTCGTCTCACAGCGCCTACTGCGCGGTGATTCGGACGTAGCTGCCGGGTGCGGGCTCCAGCACTGGCAACTCACCCTCGCCCGGCATGCGCGCCTTCACCTTGGCGCGCGACAGCCCTGCCACCCAGCGCTGCCAGTCCGGCCACCAGGACCCGGCGAGCTCCGTCGCGCCGGCGAGCCACGCTTCCGGGTCGGGCGGCAGTTCGGTGTTCACCCAGTGGCTGTATTTGCCGGCCTCCGGCGGGTTGACCACGCCTGCGATATGACCGGAGGCAGCAAGCACGAAACGTTTCTGGCCCGAGTAGATCTGTGTTGCCTTGTAGCAGGCTTTCCAAGGCGCGATGTGGTCCTCGCGCGTAGCCAAGATGTAGGTGGGCACGGTGATCCTTCGCAAATCGATCGGCGTGCCGGCGAGCGTGATGCCTCCTGGTTCGACGAGCTTGTTCTCCTGGTACATCTTACGCAAGTAGAACGAGTGCATCGCCGCCGGCATGCGGGTGGAGTCGGAGTTCCAATAGAGCAGGTCGAACGGGAAGGGCTCCTGGCCGAGAAGATAATTGTTGACCACGAACGACCAGATCAGGTCGTTGGCGCGCAGCATGTTGAATGTCACCGCCATCTCGTGCCCGTCGAGATAGCCGCGCTTGCTCATCATCTCCTCAAGTGCCTTTAGCTGCTCCTCATCAATGAACACAGAGAGTTCGCCCGCTTCAGCGAAATCGACCAGCGTGGTGAAGAAGGTGGCGGAGCGGATGCGCGCATCCTCCTTCGCCGCCATGTGCGCAAGCGTGCAGGCAAGCAGCGTGCCGCCGAGGCAATAGCCGATGGCATTGACGTCGCTCTCGCCTGTCGCGCTTCGGATGGCTTCGAGCGCGGCAAGCGGCCCCTCCAGCATATAGTCCTCGAAGGTCTTCTGGGCGAGACGCTCGTCTGGGTTCACCCAGGAAATGCAGAACACGGTATGTCCTTGCGCAACCGCCCAGCGTATGAAGCTGTTTTTCGGTCTCAGGTCGAGAATGTAGTACTTGTTGATCCAGGGCGGAATGATGAGGAGGGGGCGTTTCAGCACTTCATCCGTCGAGGGTGCATATTGGATGAGCTCGATCAGGTCGTTCCGATAGATTACAGAACCAGGCGTGGTGGCGATGTTCTCGCCCACTTTGAACGCCTCGTAGTCGGTCATCTTAATCTGCAGCCTGCCCTTGCCGCGCTCGAGGTCGGCAAGCAGATTATTCAGGCCGCGCACCAGGTTTTCCCCGCCCGTCTCGATCGTGCGGCGCAGCACCTCGGGGTTGGTCAGCACGAAGTTGGTCGGTGCCATCGCATCGACAAACTGCCGGGTGTAGAAGTCAAGCTTTTGCGCCGTCTTGTCGTCGAGCCCCTCAGCTTGCTTGACCAGCGACTGGATGTAGCGCGCGGAAAGAAGGTAGGACTGCTTGATGAAGTCGAAGATCTCGTTCTGATGCCAGTCCTCGTGGCGGAACCGCCGGTCTCCGGGCGAAGGCTGAACCACCGGTTCGGCCTCGGCGCCAAGCAGCCGGCGCGCCGTGTTCTGCCAGAGCAGCATGTAGTCTCGCCAAAAGGCGACCTGCGCCTGCATCAGCCCCACGGGGTTGGCCATCAGCCGTGCCGTCATTTCCAGGAAGGCGCCGCCGATGTTGAGCGGATCAAGCCCTGGCAGTGCCCCATTGCCCTGGCGCTTGAGGAACTCCAGCACAATGCGCTGGCTACGGCTGGCGATGTCCGCCATGTTGCGGGTGAGCAGGGCGGGGTCGGGCACCTTGAAGGCCTGCGCGGCCTTGTCCTCTGCCATCGATGTCGAGCGTCCTTGTCCCGGGTCGGCGGCGGAGATGTGGGATGATCAGTGACCGTAGTGCCGCGCGCTGGCGCGATCAAGCAAGCGAAGGGCTGCAGCTTAGGCGCGCGCCCGCTGCATGGCTTCTCCTTCTGCTTGTCGCCGGCTGCGGACCACGGCTCGATCTGATCGAGCAGGTCCGTGTCTTCGCCGGACGCCCGCCGCTCGCGGCCCTGCCGGATGTGCCGGGAGCGGATCGTCCATTCCCGAACCTGGGCACAGTGCCGGCACGCCCCGTGCCGCCCTCGCGAGAGGAACGGCGGCGGGTGGCCGAAGCCCTGGTGGCGGATCGTGAGAACGCGCGTCATGTCGGCGTTCCGCGCCCTCCGCCTGCCGCAATCCCGCCCACCGCTGCAGCCGAGGCGGCGGGCCCGCTCGGCTTCCAGCAGGAGGGCGAGATCATCTCCGGCATCGTCTCGCCCAATCCAGCGGTTGTCGGCCCGAGGTCCGTACCACCCATCGCGGGCGCGCCATCCGCGGCCGTCGCTACTTCGGCTCGCCAGGGCGAAGCGCCGCCTTCCGCTGCGGTCGAAGGGGCATCTTCGCCGCTTCCAGAGACCGAAATTCCCTCCGCCCCGCCTCCGCCGGCCCGGCTCGAGCCGGAACCCGCCCCCATCGCGGCGCCGCGCTCGGCCGAGCCCTCGTCCTTCTCAGCGAGATCGACGCCTGCCTCGGTCCCGTCGCCTGCGCCGCTCATGAACCTGTCAGCGCGTTCCGCCGCCGCGACGGCCGCGTCCG
The DNA here is from genome assembly GCA_937928775.1 of uncultured Elioraea sp. GTDB lineage: Bacteria > Pseudomonadota > Alphaproteobacteria > Acetobacterales > Acetobacteraceae > Elioraea. The sequence continues at coordinate 6,221 of CALFVI010000016.1, read as the reverse complement.
ATCCCTCCGTCGTCATCGACCGCTCGGCCCTCCCTGCGGCGGCGACGCAAGTGGCGCTGCGGGCGGGCGGCATCGGAGCCGGCGCCGCAATTCGGTTTGCCGCCGGCTCGGCCATCCTCGCGCCAAGCGAGCGCGACACGCTGATCGCTCTCGCCCGGACGCGCGGGGCGGCGGCCCTGCGCGTGATCGGCTTCGTCGATGCAGCAGGCGAGGAGCTCGGGCTTGCGCTCGCGCGCGCCCAGGCCGTCGCCCAGGCGTTGCGGGCAGCTGGCGTCCCGGCCGAGGCGATCGAGATCGCTGCCGAGGCCCGCCCCAGCCCAGCGGGTCGCGGCGCCGAGGTGCGGCTGATATACTGACAATACTGGTTGACGAGTCGGGTTCGGCTGTGGCCCTCCGACCCGAGAGAGCCCCGGAACCGAAGCGCATGCCTTCCGCCCCAAGCGACTTCCACCGCATCCGACGCCTCCCGCCCTACGTCTTCGCCGAGGTAAACAGGCTGAAGGCGGAGGCGCGCGGCCGCGGCGAGGACGTGATCGACCTCGGCATGGGCAACCCTGACAGTGCCGCCCCGCCACACGTGGTGGCGAAACTCATCGAAACGGTCGCCGATCCGCGCGCGCATCGCTACTCGGTCTCGCGCGGCATCCCCGGGCTTCGCCGTGCGCTCGCCGGCTATTACGCGCGCCGCTTCGGCGTCGTGCTCGACCCGGAGACGGAGGTGTGCGTCACACTCGGCTCGAAGGAGGGGCTTGCCAATCTCGCTCAGGCGATCACCTCGCCGGGCGACGTCATCCTCGTCCCCAACCCCTCCTACCCCATCCATCAGTTCGGCTTCGTCATCGCCGGGGCCGCGGTGCGCTCCATCCCGCACGAGCCTGGCGAGGAGATGCTGCGCGCGCTCCATCGCGCAGTTATCCACTCCGTGCCGAAGCCGACTGCGCTGATCGTCAACTTCCCTTCCAACCCGACCGCGCTCACCGCCTCCCTCGACTTCTATCGCGAGGTGGTTTCCTTCGCCCGCCGGCACGAAGTGTTCGTTATCTCCGACCTCGCCTATGCCGAAATCTATTTCGAGGGCGAACCGCCCCCCTCCATCCTTGCTGTGCCGGGGGCGAAGGAGATCGCCGTCGAGTTCACCTCCATGTCGAAGACCTACTCGATGGCGGGCTGGCGGATCGGCTTCGCTGCCGGCAACCCGCGTCTGATCGCGGCGCTCGCGCGGGTGAAGTCCTATCTCGACTACGGCGCCTTCACGCCGATCCAGGTCGCTGCGGTCGCCGCCCTGAACGGCCCGCAGGACTGCGTGGCGGCGCTGCGCGCCCTCTATCGCGAACGGCGCGATGTGCTGATCCGCGGCCTCGCCGCTGCCGGCTGGGAGGTTCCGGCCCCCGCTGCTTCGATGTTTGCCTGGGCGCCGATTCCGCCGCGCTTTCGCCACCTGGGCAGCCTCGAATTCGCCAAGCTCCTGCTCGATCGCGCCAAGGTCGCGGTAAGCCCAGGTGTGGGGTTTGGCGAGCATGGGGATGGGCACGTGCGCATCGCGCTCGTCGAGAACACGCAGCGCATCCGCCAGGCCTGTCGGGCTATCCGTGCTTTCCTGCAAGGCACGCACGCGGCCTGCACGCCCTCCGAGGTCGAGACGGCGGCATGAGCGGGGCTCCCCTGCGTGTCGGCCTCGCCGGGCTTGGCACGGTGGGTGCGGCGACACTTCGCCTGTTGCGTGCTAACGCTACACTCATCGCGGCGCGGGCCGGGCGGCCGATCGTGCCGGTCGCTGTCTCGGCGCGGGATCGCGGCAAGGATCGCGGTGTTGCACTGGATGGCCTTGCCTGGTTCCAGGACCCGGTCGCCCTTGCGCGGGACCCCGCTGTCGAGGTCCTGGTCGAGGTGATCGGCGGCGCGGATGGGCCAGCCCGCGCCGCGGTAGAGGCCGCGCTTGACGCCGGCAAGCCGGTGGTGACCGCGAACAAGGCGATGCTCGCGCTGCACGGGGCGGAGCTTGCCGCGAGGGCGGAACGCGCCGGGGCGGCGCTTGCCTTCGAGGCGGCTGTCGCTGGCGGCATTCCCGCCATCAAGGCGCTGCGCGAGGGCCTTGCCGCCAACCGCGTGCTGCGTATCGCCGGCATTCTCAACGGCACGTCGAACTATATCCTGACCGCGATGCGGGATTCGGGGCGGGCCTTCGCCGAGGTGCTGGCCGAGGCGCAGGCCCTGGGCTATGCGGAGGCCGACCCGTCCTTCGACATCGACGGGGTGGATGCCGCGCACAAGCTCGCTATCCTCGCTGGCCTCGCCTTCGGCCGCCCTCTCGACTTCAGCTCGCTCTCCGTCGAGGGCATCCGGCATATCACCGATCTCGATATTCGTTTTGCGCACGAATTGGGCTACGTGATCCGCCTCGTCGGCATCGCGGAGGAGACCGCGGCAGGGGTCGCGGCGCGCGTCCACCCTGCGCTGGTGCCCCAAAGTTCGCCCTTCGCGCATGTCGACGGCGTGTTCAATGCGGTGATGATCGAGGGCGATCACGCCGGGCGCGTGATCCTGGAGGGCCGTGGCGCAGGCGGGGGGCCGACAGCTTCGGCGGTGGTTGCCGACCTGATCGACATCGCGCGCAGCCGGCGCACGCCGACCTGGGGACGCAGTGCGATAGGCCTCGAGCCCGCGGCTGCTCTTCCCATCGCGCATCGCTTCGGGGCGGCCTATCTGCGCCTGATGGTGGTCGATCGCCCAGGGGTGATCGCCGAGATCTCCGCCGTGCTGCGCGACCATGCGGTGAGCCTCGAGAGCATGCTGCAGCGCGGCCGGTCGCCGGGCGAGACGGTTCCCGTTGTGTTGACGACGCATCCGTGCGAGGAGGCGGCCTTCTGCGCGGCCGTGGCCCGCATCGCCTCGCTCGGGGCGGTGGTTGAGCCGCCGACCGTGATCAGGATCGAAACCCTCTGAGAGGGGTGGGTGACAGGTTCGGGAAGGGAACGATCTCATGAGCGACACCGCCACTTCCGCGCGCGTCTTCGCTGCTGGCGGCGATGCGCCCGATGCCCGCCACATCGACCGCAACCTCGCCCTTGAACTTGTGCGCGTCACGGAAGCCGCCGCACTCGCCGCTTCGCGGCTGATGGGCCGGGGCGATGAGAAGGCCGCCGATCAGGCGGCGGTGGATGCGATGCGCCGTGCCTTCGACACGGTGGCGATCGACGGCACGGTGGTGATCGGCGAGGGCGAACGCGACGAGGCGCCGATGCTCTACATCGGCGAGAAGGTCGGCTGCGGTGGCATGAAGGCTGATATCGCCCTCGACCCGCTCGAAGGCACGACAATCACCGCCAAGGGCGGCAACAACGCTCTCGCCGTGGTCGCCCTCGCCGAGGCTGGAAACTTCCTCAATGCGCCCGACGTATACATGGAAAAGATCGCGGTCGGTGGCGGGCTGCCGGAAGGCATCGTCGATCTCGACGAAACGCCTGAGCGTAACCTGAAGGAGGTGGCGAAGGCGAAGGGCATGGCGGTGTCAGACCTCGTGGTCTGCATCCTCGATCGTCCGCGGCATGCGGAGTTGATCAAGGCAGTGCGAGCGGCCGGGGCGCGCATCATGCTGATCAGCGACGGCGACGTGTCTGGCGTGATCGCAACCAGCCAGCCGGAGAGCGGCATCGACGTCTACATGGGTATAGGCGGTGCACCCGAGGGCGTGCTCGCAGCCGCTGCTCTGCGCTGCATCGGCGGCCAGATCCAGGGGCGGCTCGTCTTTCGCACCGAAGAGGAGAAGGCCCGCGCGCGTCGGATGGGCATCACTGACCTTTCGCGCAAATACACTACCGAAGAGATGGCGCGCGGCGACGTGATGTTCGCCGCCACTGGTGTGACCAACGGGGCGATGCTGCGCGGGGTGCGACGCTTCGGCGGCGGGGCGATCACCCACTCTCTGGTGATGCGCTCTAAATCAGGCACGGTGCGCTACATCGAGGCGCACCACAATTTCACGCGCAAGCTCTGGATGGGCAGCTGAGGCGATCGTGCACGGTCGTTCGGAGGGGAACGACAGACGATCCTTCTCCAGCCGGCCCTGGCAGGACCGCACCGCCGATCCTGAAACCACGCTGCGCTTCGCACAGCGCCACGGCCTGCCCGAACTGCTCGCTAGCGTGATTGTCTCGCGCGGCGTGGCGGAGGCCGAGCTTGCGCGTCACCTCGCGCCACGGCTGAAGGACTGGTTGCCGGATCCATCCCTCTTGCCCGGCATGGATGCGCTCGCCGATCGTCTCGCCTGGGCGGTGCAGCGCGAGGAGACGGTCGCGCTGTTCGGCGATTACGACGTCGACGGCCAAGCCGCGGTCGCTCTTCTTTCGCGTTTCCTCGCCGCGCTCGGGGTTCGCGTGCTGCACGCCGTGCCGCACCGTCTGCGCGACGGTTATGGCCCGAACGAGCGTGCGTTTCGCGACTTCGTCGCCGCCGGGGCGGGGGTGATCGTGTGTCTCGATTGCGGGTCGAATGCAGCGGGGCCAATTGCCGCGATCTCACGCGAGGCGGACGTGTTGGTGCTCGATCACCACCGATCCGAGAGGCTGCCGTCGGGCGTCGTCGCCCACGTCAATCCGAACACACCTCCTGTCGCGGCGGCACTCAGCACACTGTGCGCCACCGCGCTCGCCTTTCTCGCCGCGGTCGCGATCAACCGCAACCTCCGCCGCGCGGGCTTTGCGCGAACGGTCGGCAATGAAGTGTTGCTCGATCTCGTCGATCTCGTCGCCCTTGCCACCGTGGCCGATGTGATGCCGCTTGTCGGCCTCAATCGCGCGTTCGTTGCGCGCGGGATCGAGGCGATGCGGCGAAGCCCGAGGCCCGGCCTTGCCGCGCTTGCGGCCGCAGCAGGGGTCGGCATCGACACGATCGATGCAGAAGCGATCGGCTTTGCCTTGGCGCCGCGGCTGAACGCCGCCGGGCGGCTGGACGACGCGGGGCTTGGTGTCGCGCTGTTATTGACGAACGATGCGCGCGAGGCACAGTCGCTGGCGCAACGGCTTGACCGGTTGAACCGCGACCGCCAGTCGATTGAGGCAGTGGTGGCCAAGGCTGCCTTCGCCGAGGCCGAACGCCAGGTTGAGGCGGGCCGATCCGTGCTCGTGGTGGCAGGGGAGGGCTGGCATCCGGGCGTTGTGGGCATCGTTGCCGGACGGCTGCGCGAACGCTTTGGCCGGCCAGCAGTGGCCCTGGCGGTGGCTGGTGAGACGGCGGTGGGATCGGGCCGGTCGGTGCCGGGTTTCGATCTCGGCGCAGCGATTGGTGCCCTGGTGCAACAGGGCCTTGTGTTGAAGGGCGGCGGGCATGCCGAGGCCGCCGGGGTCACGCTTGCGGCGTCGCGGCTTGGGGCGTTTGCCGAAGCGCTCGACGCCGCCTGGGGGGTGAAGGGAGAGGTGCAGGAACCGGTGGTGATCGAGGGCCGCTGTCGGATCGAGGGGGCGACTCCCGAGGCGGCGCAGGCTCTGGCCCGGCTTGGCCCCTTCGGCCCCGGCAACGCTGAGCCTCTGGTGGAGCTTGTCGGGCGGGTCGCGTCTGTCTCGGCGATCGGGGCGAGAGGAACGCACCTGCGCGTGGTCCTGGCCGGCGAGGGGGGGGGCTCTCTCGCGGCAATCGCCTTCCGCGTCGATGGCAGTCCGCTCGCGCAGGGTCTTGCGGCGGCGCGCGGCAGCCTGGTGCGCGTGGCCGGAGCTTTGCGGCCCGACCGGTTGCGTGGCGGCGAGGCGGTTTGGTTGCGTTTGGTTGATGCCGCCTTCGCCTAAGCGCGCTTGCATCGATGTCGCGACCGCGGTAGGGCGGGTGGGTGCAGCGGTCCCGTTCGTCTAGAGGCCTAGGACTCGGCCCTTTCAAGGCCGCAACACGGGTTCGAATCCCGTACGGGACGCCACAAATCCAGCTGCGGCGTTTCCCTCTCCCTCGATAAGCGCTTGGAGTGCGAGGCGAGAGTGAGGCGAGGGTTTCGTACGGTTCTGGTTTGCGGGCAGGTGCCAATGGGCACGGCACCGCTAGCCTCAGGACTGATTGCCCGAGCCAGAAGATGACGGGAGAGGCGAGGGTGATGGCGCCGAAGAAGGTGGAGGCGCATCGGTCGTCGCGCACGGCGATGTGTCGACCGTCTTTCAGTCGGCTGACCATGATCGCGATATGGTGGCGCTGGCGGTAGAGCGTCGTGTCGTATGGGATGGGCTGCTTGCGGTTCGTCTTCG
>CALFVI010000015.1 GCA_937928775.1 uncultured Elioraea sp. | reverse complement strand
CCGCGAAACTGCCGGCGTCGAGGCCCGCCCGGAGCGCGGCCAGGTGCGCATCTTCGGCGGCGCCGACGAGCAGGACCGAGGCGGGGCGAAACAGCCGCGCGAGGGCCGCACTGGGGAAGCGGGCGAAAGGCTTCATGAGCGCGAAGGTTGCTGCGCTGCGCGGTACATGCAATCGCGACGGGGTGACGTAGGCTCTCGGCGGGTCCTGGTCTGCTCGCAGGGCGGCCCGCCCCATGCCGCAATTTGGGCCACGGGCATGGCGCTGCGCCGGCAGTTCGGCCCTCGCCGACGCAGGCAGAGCGGCGCAGTCGCGCGGCACCAGGATCACCAACGCCGGGTGATGGCTGCATCACCCGATCGATCGGCCACGGAATCGGGTCCTGCTGATGCCGATCCACATCAGCGCGGCACTGACGGATCGAAGCATCCGCCGGCGAGCCCTGATCTTTCCCCGCGCCCCTGTAGGGTTCGCGGTGATCGCCCTGCCCTCAAGCGCTCCGACCCGGCGGGACTCCGCGTGACGTGCGAGTCTTGCCCGGCGGAGGCGCACACGCGATCAGCCTCGGGGGCACCCTCTCCGCTGGATTCCCTTCCGGTTGCCGAAGCGCGGTCGCCGACCCGGAACCGCGCTGCTGGGTGCGAAATCTCCCTATCGGCTTGCGCTGGCCCGCGGGCGAGGCGCGCATCGCGCCGCGGGGCGGCACCGCACCGCCGGGGCAGGCCGTGTCAGTTGGTGGCGAAGGGATTGGTGAAGGCTGGCCCACGCTGGCGGCGTGGCGGATAGGCCTGGGCTAGATAGTTGACGATGGTTTCGCGCAGTTCGCCTTCGAGCGGGTTCATGCCGTGCCGCTCCGTCATCCAGTCCATCAGCTCGTCCCACTGTTGGCGGGTGAAGCCGGAGCGACGGATGAGCGCAGTGTTGTGGCAGGCGACGCAGTAGTAGAAGGTTTCGTCCCGCCCTTCGCCCGGGGCCAGAATGTCCGGCGTCTCCTCTTCGGCCGAGATCGAGGGCGCCGTGGCGGACAGGGGAACAGCGAGCAGTCCCGCTGCCAACGCGGCGAACAGTCCCTTCACCATTCCCCGTCGCATCCTCGGCCACTCTTTCCTTTCGCCGTTGGTCCTGCGGGTTCCCTCAGCCGACCAGGATGGCGATGCGGCTGATCGGGTTCGCGCCGTAGCCCTGCGGGTTCCAGTTCGCTGGCGCGTGCGGCTGCATCCGACCCTGGCTGTCGGTGGCGCGGTACCAGATTTCGAAGTAGCCATCGGAGGGCAGGCGCACCGTGCCGCTCCAGCGTTGCCAGGCGTATTTGTTGGCGGGCGGCTTGACCTCCATTTCCGTCCAAGTCGAGCCGAAGTCGACCGAGACGTGCACGGCGCGGATGGTATCTTCACCGGCCCAAGCATGGCCGCGCACGGCGAGTTCGCGCGTGCCGGCTGGGAAACGGCTGCCGTTTGGAATGTTCGTCAGCACCGAGCGCACGAACATCGAGTGGATGTCGCGGAAGGTCTTGCCGTCGTCGCGCGAGCCCGGAACGATCGGGATCACCGGCACGCGGTAGGACGTGCCGCCCATGCCGGGCCCGTCATGCTCGCGGTCGCGCACCCAAAGCCTGGTGAGCCATTTCTGGCTGAGAGAGCCGGGCCAGCCGGGCACGATCAGGCGCAAGGGCGCGCCGTGAATGTGCGGGATTGGCTCGCCGTTCATCCGCACCGCGACGAGCGTGTGCTCCTCCATGCACTTCTCAATCGGGGTGGCGCGGCTGATGACCACGCGGTTGGGGTCACCAGAGAGGTGAATGTCGTTGCCGTAAGGGGCGACGTGCTTGGCGCTGTCCTTTACGCCGGCTGCGCGCAGGAGGTCGCGCAGCCGCACGCCGGTCCACAGGCAGTTCGAAATGGCGCCATTCCCCCACTGGTTGCCGCGGGTTTCGGGCACGAAAAAGCTCCGCCCGTTGCCGCCGCACTCCATCTGCAGCTGATAGGTGACGAGCGGGAAGCGGGTTTCGATCTCACCGACCGTCAGCTCAAGTGGCGTGTTCACCTCGCCGTCGATGCGCAGCTTCCACGCTTTCGGCTCCGCCGCCGGCTCCGGGGGGAGACCGTTGTTGCGAACAAAGAACTTCGACGCCGGGGTGATCTCGTCATCGAGCAGGTGCTCGGGCGTTTCGAGCACGAGTGGGCGCTGGCCGAGGTCGATCAGCGCCTCCTTGCCTTCGAAGCGGAAGAGCCGCCGTTCACCGCCCCCTTGCGCCAGCGCCGCGGGGACGAGGCCGGTCGGCATGCGGTTGGCAAACGGGATGGTCGCACCGACCGCAGCACCCATGGCGGCCAGCGCCGTACCCTTCAGAGCGCCGCGACGGCCAAACACCACCCAATCGGCGCGCTCGGGGTCATCACGGTAGAGTTCGGAGAGGCTCCGTTCAGGCTTGCCGATCCGTGCCATCGACGTTCACTCCCGCTTCGTTGATGTTTCTACGCGGGAAGATCGCTTCCCGCGGATGTTCTAATCATCGAAGACAGCGAGGGTCAAGCCAATGCGCGACGCCGCGGTGCTGACGGTGGCCGAGATGGCGCAGGCCGATCGGCTGACCATTGCCGCTGGCATGCCCGGCAGTGTGCTGATGGAGAACGCGGGGCGGGCGGTGACGCGCGCCATCCTGCGCCGCTTTCGCCCCTGTCCCACCGTGGTGGTCGCCGGCCCCGGCAACAACGGTGGCGATGGGTTCGTGGTCGCGCGCCGGCTGGAGGAGGCGGGCTGGCCAGTGCGGGTGGCGCTGTTGGGGGAACGGAACGGTTTGCGCGGTGACGCCGCGCTGGCCGCCGCGCGCTGGCATGGCCCCCTGGTCCCGCTCGCACCGCAGGCGCTCGCCGGTGCCGGGCTCGTGGTCGACGCCCTGTTCGGTGCTGGGCTCGCCCGCCCGATCGAGGGGGCGGCGGCGGAAACGATCCGCGCCATTGCCGCCCCGGTGGTGGCGATCGACCTTCCCTCCGGTGTTGCCGGCGACAGCGGGCAGGTGCTCGGCCTCGCCCCGCAGGCCGTCCTCACCGTCACCTTCTTCCGCCTCAAACCAGCCCACCTGCTTCTGCCGGGGCGGGATCTCTGCGGCGAGGTGGTGTGTGCGCCGATCGGCATTCCCGATGAGGTGCTTGATCGGATCGCGCCGAAAACATTCCGCAACGACCCGGTGCTGTGGCGACATCACCTGAGCCCTCCCTTCGCGACCGACCACAAATACAGCCGCGGCACGGTGACCATCGTCTCCGGCCCAGCCATGACCGGTGCGGCCCGGCTTGCCGCCCACGCCGCGCGCCGCGCCGGGGCGGGGCTGGTCACCATTTCCGCGCCCGATGCCGCCTCGGCCGCCGCTTGTCGGTCAGGCGAGCCCGGCGTGATCGTGACCGAAGCCCCGCTCGAAGGCTTGCTCGCTGACGACCGCCGCCGGGTCTGGCTGGTCGGGCCGGGCGGGGGGGAAAGGGCGGCTGAGATGGCGCGTACCGTGCTGGCGGCTGGACGAACCCTCGTCGCCGATGCTGACGCCCTGCGCGGCACCCTCGAGGCCTTGCGCGGTAGCGCCATCGTCACGCCGCACATGGGCGAGTTCGCCCGCCTGTTCGGCCCGCCGGGTGCCGACCGGCTCGCTGCGGTGCGCGAGGCCGCGCGGCGTCTCGACGGGGTCGTCCTGCTCAAAGGCAGCGACACCATCATTGCCGGCCCCGATGGTCGGGCGGCCATCACCCCCGCCGCCCCTGCCTGGCTTGCCACCGGCGGCACCGGCGACGTGCTCGCAGGGATCGCCGCCGCCCTCCTCGCCCGCGGCCTTCCCGCCTTCGAAGCCGCCTCTGCCGCTGCCTGGCTGCATGCGCGGGCGGCCGAGCGCGCCGGCCTCCACTTGATCGCCGAGGACCTCGCCGACCATCTCCCGCCCGTCTTCGCCGGGCTGTACAGTGGAAGGAGAAACCGGGGAGGGAGTCCCGATGGAGGCCGCGACCGTTCAGGAAGGCCTGTTTGATCGGGCGCTGAAACGCCTTCTCGGCGCCTGGGCGGCGGTGGCCGGAGGGGCGGAGGATCAGGGCGACGTCGCCGCCCAGATGCGCGCCTGCCTGGAGGCGAAGGGCGGCGAGGTCTCGGCCCGCGGCCGCGCCGCCCAACTTGCGCAGGCGTATCGCAAGGCAGACTCCGAGGGGCGAACGGCCTTTTTGCGCACGCTTGCCAGTTTCGATGCCGACCCCGCCTCTGTACAGGCGGCGTGTGCGGCCTTCGCCGCTGCGACCGATGCCGGTGAGAGGGCGATGGCGCTCGCGCAACTGCGCCGCGCCGCCGCTGCGCCGCGCGTCCGCCTCCTCACCCAGTTCACCTCCATCCCCGAGGGCGTGAAGTTCCTGGTCGATCTCCGCGCCGAACTGATGGCACGGGCCAAAGACGACCCGCTGCTCTCCGCCCTCGACGAGGATCTGCGGGGGCTTCTCGCCGCCTGGTTCGATGTCGGCTTCCTTGAACTGCGCCGCATCGACTGGAACAGCCCGGCCTCGCTTCTCGAGAAGCTCGTCGGCTACGAAGCGGTGCACGAGATCCGCGGCTGGCGCGACCTGAAGAACCGGCTCGATGCAGACCGCCGCTGCTACGCCTTCTTCCACCCAGCGATGGCGGGCGAACCGCTCATCTTCGTCGAGGTTGCTCTCGTGCGCGGGCTTGCCGACAATGTGCGGGCACTGCTCGACGAGAAGGCCCCCGTCATCGATCCCGCCGCCGCTGACACGGCGATCTTCTACTCCATCTCGAACTGCCAGAAGGGCCTCTCAGGGATCAGCTTCGGCAACTTCCTCATCAAGCAGGTGGTCGATCGCCTCTCGCGCGACCTGCCGAACCTGAAGACCTTCGCTACCCTTTCTCCCATTCCGGGCTTTCGCCGCTGGCTGGAGGACAAGGTGTCTTGCGGCGAGGAGCTTCTCTCGCCTGAGGAGAATGCGACGTTAGCGGAGGCGCTGGGGGTGGGCGAGGAGGAGGGGGCGGAGGAGATGCGGCCGCTCGCCCGTCTGCTCGCCCGCCGCTCCTGGCATCGCGAGCCTGCTTTGGCCGAAGCGGCGAAGGCCCCGCTGCTTCGGCTGTGCGCGCGCTACCTGCTCGTTGAAAGCGACCGGCGCGGCAAGGCGCGCGATCCAGTGGCGCATTTCCACCTCAGCAACGGTGCGCGGGCGGAACGGCTGAACTGGCTCGCCGACGCCTCCGAGAAGGGCCTGCGCGAGAGCCTCGGGCTGATGGTGAACTACCTGTACGATCGCGACACGATCGAAGCGAACCACGAACTCTACGCAAGCGAAGGAAAGCGCGCCGCCTCCTCGGCCATGAAGCGTCTGGCCCGCGGCTGAGGCAAGGGGGATCGGGCATGGCGGAGGGCCTGGCGCGAAAGACGGGGGAAGCGGGAGGGGTCGAGCCGGGCCGGCTTGCCGTGCTGGAGGCGCTGGAGAAGCGCGTGCTCTGGCTCGCCTCCTGGATCATCCATCACGCGAACCACATCCGCCCCAATCGCGACGGGCTGAAGGTCGGCGGCCACCAGGCCTCCTGCGCCTCCGTCGCCACCCTGATGACGGCGCTCTACTTCGACATCCTTCGCCCCGAGGATCGCGTGGCGGTGAAACCGCACGCCGCGCCGGTGTTCCACGCCATCCAGTACCTGATGGGGCGGGTGAGCCGGGAGAAGCTCGAGCGCTTCCGCGCCCTGGGCGGCATCCAGCCCTATCCGTCGCGGGTGAAGGACGGCGATGATGTCGACTTCTCCACCGGCTCCGTCGGGCTCGGGGTGGCCATCACCAGCTTTGCCGCGCTCGTGCGCGACTATGTTCGACTTAAGCGCCTGGTGCCGGAGGGTTCGCCCTGGGGCCGCATGGTGGCGGTCGTCGGCGATGCCGAACTCGACGAGGGTAACATCTACGAGGCGCTGCTCGAGGGCTGGAAGCAACAGGTCGACGGCGTGTGGTGGCTGATCGACTACAACCGCCAGAGCCTGGATTCGATCGTGCCCGACCGCCTCTTCCACCGCATCGAGGGCCTGTTCCGCGACATGCAGTGGGAGGTGGTGACGCTGAAGTACGGCCGTCTGCTCGCGGCGGCCTTCGCCCAGCCAGGCGGGGCGGCGCTGAGGCAGTGGATCGACGACTGCCCGAACTCCACCTACGCCGCGCTCACCTTCCAGGGGGGCGCGGCGTGGCGCGAGGCGCTGATCGCCGATCTCGGGCGCGATCGCCGCGTGCGCGCCATCATCGACCCGTTGCGCGACGACGAGCTCGCCAAGCTGATGACCAACCTGGGCGGCCACGACATGGGCCTCGTCGTCGACACGCTGCGCCGGGCTGCAGCAACGCGCCAGCCCACCGCGTTTATCGCCTACACCATCAAGGGCATGGGCCTGCCCTTTGCGGGGCATAAGGACAACCATGCCGGGCTGATGACGAAGGAGCAGATGGACGCTTTCCGCGCCGCGATGGGAATCGCGCCGGGCGAGGAGTGGGAGCCCTTTGCGGGGCTCGGGCCGCTGGAGGCCGATGCGCGCGCCCTCGTCGCCGCCGCCCCCTTTGCGCAGCGCCGGGGAAGCCGTCGGCTTGCCGCCGAACCGGTGCCGGTGCCGTGCACGCTGCCCGCCCCGCCTCTGGCGCCCGGCCGGAAGATCTCCACCCAAGAAGGGTTGGGGCAGATCCTGTCCGAGATCGGCCGCGGGGTGGGCGACCTCGCCCCTCTTGCGTCTCGCCTCGTCACCATGAGCCCGGACGTGACGGTGTCCACCTCGCTCGGGCCGTGGGTGAACCGCCGTGGCGTGTTCTCGCGCATGCGGCGTAACGACGTCTTTCGCGACGCCAAGGTTGTCTCGCCACAGAAATGGGTGATGACGCCTGAGGGCCAGCATATCGAGCTCGGCATCGCCGAGCAGAACCTGTTTCTGCTGCTCGCCGCAGCCGGCCTCGCGCACGAGCTATTCGGCGTGCGGCTCATTCCGCTCGGCACCGTGTACGACACCTTCGTCGGGCGCGGCCTCGATGCGCTGGCCTATGCCTGCTACCAGGATGCCCGCTTCATTCTGGTCTCCACCCCGTCCGGTATTACACTCGCGCCCGAGGGCGGGCAGCACCAGTCCGTCTACACGCCGCTGATCGGCATCGGGCAGGATCGGCTCGCCTTCTATGAGCCGGCCTTCGTCGATGAGCTCGCGGCGATCCTGGCCTGGGCTTTCCGCCAGCTGCAGGAGCCGGACGGCTCATCGGTCTGGCTTCGCCTCTCCACGCGGGCGATCGCGCAGCCCGCGCGCGTGCTCGACCCCGAGGCGGTGATCCGCGGCGGCTATTGGCTCGTGCCGCCGAGCCCTGGGGCCGCGATCGCGCTGATCACGCAAGGCCCCGTCGCGCCGGAGGCGCAGGCCGCGCTGGACGCGATCCGAGAAGATATTCCGGGGGCGGGATTGCTGGCGGTGACCAGCCCTGACCGGCTGCTTCGCGACTGGGTCGATGCCTGTCGCAGCCGCCGCACCGGCGCGCGTGCCTCGGCGTGGATCGAGGAGTTGCTGCAGCCGCTCTCGCCTGACGCCGTCCTGGTCACCGTGCTTGATGGCCACCCCGCCACCTTAGCGTGGCTCGGTTCTGTACGCGGGCAGAGGGTGGAACCGCTCGGGGTCGACCGCTTCGGCCAAGCCGGCGACATCCCCTCCCTTTACGACCTCTACGGGCTCGACAGCGAGGCGATGGTCTCGGCCGCTGCCGCTGGCCTCGTTTCCCGGTTGCGCAGCGGCCGCACGGCGTGAGGCGCGATCAGCCTCCGAGGGTGGTCGCAGGCAGGGCAGAGGTGACCACCGGCGGCGGCGGCTCTTCCGCAACCCGCTCCTCGGAGGGGCAGGCGAAGGCCGGCAGGGAGAGGGCGGCGACGAGGAAGGCAGCGGCGAGTAGGCGCATCAGGATCATCCCCTTTCTGTGCGTCGAGGCATCCATGCAGCGACCGCATGAGCCTCATGCAGCACCGCAGTGTGCCGGATTTTGGCAGCGCTGAGCAACCGCGACGAAGACTCAGCGGGACGGACGGTTTGCGGGCGGGCGGCTGGCGGAGAGCTGGGTGAGCAGGGCGATCGGTCGCGCGGCGGCGATTGGTGCCGCGCGGTAGGAGTCGAGATCACGTCCGCGCGAGCCGAAGCCGAGAGGGGCGTGCGGGTCGGCTCGGGCGTACGACGGCCCCTCGCCGTCTCTTTGCACGGAGGGGAGTGGGCGGGCTGCGCCGAAGCCGACGGGCGAGATCCGTCCCGTCCCCCCCGCGGCCCGGGCGGCCCAGGCCGCGGCTTGCGCTTGCCGATGCGCTTCTGCCGCGTGCCGCGTTTCCTCCGGCCAAGCCGCGAGCACACGACGCTTATAGGCTTCGGCGAACTCGGGCGTGTGCGAATGGTAGTGTGCTGCCGCCTGCGTCCAGGACTGCGTCCGTTCTCGTAGGTCGACGAGGAAACGGGCGGCGTAGTCAGCGTTGCGCCAGGGGTCGAAGGCCTCTTCGAGCGAGGAGAAGGCGTGCGGGTGATGGTGCAGGTTCACCTGCATGCAGCCGACGTCGATCGAGCGCACGCCGCGTGCCTGCAGGGCGCGCACGGCGGCAATCGCTGCCTCCTTGGTGGGGAAGAACTGCCCCGTTCCCTCGGCATTGATGGTCCAGGGCCAGGGGCCGAACGTCCCCGTCTCGGGGTCGCGTCGCCCGCTCTCCACGCGCCCGATGGCGAGCAGGAGCGCGTGCGGGATGGCGTGCGCGCGTTCCGCCGCCGCGATCGCCGGCCGGCAGAGGTCGGCCGGAGATGACGGGGATTGCGCGGACGGCGTGTTCGGCCGGGCTGACGCCTCGTTGGCAGGGGGGACGATCAGCAGCGGAATGGCGAGGAGAGAGACGGCAAGGGCGGCCAGTTGGGGAGGGCGCGGCATGGCGGGGCGAGTCGATGGTCGTGTGGTTGTGATGCCGCGTGTGTGCTGCACGATTCGTGCCAGCGGCTGCCGCCGCCATCGCGATGACGTGATCATGCATTTGGCGAAACCGATCCGTGCTGATGCTGCAGCGCAAAAAATCTCTTGTCTCGGATTGGTCCCTCGCCTATCTTCCGCAGCGCAGCATCGTGGTTTCGGCCATGCTGTCTGCCTTTCTTGGACGTTTCCTCCCTAAACTTGGCCGCCCTGCGAAGGGCGGCCCTTTTTTTGGAAAGGGCTGTCGCACCAGGGGTTTCGGCCGCGATCACGTCGAGACCGGCACTATCCAAGGTCGCCGACAGCCCGGTCGCGCCGCCTCGCTCAGGGCCTGAGCGAGGACCAGTCGGCGGCGGCCAGTTCCCCGATCACGCGCTCAAGCAGCGCCTTCATTCTGGCAAATCCGGCGTTGGGCTCGATCCGCACCTCGTCCATGTAGAGGGTGCGGGAGAGCTCGATCTGCAGCGCATGCACCCCCTCCCTCGGCCGCCCGTAATGCCTGGTCACGTAGCCCCCCGCGTAGGGCTCGTTGCGCCGCACCCGAAGCCCATGCCGGATCAGCGCCTCCTCAACGCGCCGGGTGGCGAGCGGCGCGCAGGACGTGCCGTGCGCATCGCCGAGCACGACGTCGGGCGGCGGTTCGCGTGCCGGCAACGCGGCCAGCGACGGCATGGAATGGCAGTCGATCAGCAGGCAGCAGCCGAAGCGGTGCAAGGTCTCGGCAAGGAGCCCGGCAAGCGCCTCGTGATAGGGGCGCCAGCAGGTGGCGATTCGCGCCTCTGCCTCCTCGAAGGTGAGCTTGCGGCGGTAGATCGCTTCGCCGGTGGAGACCACGCGCGCGATCGTACCGAGCCCCGCGCCGACCCGCGGGCTGGCTGCGTTCACGTAGGCCGGCAGTGGATCGGCGAACATCGCCGGATCGAGTTCCCAAGGCTCACGATTGACGTCGCACCAGGTGCGCGGGAAGGTGGCGTGGATGAGTGGACAGCCCAGCGCGGGCGCCGAGCCGAACAGCTCCTCGACGAAACTGTCCTCGCTGCGCCGTAGAGTGGCCATGTCGAGCCGAGACTCATGCAGAAACGCGGCCGGGTAGATGCGGCCCGAGTGCGGCGAAGAGAAGATGATCGGGGCCAGCTGTACTGCCGGCCGCTGCACGCGCACCGGCTCGGGCCAAGGCGCGGGACCATGACGGCGGTCCGCACGGGTCTCAGAGCCATCCCTGGGCGGCAGCGTGTCCATCGCCGCACATCAAAGCACTGCCTGGGCCGCCCTGTCATCGGCCGACGCCAAGGCCGGCGCGGCGCTTGCGCCTCCGCCCAGCCGCCGGTAGAGACCTAGGGGGAAAGGGCGCGTAGCTCAGCGGGAGAGCACCACCTTGACACGGTGGGGGTCAGAGGTTCGATCCCTCTCGCGCCCACCACGGCGTTGCCGCAAAACGACTTCGGTCTATGATGGGTCGTGTGGGGTGGAGTCGCCCCCAGCACCACCGAAACCGCAAAGTGGCGAGGTCTCCCCTGGCACTGTTCAAGCGTCCCAAAAGCGAAACAGGCACGGCCGGCCGGGACACGCGCGCGCCCGACCACGACGCTGTTGCGGCCGGCGACCCGATCGCCCGCCCGACCCACATCCGCAAGGAGAGCGGCATGGCCCTCAAGCCGACGATCCCCACCCCAGCCAATCCGCCGCAACCGATGCCGTTGTCGCCCGGCGCGACCCCGGCGGCGCCCTCAGGTCCGCGCCCGACCGGCCGACCGCAGGCGGATCGTCGCGCCCTCGTCGTCGGCCGCGGTATCGCGCTTTCTGGCGGCGCGATCAGCGACTGCGAACGGCTCGAGGTGCACGGCACGGCCGAGGTGTCGATCCGCAACGCACTCGAGCTCATCATTGCCGACAGCGGCGTGTTCCGCGGCGAGGCCGAAATCGAGGACGCAGACATCTCCGGCGCTTTCGATGGCGCGATTACCGTCACGGGGCGGCTCGTCATCCGTGCCAGCGGCCGGGTCAGCGGCACGATACGCTGCGCGCGGCTGATGGTGGAGGAAGGGGCGCAGGTGAGCGGGCGGATCGAGATGATCCCCGCTCTTGGCGCTCCCGCCGCCTCCGCGGGCTCCGCCCTGGCGCAGGCGGCGCAGCCCGCTGCGGCCGCCACCGGGTCAGCGATGGCCGCCGCCGAGCCCGCCCTGGCACGGGGCTAATGCCAGTCCAGCTCGCCGCACGCCGTGGCCGTCCGGGGCACTGCGGTCGCGTCGGTTGCCGTTCTAGCCGTCGCGTGCGCCGGCACTTCAGCCGGCCCGAACGCCGCGGCCGAGCGGGCGCTGGCTGACATCGCCGCCGCCCGGGCCGCTCTGGAGGCGATGCGGCAGGGCGTTCCGCCCCACGCCATAGCACCTCGCCCGATTTCGCCGCCCCCGCCTGCCGATCGCCCCGCCCACCCCGTCCGTTCGCTGCGCTCCGCCGCCGACCTCACCGGTCTCGGCGAAGCCGACCTGCGCGCCATCCTCGGCGAGCCCGAGCTGGTGCGGAATGAGGGCGAGGTGAGCGCTTGGCTCTACCGAGGCGCTTTTTGCCTGCTCGACGTCTTCCTGGAGGGCGAGGGCGAGCCACGCGTTGTGTTTGCCGCCGCACGCGCTGTCGGGCTCGAGCGCGTGCCGGAGGATGTGTGCCTGCGCTCGCTTGCGCGCGGCCGCGCTCGCCTCCCCTGGACCTGAGAGGTGGCCTTACACCAAGGCGTAGTCGGCTTCCGCCGTGTAGTGCGCCTGATCCTTTCCAAGGTGCGACGAAAACAGGGTGAACCGCTCTACCGGCACCGGCTGGGCGCGGAACAGCCCGTGCAGGCGAAGGAACTCGCCAAGGCGGACCGGGTCCGGATTGTCGAGCCGGGCGAGGGTGATGTGCGGGACGAAGCGGCGCCGTTCAGGCTCGCAGCCTGCGCGCACAACCGCACTTTCCACCTTGGCGCGCAGCTGTTCGAGGGCAGCATTACGCTCTACCCCCACCCACAGCGCATGCGGCCGGCCCCGGGTCTCGAACGTGCCCACGCCACTGAGGGTGAGGTCGAAGCCGCGCGCGGCGATCGCAGACAGCCCGGCGTCGATGTCGTCTGCCCTGCCATTGTCCACCTCGCCGATGAAGCGCAGCGTCAGGTGGTAGTTCTCCGGCGGCACCCATTTCGCGCCGGGGAAACGGTGCGCAATGAGCCCCGAGAGGCGAAGGCGCAGTTCATAGGGGACCGCCAACCCGACGAAAAGACGAACCATACCGCGCCCTCCACGACCTCGGCCGTCATCCCCGCCCTGCCCGCGCAATCAGCGCCTCGACATGCGGCAGGATGCGCTCGACCATCACTGCCACCCCGCGTGCGTTGGGGTGGATCCCGTCCGGTTGATTGAGTGCCGGTTCGCCGGCGACACCTTCCAGAAAGAACGGATAGAACACGACATCGTGCGCGCGCGCGAGCCTCGCATAGACCTCGCGGAATGCCTCCCCGTACTCGGCCCCGAGATTTGGCGGCGCGAGCATGCCGGCAAGCAGGGCGGGGATGTTGAGCTCACCCAATCGCCTCAGGATCGCATCGAGATTGGCATGGGTGGCGGCCGGATCGATGCCCCTCAGCCCGTCATTGCCGCCAAGAGCGACGATGGCGACATCAGGCCGGTCGACCAAGGCCCAGTCGAGCCGCGCCCTGCCCCCGGCCGTGGTGTCGCCCGAAACCCCGGCATCGATCACCCGTGCCGGAATGCCCTTGGCGTGCAGCGCGCGTTCGAGCTGGGCAACGAAGCCCTCGCCGCGGGCGAGCCCATAGCCCGCGGTGAGGCTGTCGCCGAGGGCGAGGATGCGGATCTCACGCCGTTCCGCCCGTGCTTCCGCGCCGCACAACGCCGTGATGAGGAAACTCGCCGAAGCGGCCATCGCTTCCCGCCGCCCGACCCCCGGGCCATATCGACGAGAGCGAGGAGAGGTCGATTCCGACATGGACGCCATCGTTCATCCCGCGCGGGCCGAGGCCGGTCCTGCTACCGCTGACCCGATTGTCGCGGTCCGCGACCTTGCTTTCACCGTGGCCTCGGCGGCCGGCCCGGTCAACATCTTGCGCGGGATCTCGCTCGCCATCGCGGCCGGCGAGGCGGTTGGCATCGTCGGCCCCTCTGGATCGGGCAAGTCCACCCTGATGATGTTGCTCGCTGGGCTCGAGCGGCCAACCGCGGGGTCGGTCCGGATTGCCGGCGCCGACCTCGGCGCCATGGACGAAGACCAGCTCGCCCGCTTCCGCCGCGCGCAGATCGGCATCGTCTTCCAGGCCTTCCACCTGATCCCAACCATGACGGCGGAGGAGAATGTCGCCGTGCCGCTCGAGTTCGCCGGCCGCCGCGACGCCTTCACCCGCGCGCGCGAGGCCCTCGCCGCCGTGGGGCTTGCGCACCGGCTCGGCCACTATCCCGCCCAGCTTTCTGGGGGAGAACAGCAGCGCGTGGCGCTTGCCCGCGCCCTCGTCGCTGAACCCGCGCTGCTTCTCGCCGACGAGCCCACCGGCAACCTCGACCTTGCCACCGGGGCGGCGGTGATGGACCTGATGTTCGATCTGCGCGCCCGGCTCGGCAGCACCCTGGTGCTGATCACGCACGACCCTGCGCTTGCCGAACGCTGCGGGCGCGTGGTCACGCTCGTCGACGGGCGCGTCGTCTCCGACCGCAGGGTCGGCTGAGCGCGATGGACGGCACTCTTGTCACCGCGCCGCCGCGGTCCCTCGATCGCCCCGGCGACAGCCCTCTTCTCGCCACCGCCTGGCGCTTCGCCCGGCGCGAACTGCGCAGCGGAACGCGGGGCCTGCGCATCGTCATCGCCTGCCTCGCCCTCGGGGTCGCCGCCATCGCCGGGGTTGGGTCGCTCGCCTCCGCCGTGCTCGAGGGCATGCGCACGGACGGGCGACGCATCCTCGGTGGCGATGTCGAGGTCTCGGTCGGCTACCGTCCGATCCCGCCCGAGGCGATGGCCTGGATCGCCGCCCGCGGCGGGCAGGTGGCGGAGGTGGTCGAAATGCGCTCGATGCTGATCGCCGAGAAGGGCGCGCGCGAGCGCATGCTGGTCGAACTGAAGGCGGTCGGCCCCACTTGGCCGCTCTACGGCGAGGCGAGGGTGGCCGGCGAGAGTAGCGTCTTCGCCGCCCTTGGCCCGCGCGAGGGTCTGCCCGGGCTTGCCGCCGAACCGCTGGTGCTCGCCCGGCTCGACCTTCGCCCTGGCGACATAGTGCGGCTCGGCGAGGGGCTGTTTCGGGTGGTGGGCGCGGTCGAGAAGGAGCCGGATCGGGTCGCCTCGCCTGCGGTGCTGGGGCCGCGCGCCTTGATCGCGCTCGATTCGCTCCCCGGCACAGGCCTCATCCAGCCTGGCAGCCTGGTCCGCTACGAGTACCGAATCCGCCTGCCCGAAGGGACAGACGTGGGCGGATTTGTGCGCGATTTGCGCGCGGCCTTCCCCGATGGCGGATGGCGCATCCGCACCTTCGCCGAGGCCGCGCCAGGGGTGATCCGATTTGTCGAGCAGACGGCTTTGTTCCTCACTCTGACAGGCCTCACCGCGCTGCTGGTGGGCGGCATAGGGGTGGCGACGGGGGTGCGCACCTGGCTCGAGGCGCGGCGACGCACCATCGCCACGCTGAAGTGTCTGGGCGCTCCGGCGCGGGTGATCTTCGCCACCTACGCTCTGCAGCTCGGCGTCATTGGGGCGCTGGCGATCGCGATCGGGCTTGGCTTGGGCGCGGCCGTGCCGGCGGTGGCGGTGGTGGCGCTCGCTGACGTGCTGCCGGTGCCACCGGCCATCGGCTTTTATCCCATCCCGCTCGCGCTCGCTGCCCTCTTTGGGCTGGTCGCGGCCGCCACCTTCGCGCTTTGGCCGCTGGCGCGGGCACGGGAGATCCCCGGCGTTGCGCTTTTCCGCGACGAGGTGGCGCGGGCCTCGGCCCGCCCGCGCTGGCCCGTCATCCTGGCCAACTTCGCGCTTGCCCTCGCGCTGGTCGGGCTTGCCGTTGCGGTGGCGCAGGATCGGCGTTTCGCCGCTGCCTTCTGCGCGGCCGCTGCCGGTACGCTTCTCCTCTTCCGCCTCGGCGGCTCGCTCCTCTCTGCGCTCGCCGCTCGTGCGCCGCGCCATCTGCCGCCTGCCCTTCGCCTCGGCCTCGCCAACCTGCACAGGCCCGGCAACACCACGGCGTTGATGCTCGTCTCGCTCGGCATCGGCCTCTCTACCTTGGCTTCGGTGGCGATGATCCAGGGCAACATCCAATCCCAGGTGACGGAGAGCCTGCCCGACCGTGCGCCAGCCTTCTTCTTCATCGACATCCAGTCGAGCGAGGCGGAGCGGTTCGACCGCATCGCCTCCTCCATTCCTGGCGTGGGGTCGATCGAGCGGGTGCCGTCGCTGCGCGCGCGCATCGTCTCCGTCAATGGCGTGCCGGCGGAAGAGGTGCGCGCGACCGAGGACACCGCCTGGGCGCTGCGCGGCGACCGCGGCCTCACCTATGCCGCCCGCCCGCCTGAGGGGGCGCGCATCGTCGCCGGTGCCTGGTGGCCGGAGACCTATCGCGGCGACCCGCTCGTCTCGTTTGATGCCCGCCTCGCCGCCGGCTGGGGCATCGGGGTCGGTGACGTGCTCACGGTCAATGTGCTCGGCCGCGACATCGATCTGCGGATCGCCAACCTGCGGCTGATCGACTGGCGCTCGATGGGGCTGAACTTCACCCTGATCGCTTCGCCTGGGCTTCTCGAGGCGGCACCGCACACGCATATCGCGACCGTCCATGCGGTCCCCGAGGCCGAAGCGCCGCTCCTGCGCGCGGTGACGGATGCGATGCCGAATGTCTCCGCCATCCGTGTGCGCGACGCGCTGGAGGCGGTGAATGGACTGCTCAGGCGAATCGGTGCCGCGCTGTCCGCCACCGGCTTGATCACGCTCTTCTCCGGCGCGTTGGTGCTGGCGGGGGCGGTCGTGGCCGGGCGGCGGCGGCGCGTGCGGGATGCGGTGATCCTGAAGACTCTGGGTGCGACACGGCGGCAGATCCTCGCCGCCTACCTCGTCGAGTTCGGGCTGATCGGCGCCTTCGCCGGGCTCGTCGCGGCCGGCGTGGCCTCCGCCGCCTCCTGGGCGGTCGCAACCTTTGTGCTGCGGACCGACTGGGTGTTCCTGCCGGGCACGCTGGCGGCGACGGTCGTTGCCTGCGCTGCCCTTGCGATCGGCTTCGGCTGGATGGGCACCGCGGCGGCGTGGCGCGCCAAGCCCGGCCCCTATCTTCGCAACGAGTGAGGCAGGCTGAGGAACCCGATTGATTCGGACGCTGCCTGTCCCATATTCGCTGTGTCTTTCCTTGGGAGGTGAAAGAGACCATGGCCTGGAACCCCGACCCTCGCGCCATTGCGGTGACGCAGACGGTTCCGACCGCCGGCGTGGATGCCGCGCGGCTGGATGCCGGCCTGCGCAAGTACATGCTGGGCGTCTACAACTGGATGGCGTCCGGCCTGCTGCTCACGGGCATCGTCGCTCTGCTGGTGGCGACCACACCCGCCATCTTCGAGCTCTTCTATCAGCGTGTTGTAACGCCGAGAGGCGTCGTCGCCGGGCCGACGCTCCTCGGCTGGGTGGCGATGCTCTCGCCGCTCGCCTTCATCCTCGTCCTGTCCTTCGGCGTGAACAGACTGTCGGCAACTGCCGCGCAGGCGCTCTATTGGGCCTTCTCCGCGGTCATGGGGCTGAGCCTCTCGACCATCTTTGTCATCTACACGACGGAATCGATCGCGCGCGTATTCTTCATCACCGCCGGCATGTTCGCGGCGATGAGCATCTGGGGCTACACCACCAACCGCGACCTGACCAAGATGGGCTCATTCCTGATCATGGGCCTGTTCGGCATTATCATCGCGGCGCTGGTCAACCTCTTCCTCGCCTCCTCAGCGCTCGCCTTCGCCATCAGCGTGATCGGCGTGATCGTGTTCGTTGGTCTCACCGCCTGGGACACGCAGCGAATCAAATCCGACTACATCGCCTACGCCTACGCTGAGGGCACGGAAGCAGCGGCGAAGCGGACCGTGTTCGACGCGCTCGCCCTCTACCTGAACTTCATCAACCTCTTTCAGCTGCTGCTCTCTCTGTTCGGCAATCGCCAGAGCGAGTGAGGCGGACAGGGTTCGGTCTCGTTCATCGGGCGGCCCAGGGGTAATCCTGGGCCGCTTTGCTGTTCACGCCTCCACGATCTCCTGGATCTCGCCGCCCGGCGAAAGGCACGCTGCGACCAGCCGCCCGCCGAGGCCGGAGCCAGCATCCAGCGTCACCCCATACCCGTGTTCGATTGGCCCGTCGGCGCGGCGGGAAAACCCGCGCACGAGACGCGCGAAACCGCCCCAGGGACGGCAGGCGCCATCCTCCGCCACAATCCCTTCTGCGGCACGCTCGAAGCCAGCGTCGTGCCACCAGAACGCGTCGCCCTGCGCCTCGAAGGGGCGGGTTGGGTCAAGCCCGGCGGCAACGAACAGGGTGCCGGGTGCTTCGCCGGCGAGATCGCGCGGCACCGTGTAGGCGGCGCGCTTCAGCGAGGTGAGCAAATTCTCATGCCCCGGCCGGGCACGGATCGACGCCATCAGAGCGCTGGTCCAGCGCGCCCGTTCGACCGGACCCTGCGCTGCAACCCGAAGCGCCTCGGCCACCGTGGTGCCGTAGGCGGCAAGGGTCGGGGCGACGCCATGATCGGCCATCCAGCGCACGGCCTCCACCGCGGTGGCCGGCCCTGGCGCGAAATGCAGGCGCAGGAGCTGGTGCAGCATCTCCTCCTGTGCCCCGCGCAGCACCACGATGTCCTCCGGTTCGAAGCCGGGCCTGGCGAGAATGGCGCGGCGGAAGACCAGGAGTTCGTCGACTGCTCCCGCAACGTCAGGGCCCACGCCGAGCAGGTTGCCGAGATAGACGAGGCGGTCGCCGCGCCAGACCCGGCGTTCCAGCACAGCGTGCAGAGCCGACAGCCGAGCCCGCTCGCCGCGCACGGCGGCAACAGCCCACACTCGGCGCGCGCCGGAAAGGCAAGCGAAACGATCCGATCCGGTGGCGGGCGCGGTCATGCGGCGCGCATGATGGCGCACCACCAGAACCGAAGCGAGGGGATGGTCGCGTGGCGGCAGCGGACAAACCGAAACAGGCGCCCACGCGCTCGCGGTACGCCCGATCCGGCAGGGCCCGCCTCGGCCACTTGCCCCGCCCAGAGCTTGCCGATCAGGCTGTCTTCAGGTAGGATACGAGCTTTGCTGTCGCCGTCGCTTTGTCCACCTGCTCAATCGCGGCGAGCTCCGCCGCCAGGCGATCGAGAGCCTGCTCATAGATCTGGCGTTCCGAGAAGGATTGATCCGGTTGGCCCGCGTTGCGGTGCAGGTCGCGCACCACCTCGGCAATCGCGATCGGGTCGCCAGAGTTGATCTTCGCCTCATACTCCTGGGCGCGGCGGCTCCACATCGTGCGCTTGATGCGCGCCCGCCCCTTGAGCGTGGCAAGCGCCTGCTCCATCGCCTTGCGGGAGGAGAGTTTGCGTAGCCCGGCCGACTTTGCCTTCGCCACCGGCACGCGCAGCACCATCCGGTTGTCCTCAAACTCGACAACGATGAGCGTCAGCCGATGGCCGGCGATCTCCTCAGTGACGATGCCGGTCACGCGGCCGACACCGTGAGTTGGGTAGACCACATGGTCGCCGACGGCGAAGTCCACAGCCTCGGTCTGTGCCGCCGCGATCTGGGGCGCGTTCGACGCGGGCGGCGCAGAAACTGTCGGTGTTGCGGCGTGTCCGCTCGTGATCGCCGGGGCCGCCGGTGTGGTAGCGGCTACAGGGGGTGCCGAGCTGGCCGCGGCGGGTGCCTCGACCTTTCGGGCCGCACCTCCGGCGGGGGCAGGCTTGGTGGCCGGCTGCGCAGTCGGGGCGGGCTTCGAAGCGGCCGAAGGTGCCGCCTTTGCCTCAGCCTCGGCTTGGGGAACAGCAACCGCCGCAGCCGGCGTGGACGAGGGCGACTCGGCCGCCGCCCCCTCGACCGCCGCCACGCGTGCAGCGGCCGCGTTGGTTGCCGCGGGGCTGGTCGCAGGCTTACGGGCGGACTTGGTCGAGGCGGTCTTCGCGGGTTTCGCCACTGGCTGTTTTGCCGGGGCGGACGCGCGCTTCGCCGGCGGCTTTGCCGTGTTCTTGGCGACCGCGCGCGTCGCCGGCCGGGCGGGCGCCTTGGCCTGTGGCTTGACGGTCTTCGCCGTCGTCTCCCGGCCGCGAGTCGCGCCTTGGGCAACACCCTTCTTGGTTTTCGCCGTCTTGCTGCTGGTTGCCTTGGTTGCCATCGTCCCGTTCGAACCCGTCAGTCGCAACTGTGCGTCGCCGAAAATTATCACCCGGACCGGCAGCCACCTGTGCGGCCCCGGTGTCGGCTGATCGAAAAGAGAGCGAGCAGGCTCGTCTTCACTAAATAGCATCAACCGCGGCTGATTTCACCCTCTGGGCGGCGTTGCATCGCTTCGGCCGATGAGGCGCGCGTCAGGGGTGGCCAGGCTTCTCGCTGAAAAACGCCATCTTGCCCTTCTTGCCCTTCCAATCGTCCGCGTCGGGCGGAGGCTCCCCTTTGCGCGTGATATTGGGCCATAGCTGCGCATACTTGCGGTTGAACTCGACCCACTGCGCTGCACCCTCTTCGGTGTCGGGCAGGATCGCCTCAGCCGGGCATTCCGGTTCGCACACGCCGCAGTCGATACATTCGTCTGGGTGGATCACCAGCATGTTCTCACCGACGTAGAAACAATCGACCGGACAGACTTCGACACAGTCCATGTACTTGCAGCGGATGCAGGCTTCGGTGACGACGTAGGTCATGCGGTGTGCTCCGGTCTTAGCCCGGGTGAGGTTGGTCAGTTCCTGCTGCGTCGCAAGGGCTTGCCTGTCAAGTGTGATTGACGTCGCCCTGCGCCTCTGCGCTGAGCTCGCGGTAGAGCCTGCTCGCCTCGCGCGCGGGACCGCGGCGTTCACCGAGGCAGACCACTTCGACGATGCGAACTCGCCCGCCCACCACGAAGGTGAGGACATCGCCCGGGCGCACCCGCGCATGCGGCTTCACCGTGGGCTGGCGGTTGATGCGAACCCTCCCGTCGGCGGCGAACCGTGTTGCGGCGGAGCGGGTCTTCAGGAAGCGCGCGCACCAGAGCCAGTGGTCGAGCCGCTGCCAGTCCGGTGCAACACCTCCTCCCTGATCGCGGCCGGTCACGCGCGGACGCGCAACGCGGCGAGAGCGGCGAACGGTCCCTCCGCCACTGCTTGGCTAGACGGCCCAGCGGGCCTCGCGGCGCGCCGCCTCGGTCGCACCAGGATCGCTCCATCCTCCCCGGGGCGCAGGGAGAAACCGAGAGCGCGCAGCACCGCTGGAAGTTCGGCGGCGCGGCAGCCGAGACGGCTCGCGAGGCCGACCGGGGCGGGTGCAGCGCCGTTGCGAGTGAGGGCAGCCAGCATCGCACCCACGCGTTCGGCGACATCGAGCCGGATCGCGACGGGGCCGGCCGGAAGGTAGCCGAGCGCGCGTGGCCAAGCCTCCGGCCAGGCGGGCTCTGGCCGCAGCGCCACCGCGCCCGGCGGCGGCAGGGCGGGCGGCGTCAGGCCCTGCGCGATGGCCCACAGGATGCCGCGCAGCCGAATCGCCTCTGGCCGCAGGACCGCCGGCAGCCAGACGGCCTGGTGGCCGGCGCGCACGCCCAGGCGGCGCAGCAACGTCCTCTGCTCGCCTGTCACGCGGCCGCCCCAAGCGATGCCGAGCCCCTCCTCCAGGGCATGGGCGAGACCGCGCAGGGAGGGGTGCCGTTCCGCCGCGGCCGCGACGGTGGAGAGGGGCGCGAACACGCCTTTAATCCACCCCGCGAGCCAGCGCGCAAGACGCACCCGCACCCTCTCACGCCCGACCCCGTCGAGGAATTCCGCCCCTGGCACTTCGATCAGCGGCTTCAGCGCGGAAGGCCCGGGCCGAAGCCGCGCCACCTCCGCCCCACGCCAGGTGATGCAGACCCGTTCGGAAAGCGCGAAGGCCTGGTCCCCGTCCCCCTCCAGGGCGGCGATTCGCCTTGGCACCTCCTGCGCCAGGGCCCGGCGCGCCGCGCGCAGCACCGCCTGCCGCCCGATCCCGTCCGGCTGCACGTCGGGGTGGAAGACGAATCCCTCCATGCGCCCCACCGCGTGGCCCTCGACCACCACGGTGCCCTCGGCGGTCACAGCAGAGAGGACGTCGTCCAGCCCCCCCTCATCGAGGCGGCGGATCAGGTGCGCAGCCCGGCGATCGACGAAGCGGGCCGTCAGCCGCTCATGCAGAGCATCCGATAGCCTGTCCTCCAGCGCGCGGCAGCGTTCGGCGAGAGGCGCAGGGTCGGCGAGCCAGTCTGCCCGCCCAGCGACGTATGCCCAGGTCCGCGCATGGGCGAGCCGAGCCATCAAAGTCTCGATGTCGCCGTCGGTGCGATCCAGCGCCTGGATCTCGCGCGCGACCCAGGCGGGATCCACCCGGTACGGGGGCGTGCGAAGGGCCCGGAAGACACGCCCGCAGAGGCGGGCATGGCTCTCGTCGCCGAGCTTGCGGTAGTCGGGGATCTGGCAGGCCTCCCAGAGCAGGCGCAGCGCGGCGCGGTCGCCGGCGAGGGCGACAATGTCGGGATCGCGGGCGAGCGCGGCGAGTGCGAGGTGGTCGGCGGCGTCGGGCCCGCGCACCAGCCCTGGCGCGGGAGGCGGCGCGTCGAGCGAAGCCAGCAAGGCGCGAAGGGAAGAGAAGTCGAGCGCAGAATTGCGCCAAAAGAGCGTCTCCAGTGGCTCGAAGCGATGGCTCACCACGGCTTGCACGGTTTCGGGCGGCAGGGGAGGCGCCTGAGCCGTGGTGCCGAAACTGCCATCGCTCATGCCGCGCCCGGCCCGGCCCGCGATCTGGGCCACCTCGGCCGGCGCAAGCTGGCGCACACGCCTGCCGTCGAACTTGGCAAGCCCGGCAAAGGCGACATGGTTCACGTCCATGTTCAGCCCCATGCCGATGGCGTCGGTCGCGACCAGGAAGTCGACCTCCTTCGACTGATAGAGGGCAACTTGCGCGTTGCGCGTGCGCGGCGAGAGGCGCCCCATCACCACCGCGCAGCCGCCGCGACGGCGACGGATCGCCTCCGCGATCGCGTATACTTCGGCAGCAGAGAAGGCGACGATCGCGGTGCGCGGCGGCAGGCGCGACAGCTTGATCGGGCCAGCGTAGGCGAGCGAGGAAAGGCGGGGGCGGGTCTCGATCTCCGCTTCGGGCACCAGCCGGCGCAGCAGGGGGCGGATGGTCTCCGCGCCGAGGAACATCGTCTCTGCCGTGCCGCGCGCGTTAAGCAGCCGATCGGTGAAGACGTGACCGCGGTCGGGGTCGGCGCAGAGCTGGATCTCGTCGACGGCGAGGAAGGCGAAACGGCGCTCGAGCGGCATCGCCTCCACAGTGCAGCAGAACCAGCGCGCGGCAGGCGGGACAATCTTTTCCTCGCCGGTGACGAGCGCGACCCGGTCCGGGCCACGGCGGGCGACGATGCGGTCGTAGGTTTCGCGGGCCAAGAGGCGGAGCGGGAAGCCGATCACCCCGCTCTCGTGCGCGAGCATGCGTTCGATGGCGAGATGCGTCTTGCCCGTGTTGGTGGGCCCGAGAACGGCACGGACCCTGGCGGTGTCGGCACGCGGGCTCATCGGCGCCGAAGGTGGCCGAAATGGGGGCAGGGCGCAACGCCGAAACCGGCCCCCGCGCGATTAGCGCAGCACCACCCGCCCAGCGGCGAGAAGAGGGCCTTGGCGCTGCCTGTGCAGGAGAACGACGATGCCATCAGCGTGCTCCGCTTCCGGCAAGGCGAGGGTAAGGTCGGCCGGGGCGGCGTTCACCCGCGCCATGGGCACGGCCCAGCGCACAACGAAGGCGTGCTGCAGTGTGTGGCCCGCATTCTCCCCGTTCGCCACGTACACCACCTGGTGGCCGAGGTAGGCCGCCACCCAAAGCTGGGCTTCAATCAGCGGCGGCTCGATGGGCGGAATCTGCAGCGCGACCACGAGAGGCGTTCGGTCGACCACACGCACCGAGATTGTGGCGATTTGCGGCGCGGCGGCGATCAGCCGCTCGACCGCGGCGCGGTCATGGCCGATCGTCTCCGCCGCCCCCTGTACCACGAGCTGCGGCGTGTAGATCGAACGCTGCTTGAGGCTGCGGGCGTAGGCGCGCTGGCGCTGCGCCGAAACAGGAAGGGCGAAAGGGTCGCGCCAGCCCATGTGGTCCCAATAGGGCACGTGGAAGGCAAGCGCGATAATGCCCTCGCGGGCCCCGAGCATACCCAAAAGCGCGTCCGCCGGCGGGCAGGCGGAACAGCCCTGGCTGGTGAAGAGTTCAAGCACCACGGGCCCCGTCCGCTCCACCGCGCTGCCACGCGCAGGCAGAACAGAGGCGAGGATCAGCACGACGAAAGCAAGACGCGGCATACGCGCGACAATCGCGGAGGGGGCAGGGTTGGCCAAGGCAAAGCCGCGTGAAAAGCCGCTCCCCGCTTGCCGCCCCCGGCGCGGCCCCGGATGCTGGCGCGATGCGCGCTGAGCTGCGGGTTGGTCTGTTCTATGCCGCGATCTTCGCCGCCCTCGGCGTCACCCTGCCATTCCTGCCGGTGTTCCTGCAAAGTCGAGGCTTTACTGCTGAAACCCTCGGATTCGTGATGGGGGCGGCGCACCTTGCGCGCCTCATCGCCACCCCGCTTGGTGGTGTGGCGGCGGATGCGCTGGGCGACCGTCGGCGTGCCGCGGGGGCTTTCTCCCTCGCCGGGGCGATCGGATACGCCGCCATGCTGCCCGAGGCCGGGCTCGCGCTGCTGACGGTGGCTGTGATCGCAGCATCCATCGCCTTCGGTCCGCTCTTTCCGCTGGCGGATGCTGTGGCGCTCGGTGTTTCCGCCCGTTGGGGAGCCGATTTCGGGCGCATGCGTGCGGCGGGCTCCGTCTCGTTCCTGGTCACCACACTCGCGGGCGGGCTGGTGTTCGAGCGGGTCGGCGCGGAGGCGGTGCCGTGGCTTGCGCTTGGCGGCGCGGCGGCCGCAAGCGCCTTCGCGCTTGCCCTGCCCGATCTTGGCCTCCCGCAGGCACGCGGCTTCGGCGGCGTGTGGGCCGTGTTGCGGCTGCGATCGTTCGGTCTTCTGCTCGTCGTCTCCGGGCTGATCCAGGGCAGCCACGCTCTCTACTACGTGTTTTCCGCCATTGACTGGGCGGCGGCCGGGATGAGCGCGACGGTGATCGCGCTGCTCTGGATCGAGGCGGTGGCAGCGGAGATCTTGCTGCTGACCTTCGGGCGTCGGATCGTGGCGCGCCTTGGTCCGGTCGGGCTGCTCGCCGCCGGCGGGGCGGGGGCGGTGGTGCGTTGGGCGCTGACGGCGGCGATCGCGGATGCGCGCGCTCTCGCGCTGGTCCAGCCACTGCATGCGGCGACCTTTGCGATGACGATGCTGGGGGCGGCGGGGCTGGTCGCCCGTTCGGTGCCGCCGGAACGGGGGGCGACCGCGCAGACTTTGCACGCTTCGCTCGGCCCGGGTCTCGCCACCGCGCTGCTCACCCCTGTTGCCGGCGCGCTCTATGCCCGATTTGGCCGCCTGTCCTACCTCGCCATGGGCTTCGTCTCCGCTCTCGCCCTCGCTGTGCTGCCGGCGGTTGCGGCGTTCAGACGGAAAGATACTGCGCCTTGATCTCGGGAGCGGAGTCGAGGGCAGCGAGGCTGCCCTGCCAGCGGATCACGCCCTTTTCGATGATCGCCGCGCGATCTGCCACGCGGGCGGCGAAGTGCAGATTTTGTTCGGAAAGAAGAACGGTGACGCCGGCTTGCTTCACCGCCGCGATCGCCTCGGCCATCTGTTCGACGATCACCGGCGCGAGCCCTTCAGATGGCTCGTCCAGAAGAAGGAGCGAAGGGTTGCCCATCAGGGTGCGCGCGATCGTCAGCATCTGTTGTTCGCCGCCGCTCATCCGCCCGCCTGGGCGATCCTTCATCCGCGCGAGATTGGGGAAGAGCGCGAAGAGCCGTTCCGGGCTCCACGGCTCCCGCCCGTCGGGTGCGGGGCGACGGCCGACCTCGAGGTTCTCCATCACGGTGAGGTCGGTGAAGATCCGCCTCTCCTCCGGCACGTAGCCGATGCCGAGGCGGGCGATCAGGTGTGGAGCGAGGCCTGCGATCTCGCGCTCCCCGAAGCGGATGGAGGAGCCGGGAGCGGGGCGGACGAGCCCGATGATCGACTTCAGCGTGGTCGACTTGCCCGCCCCGTTCCGCCCCAAGAGGACGAGCACTTCGCCGCGCGCGACCGAGAGGGCAAGGTCGCGCAGGATGTGGGCACGGCCGTAAAAGGCATTCAGTCGCGTGATCTCGAGCATGCGCGATCAGTGCCCGCCCGAAGTGGTGCCGGAGCCGAGATAGACTTCGCGCACCGCCGGGTTGGCGCGTACGGACGCAGCGTCCCCCTCGGCGATGAGCCGGCCCCGGTTCATCACCAGGATCCGGTCGGCGTGGCCGAACACCACGTCCATGTCGTGTTCGGTGAACAGGCAGGCGACGCCGCGCTCACGCACGAGGTGGCGCGTGAGGTCCATCAGGCCCAGGCGTTCGGCGGGCGCCATACCGGCGGTCGGTTCGTCCATCAGCAGCAGTTTGGGATCGTTGGCGAGGGCGATGGCAAGTTCAACGCGTTTGAGGTCGCCATAGGCGAGCACGCCGCAGGGGCGATCGGCCTGTTCGCGCATGCCGACCTGAGCGATCAGCCTGTCCGCCTCGGCAACGAACGTCTCGCGCGCGGCGCGCCAGAACCGCCACACACGACGATGGTGGGAGAGAAGCGCCACTTGCACGTTCTCGCGCACCGTCATCGAGGCGAAAGTGGCGGTGATTTGGAAGGTGCGGCCCACGCCAAGCCGCCAGATCGCGCGCGGTGGCAGCCCGGTAAGGGACCGGCCCTCGAGCAGGATCTCCCCGGCATCAGCGCGCAACTGGCCGTTGAGCAGGTTAAAGCAGGTCGATTTCCCGGCTCCGTTCGGCCCGATCAGCGCCACCATCTCGCCCGCCTTCACGGCAAGCGACACCTGATCGACGGCGATCACGCCACCGAAGCGCTTGATGAGGCCGCGCGCCTCGAGGACGGGAGCGGACGTGCTCACGAGGTAGCCCCGAAGCGGGCTTCCCACCGCCTCTGCACGAAACCGGCGATGCCTTCGGGGAAGGCGAGCACGAGGGCAACGATGGCAAGGCCCAAAGCGGCGCGCCACCACTCTACCCACTGCAGAAGCGTAAGGAAAAGGCCGTGAAATGCGATCGCACCGACGATCGGGCCCGAGACGGTCTGCACGCCACCCAAGAGAACCATGAGCAGGGCATCGACCGATTTCGGGATCGAGATGTAGGTCGGGAACACGCTGCCTTTGGCGTAGGCGTAGACACCGCCCGCGATGCCGGCGCTGGTGGCGGCGATCACGAAGGCGACGAGGCGCAGACGCGCGGCATCGAGGCCGATCGCCTCGGCGCGGAGTTCGGAGTCGCGCGCCGCCCGCAGCGCGTAGCCGAACGGGGCATAGATGGCACGGCGCAGAAGGAGCGTGGCGCCGAGGCACAGCGCGAGCGCAAGCCACAGAAAGAGCGCCTTGTCACGCGCCCAGGGCGAGGGCCACACGCCGAGGATCCCGTTGTCTCCGCCGGTCAGTTCTACCCACTGGAAGGCCGCCGCCCACACGATCTGCGCAAAGGCAAGCGTGAGCATGGCGAGATAGACGCCGGACAGACGCACCACAAACCAGCCGAACACGAGGCCGAACAGGCCGGCAAGCAGGGGGGCCAGCACGAGCCCCGCCTCCATCGGAACGGCAAGGAAACGAACGCCCAGCGCAGCGCCGTAGGCGCCAAGCCCGAAATAGGCAGCGTGCCCGAAACTCACCACCCCGCCAGGGCCCATGAGGAGATGGAGGCTTGCCGCAAACAGGATGAACACGGCGAGTTCGGTCAGCACCGTCAGCCCATAGGGCCCGGCATAGAGCGGAGCCGCAGCGGCGAGGGCGAGCGCAGCCGCGCCCACCACCTTCAACACAACCGGCGCGGCGCGAACCACGGGGGAGACACTTCCCGCAGGCGCGCGCGCATGCGCCTGCGGGCGGCCGAGCAGGCCGTAGGGGCGAACCATCAGCACCGCCGCCATGACCAAGAACACGAGCACGAGGGTCGCCTTCGGCACGAGCACGATGCCGAAGGCCTGCACCTCGGCGATCAGGAGCGAGGCGAGGAAGGCGCCGGGCACGCTGCCCATGCCGCCCACCACGACGACGACGAAGGCCTCGGCGATGATGGCGAGGTCCATCTGCAGGTTGGCGCTCTGCGACGGCAGCACGATCGCCCCGCCGAGCCCTGCGAGGGTGGAACCGAGGAAAAACACGCCGGTGAAGAGTGCGCGCTGATCGACACCGAGGGCCGCAACCATCTCGCGGTCCTCGGTCGCGGCGCGCACCAGGATGCCGAAGCGCGTGCGCTGGAAGAGCAGCCAAAGGAGGCCGAGCACGGCAGGGCCGACGAAGATCAGGATCAGGTCGTGGAGGGGGAAGCGTTCGCCCGCGACCTCGATGAAGGCGCGCAGCCAGCGCGGTCGCGGCAGAGGCAGATCCTCGGGCCCCCAGAGGGCGAGGGTAATGTCCTGCACGATCAGCACCACGCCGAAGGTGGCGAGGAGCTGGAAAAGTTCCGGCGCACGGTAGATTCGCCGCAGCAGAAGGATTTCGACCAGCGCGCCGATCGCCCCAACCGCGAGTGCGGCGAGCAGAATCCCCAGCACGAACAGCCACGGCTCGCGCCCGCCCCAGTCCCACAGCGCGCGCACAATGGTCCAGGAGAGATAGGCGCCAAGCATGTAGAACGAGCCGTGCGCGAAGTTCACCACGCGAGTCACGCCGAAGATCACCGTCAGCCCAGAGGCGATCAGGAACAGGGCGGAAGCGTTGGCGAGCCCGGTGAGGAACTGGACGAGGAGGAAGTCCACGCGCGCGACCACGAGAGAGGGGCCGAAGACGAACGCCTCGGCCCCGGAACGGAAACGGTGGCTTGGGGTAAGGATCAGGTGGTCTGCGGGCGCATCCGGCGCACCTCGTCGTCGGGTGGAAGATAGTTCGCCCCGTCAGCGTAGCGCCACTCCACCATCGTGCCACGGCCGCCCCGCAACGCGGTCTTGCCGACAAAGGCGCCGAGCGTGGACTGGTGGTCGATGGCGCGGAACACGCAGCGCCCGAACGGAGAGGTAAAGGGCAGGCCGCGCATCGCCTCAACCAAGCGTTCCGTCTCCAGCGAGCCCGCCCGCTTGATCGCCTCGGCGATGGCGGTGATGGTGTCGTAGCCGACCACGCTGCCGAGGCGAGGATAGTCATTGAAGCGGCGCCGGTAAGCGTCGCGGAAGGCGGTGTGTTCGGGGGTGTTCACCTGGTCCCACGGATAGCCGGTGACGATCCAACCCTCGGGCGTCTCGTCGCCGAGCGGGTCGAGATACTCGGGTTCGCCGGTGAGCAGACTGACCACCGTGCGCCGCTCGAACAGCCCGCGAGTGTTACCCTGGCGGACGAAGTTCGTCAGGTCGGCGCCGAAGGTGACGTTGTAGATCGCGTCGGGGCGCGCTTGGGCGAGCGCGGTGACGGTGGCGCCCGCATCGATCCGGCCGAGAGCGGGCCACTGTTCGGCGACGAACTCGACATCCGGGCGGCGGGCGGAGAGAAGCTGCTTGAACCACTTCACCGCCGATTGGCCGTATTCGTAGTTGGGGGCCACCGTCACCCAGCGCCGGGCCGGCAGCTTCGCCGCCTCCTCGACCAGCATCGCCGCCTGCATGTAGGTCGAGGGGCGGAGGCGGAAAGTGTACCGATTGCCCTTCTCCCAAACGAGCGCATCGGTTAGCGGTTCGGCGGCGACGAACAGGCGGCGCCGCTGCAGCGCAAAGTCGGAGACGGCAAGACCGATATGGGAAAAGAACGTTCCGGCGAGAAGATCGACGCGCTCAGCGTCGAGAAGCTCGCCCGCAAGCCGCACCGCATCCTGCGGCCGTCCCGCATCGTCGCGCCAGATCACTTCGAGCGGGCGGCCGAGCACGCCGCCCGCGGCGTTGATCTGCTCCACGCGGAGCTGCCAGCCGTTGCGGTAAGGGACCGTGAACGCGGGCAGGGTGGTGTAGGAGTTGATCTCGCCGATCCGGATCGGCTGCGTGCCCTGGGCCCGGATGAGGCCGGGCGCAGCGAGGGTGCCGGCGGCGGCAAGGAACAAGCGTCGCGTCGTCTTGGCCATGGTTGGGGCCTCCTCTCCCAGTCGTGTCTGATTTACTCTAGCGCAGCCCATCGCGCCCTTCGATCTGATCCACCGTCAGCCCGCCGACGCGCGGCAGGGGCCGCCCGCTGTCGGTGAGCACGAGGGCGACCAGGATCTCGTCGCGCCGCGGCGCGTGCGGCAGGCGCACCTCCATCGCATCGAAATGGCTGCGCACATAGGCCGCGTCCTTGTGCCCAAGGGGAACGTCGATCGCGGTGCCGATTCCGCCGCGCTTCTTCGCAGACGGGATCAGCGCAGGCCCCTTCGCCAGCACCGCCCGCACCGGCGCGCCGAACTTGGGATGGAGGATGGCGGCGGCGTGCTCGAGCTCGCCATCCTCGCCAACAATCGCCGCCTTGCCGAAGGAGTGCACGGTGCTGCCGGGAATGCCGAGGGCGGCGACAGCGCGTTCTGCGAGAAGCCGCCCCAGCATCTCCCCGACCTCGATCAGCTCCGAGAGGTCCTCGACGAAGCGGCCTGCGAAGGGGTTGCCGATCACCGCCACCGCCGCCGCCTTGCGGGTGGGGGGCTGGATAGGCTGATCGGCCTCGCGGTGCGTCTCCTCGAGGATCACGGTGAGCGTGCGGATCAGCGGATCGGACATTGGCGCCTCCTTAGGCGGCGAGGGCAAGCGGAGCGGGGCCGACGAGGCGTCGTTCCCCGCGCAGGAACAGGATGGCGGCAACGATCAGCCCCCGCGCACGGAAGCGCTCGGCCTCCGCCGTGCCACGCTGCAGCGCGGCGGTAATCTCTTCCCCCGTGAGCGGACCGAGCCCGACGGTGACCAGGCGCGATCCGAGATCGCTGTCCGGGTCGAGCTCGCAGGCGGGCATGCGATGGACTGCCGGGTGGCCTGGCAGATCGACCGCGTTGGCGATCAGCGTGGCCGCGACGTCGGCGGTGGCGGCGTCGCGCGCCAGCACCGTCACCGCATCGGCGATGCCGAAGGAGAAAGACCGACCGCCCGAACCCTTGGTGGCACGCCCCGAGGTGGCGATGCCGCCGATGCCGTCCTCGGCGCGGATGGCGGCGATGGCATCGAGCCCCGGTGCTGCGAGATCAGCAACGATGCCGCAGCGGAACGACTGGCCGGGACTGAGATGGAGCGCAATGTCGCCGCCGTCGTTGACGTAGGCGCGAATGAGGGGAGCGGCGTTGCGCATGGCGGCGAGCAGATGGTCAGCCACCGCCCCTGCCACCGCCGCCATGGGTGTGACAAAGGCGCCGACGGCGAACGGCAGCACGGCGTCGTGCATGCGGCGCGCGACCGGCCCAGCGGGACAGGGCGCGGGCATGGGGAGTCGCAGCAGAGAGAGTTCGCCGCACAGTGTCTCGAGCACGCTCGAGAACGCGTTGCAGGCTGCGCGATAAGCGGCGCGCACGGCGTCTGCCTCCCCCCAGGCGCAGGCGATGACGTCGATCGGACCATGCTGCAGGTGAAGCCGCCCGCCGGGCAGCCACGCCGCGACCGCACTCATCTCGACAGAGGGTCCAGAGGCCACGGGTTGGCATCGCGCCAGGCGATCATGCTCGCCCGGCTCTCGGTGCGCAGAGCAGAAAGCGGGCGGATGCGATCCACATGCCCACCCATTGCCCGATACTGCGCGAGCGGCAGGGTGAACTCGATCGGCGCGACGAGAGCCGGGGTCGGAACGGAGCCGAAACTGTTCTCTGGCATCGCCAGCACATCCGCCATGTAGGTGATGCCGCCACCCGGCCAGAGATAGACCGGCGCCCCGCCGGAGGTGACGCGGGTGAGGCCTTGGCGCACGCTGCGGGTGAGGCGGATCGGGTTCTCCGTCACCCCGGCGCGCAGAGAGCCGCCTGCGCCTGCCATGAACAGGATGGAGACGAGGGCCGGTTCGCAGTTCTCGCCGATCCGCTCGACCACGCGCGCCACCGGCTCTGGCATGGGCGCCGGCCGCGGCATCAGCGCCTCGTCGAGCACATAGAACGCCGCGTGCTCTCCGGTGGTGGAGACCATCAACAAGCGAAGCCCAGGCCAAGCGATGCGCGGGTCGATGCGCTCGATGATCTCGAGCGGGTCCTCGATATCCGTCCCACCCCAACCGCGCCCGGGGTTCGCCACCTGGAAGTAGCGACCCGGCGTAGAGCGTCGCCCGCGCACACGAATCCCTGCCGGCCGCATATCGAGGAAGCGGCCTGCCTGGTGCTCGGTCAACACGCCGGTGATGTGGTCATCGACCACGATCACCTCATCGACATGGCCGAACCACTGGCGTGCAAACATACCAATGGCGGCCGACCCGCAGCCTACACGCATGCGCTCCTCGCGCACACCGTCGATGATTGGCGCCGCCCCGGCCTGCAGCACGACCCGTGCGCCGTCGTCGATTGTCACCTCAACCGCCTGCTTGTTGGCGAGCGCGAGCAGGGTTTCGCAAGTGACTTGGCCTTCCTTCTTCGTCCCGCCCGTCAAGTGCCGCACACCACCCAAGGAGAGCATCTGCGACCCGTATTCGGCGGTGGTGACGTGACCGACTTGCTCGCCATCGACGCGCACGGGGGCGCATTCGGGGCCGAGGAAACGATCGGTGTCGATCTTCACTTTCAGCCCGCAGTAGCTGAAGATTCCTTCCGTCACTACGGTCACCATCTCCACCCCATCGATCTCAGAGGAGACGATGAAGGGGGCTGGCTTGTAGTCTGGGTAGGTCGTTCCGGCGCCGATACCGGTGACAAAGGCGGTGGCGCCGGAGAGGAGGGACCCGTCCCATTCTGCACCGAGGAACGGGATCATGCCGTCCTTGCCAGCGCGGGCGGCGATCACCAGCGGGTCCAGGCGCGCAAGCCGCCCCTCGACATTGCCGTAGCGGTCGCAGGCGCCGGTGCGCCCGGGGCGGATGCGGCAGAGCACCGGGCAGGCATCGCAGACGACGATGCCAGCGTTGCGGTCCTTCACGTGCGACAGCGCCTCGGCGTCCGGCGTGTCCGTCGATTGTTGTGTCTCTGTCATGATCGGGCGGCAAGGATGGCGGCGCGGAGCCGATCGGGAGTGGCGGGAATGCGGGTGACGCGCACGCCCGTGGCCTGCTCGATCGCGCCGAGAATGGCAGGCGCGGTCGCGATCAGGGCGGGCTCGCCCACACCCTTGGCGCCGAAGGGGCCAAGCGGTTCGGGGTCTTCGATCAGCACCACCTCAATCGGGGGCACGTCGCCCACGGTGGGAATCAGGTAGTCGTGCAGGTTGTCGTTGCGGCCGGGGATGTACTCCTCCATCAGCGCAAGCCCGATGCCCTGTGCGATGCCGCCGTGGATCTGCCCCTCGACCAGAGTGGGGTTGATGGCGCGACCGACATCGTGCGCGGCCACGATGCGCAGAACGCGCGTGGTGCCGAGCTCGAGATCCACCTCGACGAGGGCGATCTGCGCCCCAAAAGCGTAAGTCGCATAGGGAACCCCGCGCCCATCGGCATCGAGAGCGGTGGTCGGCGGGTCGAAGCGTCCGAAGCCCACAAGCACGTCGCCATTTGCATCCGCTGCCAGGCGGGAGAGATCGGGGCGGATCGTTCGCTCTCCGTCGCGGATCTCCACACCCCCGGGAATGGGAACGATGCGCGCGCTGGTGCCTGCGTTGGTGAGCGCGAGCAGCTGGCGGCGCAAGTCCAGGCCGGCGAGGCGTGCCGCATTGCCGGAGACGAAGGTCTGCCGCGAGGCAGAGGTCTTGCCGGCATCGAGGGTGCGCGCGGTGTCGCCGGCAACCAGGCGGACCGTCTGTGGCGAGACGCCGAGCGCCTCCGCCGCGATCTGCACCATCACCGTGTTCGAGCCCTGGCCGATATCGACCGCACCGGAATAGAGCGTGACCGTTCCATCCGCCTTCAGGCCGAGCGTCATCTCCGAGGGGTTCGAGAGCGCGGTATTGCCGATGCCGTACCACATGCAGGCGATGCCAACACCCCGCCGGAATGGCCCGTGCGCGGAACGGTTATAAGCTTCGGCTTCTGCGCGCAGCGCCTGCCAGCGGGGACGCAGCGCTTCGAGACAGGCGACGAGGCCGACGGAATGGTCGAGCACCTGCCCCGTCGCGGTGGCGTCGCCACGGCGCAGCGCGTTGCGCAGCCGGATCTCGAGGCGATCCATACCGACGCGGTCGGCCAGCGCATCCATCAGCGCCTCGTGTGCGATCGCGGCCTGGGGAACACCGAAGCCGCGGAAGGCGCCGGCCGGCGTGTCGGTGGTATAAATGGCGGCGGTGGTGGCGCGAACGTTCGGCACCCGATACGGTCCCATCGCGTGCACCGGCACGCGCGAGGCCACCGTCGGACCCCAGGACGCGTACGCACCTGTGTTGAAGTCGCCGTGGAAGCGGAAGGCGAGAAGCCGACCCTCGGCGTCACAACCCGCCTCAGCGACGAGGCGGGCAGGGTGCCGCTTGGTCGTTGTGCGCATGCTCTCAGGCCGGGTGTAAACGCAGCGCACCGGCTTGCCCGTGCGCCAGGCGGCGATCGCGATCATCGGCTGCAGGGAGAGATCGAGCTTGCCGCCGAAACCGCCACCCACCGCAGTCGGCACAATGCGCACACGCTCGGGCGGAATGCCGAGGATGAGTGCGATCTCGTCGCGATCCATGTACGGCGTCTGGGTACAGGCGACGATCTCGATTCCGTCTCCGATCCGCTCCGCGTAGCCGGCTTCGGGTTCGATGTAGGCGTGCTCGACGAAGCCTGTTTCGATGGCGATGGTGGCGCGGTAAGGGGCGGAGGCGAGAGCAGAGTCGGCAGCGCCGCAGGCGACGCGGCCGCGGCAGAGCACATTGCCCGGCGCGTGCGGGTGGAGGTCGGGTGCTGCGCCGGCAAGCGCGTCGTCGAACGAGACGGGCGGCAGGGGCTCCCAGCTGATGGGCACGTCCTCGTCGCGTATGGCGGCGACGGTCTCGGCATCGCCGACGAGAGCGCACACCGCCTCGCCTAGCATGCGCACATAGCCTTCGGCGAACACCGGCTGGTCTTTCCCGGTGGGGTAGATGCCGAATCGATTCGTACCCGGCACATCGTCCGCGGTGAGGATTGCAACAAGCCCAGGGTGACAGCGGCGGAACGCGTCGAGGTCGCCGAAGCGGAACCTCGCATGCGCATGGGGGCTGCGCACAGCGCGCAAGGTCAGCCATGCGCGTTCGGGAAAAGCATCGGCGCCGAAACGGTCCGTTCCCGTCACTTTCGCCACGCCGTCGACGCGAACGAGGCGGGCACCGACGGCGCTGCCAGCTGCGGGATCGGCCGCCGCACCGCCGTGCGCCGCCGCCAGCACCGCCTCGACGATTTTGCGATATCCCGTGCAGCGACAGAGCACGCCGCCGAGCGCATCGAGCACCTCGGCCTCGGACGGTGAGGGCACCCGTCGCAACAGGTCAGCCGCCGCCATCAGCATGCCGGGCGTGCAAATTCCGCACTGGGCGGCGCCATGGCGAAGGAAGGCGGATTGGAGGGCATGCAGGCGGCCGTCGTGCGCGAGCCCCTCGACGGTTTCCACGCTACGGCCGACGACCTGAGCGACCGGCACGAGGCAGGCGCAGACCTGCGCCCCATCGAGGAGCACGGTGCAGGCGCCGCAGTCGCCCGCGTCGCAGCCGACCTTGGTGCCCTTCAGCCCCAGCACGTCCCGTAGCACATCGGAAAGCCGCATGGCTGGCGGGGCGATCGCCTCCACGTCGCGGCCATTGACGAGGAAGCGGTGCGGCAGGGCGGGCGAGCGCATCAGGCAAGATCCGCGATGGCGCGACGGACGAGGGTGAGGGCAGCGTCGCGCCGATAGGCGGCGGTGGCGCGGACGTCGTCGATCGGCGACAGGGGGGCGAGATCCTTCTCGCGCACAAGAGAGGGGTCGGGGTGCTGCCCAATCAGCCGCGCCTCCAAGGATGGCAAACGCTGTGCTACTTCGCTTGCCGCACCGACCGCAATCCGGGCCGAGGCGATGGTCCCATCGGGCGCGAACTCGGCGACGGCAGCGACCATGATGATGGAGATCACGAGGTAGCGACGGGCGCCGAGCTTTCGGAACGTTCCGCGCGCTGGATGAGCGGGGCGCGCAACATGCACGGCGACGAGAAGCTCGTCCTCGCGCCGAGCCGTGCGGCGATTGCCACGCACGAACTCGGCGACAGGGAGACACCGGGTGCCGTTCGCGGAGGCGAGTTCTACGGTGGCGTCGAGGGCAAGCCAGTTTGGCGTACCGTCGGCGGCAGGGCTCGCGTTGCAGAGATTGCCGCCGATCGTGCCGCGGTTCTGGATTTGCACCCCGCCCACTTGGCGGGCGGCGGCTTTCAGCCCGTCGAAGAGCGGCGGCAGCTCAGCGCACAGCACGTCGCGCCAGGTTGCCAACGCGCCAAACCGCCAACCCCGCTCGGTCTCCGCCACACCGCGCAGGGCAGCGAGCCCAGAAATGTCGAGCAGAGCCTCGTCGCAAGGGCGACCCACTCGCGCAGGAAACAGGTCGGTGCCGCCGGCGAGCACGGTCGACCGCCGGGCACTCAGGGCCGCAACCGCTTCCTCGACCGTGGCAGGACGGAGATATCCCAACGCGCCCCCCTTTTTGAGCCCGGAAACCGTGATGTTCGTCACCCGAGGCACTTCGTTTGTGTGCAAACGATGGCGCGGAGTGGCGGCACCCGTCAAGCACCCGAACAGTCGTGCCGGTCGGGGCTGCCGCCCTTGACGGGGCGGAGGGGGG
Source organism: uncultured Elioraea sp. (assembly GCA_937928775.1). Taxonomy (GTDB): domain Bacteria; phylum Pseudomonadota; class Alphaproteobacteria; order Acetobacterales; family Acetobacteraceae; genus Elioraea. Next base: position 54,043 of record CALFVI010000015.1, on the reverse strand, counting down.
TGCCCAGAAGGGCGTGCGGGCAATCAAGCAACGACGACGGCACGGTATGGCTCGGATCGGCTTCATCGGCCTCGGCAACATGGGTGCTCCGATGGCGCGCAACCTGCTGCGGGCCGGTCATGCCGTCCGTGTGTTCGATCTCTTTCCAGACCGAATCGGCCGCCTGGTCGCCGTTGGGGCTGAGGCGGCGGACAGTCCTGCGCAGACGGTCTTGGGGGCGGAATTCGCCATCACCATGTTGCCTTCGGGGCGCGAGGTGCGCGCGGTCTATAGCGGCCCGGGAGGACTGATTGAGACGGCTGCGCCCGGCACGCTCTTGATCGACTGCTCAACGATCGACGTCGCCACAGCGCGCGAGCTTGCCCACCTCGCTGGGGCGTCTGGTCTTGGCATGATCGACGCCCCGGTCTCGGGCGGGGTCGGCGGGGCGGAGGCCGCCACGCTCACCTTTATGGTTGGCGGCGCGGACGAGCTGGTGGAACGCGCGCGCCCCATTCTTTCCGCCATGGGCAAGGCGGTCGTGCGCGCGGGCGAAGCCGGTGCCGGGCAGGCGGCGAAGATCTGCAACAATTTGATCCTCGGCATCTCCATGATCGCGGTCTGCGAGGCCTTCGCGTTGGCCGAACGCTTGGGCCTCGACCACCAGGCGCTGTTTGACATCGCCGCGCAGTCCTCCGGCCAGTGCTGGAGTCTCACGAGCTACTGCCCGGTGCCCGGTCCGGTACCGTCGAGCCCAGCGAATCGCGACTATGCCCCGGGCTTCACGGCGCAGATGATGTTGAAGGATCTAGATCTCGCCATCGCGGCGGCGCAGGCAAGCGGGGCGCGCCTAGAGCTCGGCGTGCACGCGGCGGAGCTCTATCGCCGTTTCGTCGCCTGCGGCGGCGCAAGCACCGACTTTTCCGGAGTGATGCGCCTGATCCGCGGGGCGTGAGAGCGGAGGGGGCGGGCACGGCCGGGTGGCTGCCGCCGTTATACCTTCCTCGCGAACGCGAAGGCCCCCCTCGCATGCGACTTCCCCCACGCACCTTCTCCTGGGGCGGCCGATGCTGGAGTGTCTTTCTTGGTCTGCACCGAAGCGCGCTGTCTGTTCCGACCATGGCAGCCCTGCCAGGGCGAGGGGGCGGGCTGTTGCGGTTTCAGACCGTGAACTGCTCGGCGATGATGCGTTCGCTCAAGGAATGATCCGGGTCGAACAGCATGGTCAAGGAGACGGAACGATCCTCCGCCACCGTCACCCGCGCCACATCCCGCACCTCTGTGTAGTCGGCCACCGCTGCGACGGGTCGCTTCTCGGGCTCGAGCACCTCAAAAGTGACGACGGAGGTTGATGGCAACAGAGCACCGCGCCAACGGCGCGGGCGGAAGGCGGAGATCGGCGTCAGCGGCAGGAGGTTGGCGGAGAGCGGGACGATCGGCCCGTGCGCCGAGAGATTGTACGCCGTGGAGCCGGCGGGGGTGGAGATGAGCACGCCGTCGCAGATCAGTTCCTCGAGCCGCACGCGGCCATCGACCAGGATCCGGATCTTCGCTGCCTGACGCTGTTCGCGCAGCAGGCTCACCTCGTTGATGGCGAGCGCCTCAGCCACCTCGCCCTGCACCGTCTCGGCCTGCATGCGCAGCGGATGCAGCACGGCAGCCTGGGCATGCGCGACGCGCTCAGGCAGTCCCTCTTCCCGGTAGTCGTTCATCAGGAAGCCCACCGAGCCGCGATTCATACCGTAGATGGGAAGGTTTCGGCCGAGGAAACGATGTTGCGTCTCCAGCATGAACCCGTCGCCGCCTAAGGCGACGATCGCATCCGCCCTCTCTGGCGTGCAATCACCGTACAGCGCGACCAGGCGGTCGCGCGCCGCTTTCGCCGCCTCGGTGTCGGCGGCGAGGAAGGCAAGGCGCGGCAGAGTCACACGAGCACGCGATGGTCCATCAACGGCATGTCGCGACGCACGCGTGCCGTCAGCGCAGGGTCGATCCGTGCGGTGGCCCAGCCCTCGCCATCCGAGGCTTTGGCGACGACATGGCCCCACGGATCGGCGATCAGGCTGTGGCCGTAAGTGAAGCGAGGTTCGCCCCGCTCCTCATGCCGGCCCCAGGTGGCGGCGGCGGCGATCCAGCATTGCGTCTCGATCGCGCGTGCCCTGATCAGCACCTCCCAATGGTCCTTGCCTGTCTGCAAGGTGAACGCTGCCGGCACGACGATCACCTCCGCCCCCGCGCGGCGCAGCGCGAGATAGAGTTCGCCAAAGCGAAGATCGTAGCAGATGGTGCAACCGATGGTGGTGTTGCCCGCGCGATAGGTGACGACCTCCGTTCCCCGTCCGAAGGTAGCACTCTCTCGATAGCCGGTGCCGTCGGGGGCGGTGATGTCGAACAGGTGGATCTTGCGGTAGCGCGCGCGTTCCTCGCCCTCAGGGCCAAACACGATGGTGGTGTTGTAGAGGCGATCACCACCGTCTTCGGCGATCGAGCCGCCATGCAAGACGATGCGATGACGCTGGGCGAGGTCTCGCATCAACGCATAGGCTTTTCCGCCTGCGTCCCCGCCTCGGACCGCGCCACCGGGGGCCGGCAATCGTTCCGCCGCGGCGCGCTTGGTGTTGTGGTCACCGCCGAGGCAGGTCCACATCTCGGGCAGCACGACCAGGTCGGGCCGATCTTCTGCCACGGCGGCCGAGACGAGCCGATCGGCTGCGGCGAGGTTTGCCGCCTTGTCGGCGGAGGGGTTCATCTGCACGACGGTCACGCGCATCGGTCGCTCGCCGGTTCTCGCCGGTTTTCGCCGGCCGACGCCGCGATGCCGTCAGCCGCCGGTGACGCTCATATGCCGGGCGACAGCGGGGCGGTTGCGGCGGCGATCGATGACGAAATCATGACCGCGCGGCTTGCGGCTGATCGCCTCGCGAATCGCCGCCTCAAGCATGGCATCGTCGCGTGAGGCCCGCAGCGGCGCGCGCAGGTCGGCAGCATCATCCTGGCCCAGACACATGTACAACGTGCCCGTGCAGGTGAGGCGAACGCGATTGCAGCTCTCGCAGAAATTGTGCGTCATCGGCGTGATAAAGCCGAGCCGACGCCCGGTTTCCTTCACGACGACGTAGCGGGCGGGGCCGCCTGTGCGATAGTCCGTGTCCTCGAGAGTCCACGTCCGGGAGAGGCGGGCGCGCACGATCGAGAGGGGGAGATATTGATCGGTGCGATCTTGGTCGATCTCGCCCATCGGCATGGTCTCGATCAGACAGAGGTCGAACCCATGCTCCCCGCACCAGGCGATCAGGCGGTCGAACTCGTCCTCGTTCGTGCCTTTTAGCGCCACGGTATTGATCTTGATCGCAAGCCCCGCTGCTTTGGCGGCGAAGATGCCCTCGAGCGTTTTGTCGAGCTTGCCCCAGCGGGTGATGGCAGCGAAGCGGTCGGGGTCGAGCGTGTCAAGGCTGACGTTGATCCGTCGCACCCCGGCCGCGAACAGAGCTTCGGCATGGCGCGCGAGCTGGGTGCCGTTGGTGGTCAGGGTGAGTTCGGCGAGACCGCCAGGGCCGAGCCGGGATCCGAGGGCGTTCACCAGGCTCATCACGTTGCGCCGCACCAGCGGCTCTCCACCGGTCAGCCTGATCTTGCGCACACCAAGGCGGATGAAGGCCGCAGCCACCCGCTCGAGCTCCTCGAGGGTGAGGAGTTCGGCCTTCGGCAGGAAGGTCATCTCCTCCGCCATGCAGTACACGCAGCGAAGGTCGCAGCGGTCGGTGACGGACATCCGAAGGTAGGTGATCTCGCGGCCGAATGGATCCCGCATGTTTGCCCCCTGGCGTCAATCCATGGCCGACAGCATAGGATGCAGCTGGCCGACTGTCCAATGAGTGGCCGGGGCAAGGCCTGGACAGGGCGATCGCAGCTGGGAAAATGCCGTGGTGTCATCGTCTCGTCCCGCCGGCGTCCGCACCGGTCGGCCGCGAAGCTGGTCGCGTCGGGGCGGTCGATCGAGGGGAACCAACGATCGGATGATCACGGCCTCTGCCGACCCACCCGACCTGCGCTCTCGGCTGGCTGCGACTGCCTCGGCCTTCGGCCGGCTGCGGTGAGCGGGACGGCGGCGGAACTCGGACTGTCCCTGGGCGAGGCGCTGGCGTCGCGCCTTGCCCACGACATCGGCGGCTCGCTGCAGGCTCTGACTGCAGCCAGCGAGTTGCTTGGGGCCGAAGAGGAGGCCTTGCGGACTGAGGCGACGGCCCTGATTGGCGAGGCTGTGCGCCGGCTGCGCGGTCGGCTCGCGCTGTTGCGCGCCGCCTGGGGCCGAGGCGGGGCGCCGCTCGCGCCGGAGGCGGTGGTGAAGCTTGTGTCCGAGGGGGTTGGTCCGCCGCCAGTGGCGATCGACACGTCCCGTCTCGAGGTCAGCGACTGGGCCTTCCAGGGCTACGATCGCATTGTCCTCAATGCGCTGCTGGTCGCGGCGGAAAGCCTGCCACGGGGCGGCAGCGTCGTGTGTGCGGGGGCGACGGGAGGGGAGATCGCTCTCGGCCTGTTCGGGGAGGGCGCCGACTGGCCCCCCGGCCTTGCCACCGTCGCGGCCGGTGGCGATCCGCTCGCTGTGGTCGAGCCGCGGCGGATCGCCGTGCCGATGCTCGCCCTGCTGGCGCAACGGTCAGCCGTCACGTTGCGTCTGCTCATGGGGGGGGGCGGCCCACCCCTTCTTCTGCTGCAGCCTCCCCGCATGCCCTGAGGCTCGACTGATTTACGATTTTTTGGGTCTCCGGCGTTCATGCTCCGTGTCGTGCCAAGGACGGAGTGGCGCAATGGATGACCTGCTTGCCGATTTTCTGACCGAGACGGCCGAAAGCTTGTCCGAGCTCGACACCGCGCTCGTGCGGCTTGAGCGCGCGCCCGACGACCAGGCAACCTTGGCGCTGATCTTCCGCCTTGTGCACACGATCAAGGGCACATGCGGCTTCCTTGGTCTGACGCGGCTTGAGAAAGTCGCTCATGCGGCGGAGAACGTGCTGGGCCGCTTTCGGGACGGTACTTTAGTTCCAACCCCGGAAGCCATCACGGTTGTGCTGGCCGCGATCGACCGGATCAAGCTGATCCTCGCTGGGCTGGAGGCGACGGAGGCCGAACCTCTGGGGGACGACAGCGCGCTCATCGCCGACCTCAATGCGGTGATGGAGGGGCGGGGGCCAGCGACGGCGGAGACGGGCCAGGATTCGCAGGCTGCTACACCGGTGCCGGAGCCTTTGCCGGAGGAGCCTGCCCCGGCACGCGGGTCGAGGACAGGGGCATCAGCTACGCTATCGGAACGGATGGAGCAAGCCCAGCCCAAGGGTGAGGCAGCCCAAGCCGGTGAGCAGGTCGCGGCCAGCGAGTCGGCCCCGACGGCGGAGAGTGCCGTCGCAGCGCAGACGATCCGGGTTTCGGTCGAGGTTCTCGAACATCTCATGACGCTTGTTTCGGAACTTGTCCTCGCCCGCAACCAACTCCTGCAACTCGCGCGTCTGCAAGAGAACAGCCCCTTCGCTGTTCCCCTGCAGCGGCTCTCCCACATCACCTCCGACCTGCAGGAAGGCGTGATGAAGACACGCATGCAGCCAATCGGCAATGCGTGGAACAAGCTGCCGCGGCTGGTGCGTGACCTCGCGCGGGAGACCGGCAAAAAGATTGAGCTCGTCATGCTCGGCGCCGATACCGAGCTCGACCGGCAAGTGCTCGAGTTCATCAAGGATCCGCTCACTCATATGGTACGCAACTCCGCCGATCACGGGCTCGAGAAGCCGGAGGAGCGGCGGGCGGCGGGAAAGCCGGAGACCGGCCGCATCACCCTCAACGCGTATCACGAAGGCGGACACATCATCATTGAGGTCAGCGACGATGGTCGCGGTCTGAACACGCGCCGGATTGCGGAAAAGGCAGTGGCCCTTGGTCTCGCCACGGAGGCTGAGGTCGCTGCGCTATCAGAACAGGCGATCCAGCAGTTCATTTTTCGTCCCGGCTTCTCCACGGCAGCGCAAGTCACCGCCGTCTCCGGGCGCGGCGTCGGCATGGACGTGGTGAAGACGAACATCGAAAAGATCGGCGGCACCATCGATCTGCGCAGCCGCGAGGGTGTGGGCACGACCATCACCATCAAAATCCCGCTGACGCTGGCCATCGTCTCTGCGTTGATCGTCGAGGCAGCGGGTGAACGGTTCGCCATCCCGCAGATCAGCGTGGTCGAGCTCGTGCGCGCAGGCGGCCGTTCCGAGACGCGGATCGAACGGATCGATCGCACTCCGGTGCTACGGCTGCGTGACAGCTTGCTTCCGCTCGTCCGACTCTCTGCCCTGCTTCACCTCGACAGCGCGGCGGATGTCTTCGAGTCCGAAGCCTTTGTCGTTGTCACCAAGGTCGGGGCGCAGAGCTTCGGCCTCATCGTCGATCGCGTGTTCGACACCGAGGAGATCGTCGTCAAGCCGGTTGCCCCCATCCTGCGCGACATCACCCTCTTCTCGGGCAACACGATTCTTGGCGACGGTAGCGTGATTATGATTCTCGATCCCAACGGCATTGCACGTGCGGTCGGCCTGGCCGCGACCGGCTCGGCCGAGCGGACGGCGGTCGCCGAAGCGCGCAGCGAGGGAAGCACCGAGGGCGGAAGCACCACCCTGCTTCTCTTCCGGGCGGGAGGGACGGAACCGAAGGCCGTGCCGCTCGGCTTGGTGGCTCGGCTCGAAGAGATTGAGAACGACCGCATCGAACGGTCCGGCGATCGCCTCCTGGTGCAGTACCGCGGCCAATTGATGCCGCTTGTTCCGCTGAGTGGCAGCCTTGACGATACGGGCTTTGGCCGACGTCCGGTCCTTGTCTTCAGCGATCGCGGCCGCAGTGTCGGGCTTGCCGTCGATGAGATCCTGGATGTGGTCGAGGACCGGATCGATGTCCAGTTGCTGTCGGATCGACCGGGTATCATCGGCAGTGCTGTGATTGCCGGCCGCGCGACCGAAGTAATCGACACCGCCTACTGGTTGCGGCTTGCCTTCGACGATTGGTTCCGCCATGGCGCCGCGAACGAGGCGGATCGTCGACCGCGCCTGCTGGTGGTCGACGACAGCGCCTTTTTCCGCCAGATGGTGGCGCCGGTGCTCACGGCCGCTGGCTACGAGGTGACAACGGTGGAGACGGCAGAGGCCGCCCTCCGCTTGCGCGACCAAGGCCGCATGTTCGATGCCGTGATCTCTGACATCGAGATGCCCGGGCTCGACGGCTTCGCCTTCGCTCGTGCCGTACGCGGCTCGCCGGCTTGGGCTCATCTGCCGCTCATTGCGCTGACCGGTCGTGTTTCCGAGGCCGATCTTGCGCGCGGTCGCGAGGCCGGTTTCACCGACTATATCGCCAAGTTTGATCGCGAAGCGCTCATCGCCGGCATCGGCCAGGCGCTCGCCGCGCAAACGGCTGTGGAGGCGCACTGAGATGGCAACCCTCGAGCTTAGCAGGCAAAGGCCCGCTGCATCCAGCACGGCGCCGCGATCGACGGCCGTCTCGGACGACACGCGCGACGTTTTTGTCACGCTGACCCTTGGCGGGCAACTCTGCGGCATCCCCGTACTGGTCGTACGCGATGTGCTGGGCCCGCAGATGATCACCCGGATCCCGCTTGCGCCGCGTGAGGTTGCGGGCAGTCTCAATCTCCGCGGTCGCATCGTCACCGCGATCGATTTGCATTCCCGGCTCGGTTTGGATCGGTCGGATTGGCGAAACGCCATGAGCGTGGTGGTGGAACATCAGGGCGAGCTCTACAGCCTTCTCGTCGATCAGGTCGGGGAAGTCCTTTACCTCAACCCCGAACTTTGGGAGGACAACCCGCCAACGCTTGAGGCGAAGTGGCGTGCGTTGTCGAGGGGCGTGTTTCGCCTGTCCGGTCAGCTGGTCGTGGTTCTAGATGTTGCTGCAATCCTGGCGATCTGACCGGCGCTCTCGCTGACAGAGGCAACAATGAAAACCGTTCTTGTGGTGGACGATAGTCGCATCGTACGCAAGGTGGCGCGCCGCATCCTGGAAGGCTTGGGGTTTGCCGTTGACGAGGCGGAAAATGGGGCTGAGGCGCTCGCCTTTTGCCGCAGCAAGTTGCCTGACGGCATACTGCTTGACTGGAACATGCCCGTGATGAACGGCATCGAGTTCTTGTATGCGCTAAGGGCAGAGTTCGGGCGGGATGAACCGCGCGTTGTGTTCTGCACGACGGAAAGCGAACTTGAGTCGATCGCGCGGGCCGTCGAGGGAGGGGCGAACGAGTACATCATGAAGCCATTCGATGCGGAAATCATCGAGTCCAAGTTCTCGCAGGTCGGTCTGCTGTGACAGCTTATGTACCTGAGACGGCGTTGGTCTCGTCTGGCCAGCCGCGAATTAAGGTACTCGTCTGCGATGACAGCGCGGTGATCCGTGGGCTCATCGTGCGGCTGCTCGAGACCGATCAGTCGATCGCGGTCGTTGGTACGGCGGCCAATGGCCGTGATGCCATCGCGGCGGTAGCGCGTTTGCGGCCTGACGTGGTGGTGCTCGACATCGAAATGCCGGTGATGGATGGACTGACAGCTCTGCCCGAGCTGTTGCGGGTCGAGCCTAGGCTGCAGGTGGTGATGGCCTCTACCCTAACCACGCGCGGCGCCGAGGTGACCTTGCGTGCACTGCAGTTGGGCGCGGCAGACTACGTCCCGAAGCCAACCGCGGTGGCCGGCATTGCGGCAGCGGAAGGATTTCGGCAGGAACTGATTGGCAAGGTGAAGGCACTCGGCATGACCGTTCGCCGCCGCTTCGCCGCGAGGAGTTCGGTTCCCGCAGCGGCGGTCAGGCCGATGCCTCGGCACATGCCTACTGTAGCGGCGCGACCAGAAATCCTTGCCATCGGCGCATCGACAGGAGGTCCGCAGGCCCTGTTCCGCTTGGTGCGCGATCTGGGTTCAGGCTTTCCCCTCCCTGTCCTCATTACCCAGCACATGCCAGCGACATTCCTGTCCATCTTGGCAGACCACATTACAAAGCTCGGGTGTCTGCCGTGCCGAGAGGCACGCGAGGGTGAGTCCGTCGAACGTGGGCGGATCTACCTTGCGCCGGGTGACCGCCACATGCTGGTGACAGGCGATCGGACAGCACCGAGGATCACGCTGTCCCGCGCAGCGCCGGAGAATTTCTGCCGACCTGCTGTTGACCCGATGCTCCGCTCGGTTGCTGAAGTCTACGGTGGTCGAGCCATTGTGGCCATGCTAACGGGCATGGGTCAGGATGGCCTCGCCGGTGCCCGCGAGATCGTGGCGAAGGGCGGTTTGGTTGTGGCTCAAGACGAGGCAACCTCTGTCGTGTGGGGCATGCCCGGCGCGGTTGTCCAGGCTGAGCTGGCTTCAGCAGTGCTGCCGATCGATCGCATGGGTGAGAGGATCCTGGCACTTTGCTCTGGGGCAGCGGGGACAGCATGAACGCCGCTTCCTTCAGCGCCCTTGCTGAATTTTTGCAGAATCGCTCAGGCATCGTGCTGACGCCTGACAAAATGTACTTGGTCGAAACAAGGCTCGCCCCGCTGATGCGCCGGGAAGGGTGTGCCGACCTGAACGCACTCGTTGCAAAGGTCAAGTCCGCTTTGTCGGGGCCGATTGCCGACGAGGTGGTCGAGCTGATGACGACCAACGAGACGCTGTTTTTTCGGGATGGCAAGCCGTTCGAGCATCTTCGTAACGAGGTACTGCCGCGGCTTGCCGCGGCGCGTGGGCCGCGCGGCACCATCCGAGTGTGGTCGGCGGCGTGCAGCACCGGCCAGGAGCCTTATTCGGTGGCGATGACCGCCAAGGAAATCGCCCCAGCCCTCGGTGGCTGCCGTGTCGAGATCCTTGCCACCGATCTGTCTCGCGATGTGCTGCGGCGCGCCGCAGCGGGCCGCTTCTCACAATTCGAGGTACAACGCGGCCTCCCAATTGCGCTGTTGATGAAGTATTTCCAAAAGGATGGTAGTGAGTGGGTTCTGAAGGAGGATGTCCGCTCAATGGTCTCGTTCCGTGAGTGGAACTTGCTCCATCCACCGACTCCGCTCGGACGCTTCGATGTCGTTCTGGTGCGCAACGTTCTCATCTACTTCGATGCACCGACCAAGGCGCGTGTGCTCGACAACATTGCCGCTGTCCTCGCCAAGGATGGCGTGCTGTATCTCGGTGGGGCCGAGACGGTTCTAGGCGTCAGTACGCGGTTTGTGCCAGTCGACGGGGCGCGTTCGGCTTACGCTCTCGCCTGATGAAAGCGCGGCGACGTTCAGTCCCCGACGGTCGCCTCGACAGCGCGACGGCTCGCGAACGTCGGGGTCAGGCCTCGCAAACGGGTAGGGTAGCGAGGCGGCAGCGTCTGGCGCACGGCAGAGACCTCGCGCTACGCTTTCGCCTCGGTGTTCGGGACGCGGCCGGAAGATCTCCGGAACGTTCGTGAGGCGGCGATCCATCAGGCTAAGGTGCAGCATGGGCATGAGGGCCCAAGTGCAGCTCTGGGCCCCTGTTTGTATCGCCGCTCGGCGAACGTGGTGATGCCCGCAGCGGCATTCGCCGCCGTCGCCGCGACATGGCCGAGGACCTTGTGCGACTGGTCGAGCAGCCCATGCCGCCCGGCATCGCAGGCTCTGCCAGCGCGCGGATGCAGGGCGTCCGGCTCGGGTGGTGGCGCCGCCGGCTTGGCGCGGGAACGAGGATGGGCAGGCGGCGGTCAGAACTGACCAGAAGGTGGTGCCAAACAGCCGTGTCGCGACCCACATCGTTACGCCGACGACAAGGCTGTGCTGGCCGAGATCCATGCCGTCACTGAGGCGCGCTTGACGTCCAGCCATGGCCCCGTCGCGGCGCTAGAGGGCAGCAACGGCTGGAGCCCGTGCAAGCCACAGCACAATCACAACCGCGGCTTTCGCGTCCTACGTCAGGCTTCATGCCTGTCGAGAGTCCTGCTCGAACCGGACATCATCCGCGCGTACGAAGGCACCGTCGTCGCCGCAGCATCGAGCCGGCCCCGCTCGTCGGACCGCTTCGACATCCCCTGCTGGCGCCGCGAGGGTGTCTGCGTCGCCTTCGCTCGCGACGCCCCTGACCGCGGGGTGATGGCTTTCCCTCGGCACCTCAGGCGGCGACGTGTTCGGCAGGATGATCCGCGACCTGATGCACGACTCCAGGGCAGGGCATGTCGTGCCCAAAGCGCCCCGAAGCCTGTCTCTTCCCGCGCCGATACGGCTCCGCCTGCACCGGTGGCGAGACAATGGACTTCGCCATCGCGCTGAACCTCGCCGCCTGAAGCACGTGCGTCTGCGATCCTCAGAGGAACGGCGCTGCAAGGCTTGCGTGAAGACCGTCACGTGCGGCAGCGCCCGCGGGGAGGCTCGGGCAAGACGCTATCCGCGTCCTGCAGCGCTGCATCGTCTCGTTTTGAGTCCAGAACACCATGGACAGTCACAGCGGCTTGCACGAGCGCAAGACCCGTGCGGTCACAGCCGCCAAATCCTCAATCCGAGTCGACCGCCCGAAGCGACAGGGGGCTGCTCCTGTCTGGGTCCTGCTTTCGCCCGCCCAAGCGGGCTTGCTGCGCCCACGTCTCGTTCTCGGGAGAACCCTCGCCACGACCGGATCTCCCAACGTGCGAAACCTTCCGCGGCCGTCGAACTGGCGGAGCGGGACGAAGGGAGCTGACTGTGCATTCGGCTGACGCGGCATCCCGCGGGTGAAGGATCAGTGCGTGCCGTCGGTGGGCCTTTTTCAATCTCAAGGCGGGGCTTCGGTTTGCGTGGTTTTCTCTTCCGCGTGCGGTCGACAGACGTCGCTGTGCGAATGTCTCGTCCCCTGGATCCGCGCGCGCGTGCTCGTGCATCTTCCTCGATGTGCTAGTCGAATGGAGCGAATTCGTGCGGCGCGTCCTCGATGCTGCCCATCTCGAGGAGCATCGTCGTCAGCGGCGCGTCTGCGCACAGGGGGCCGCTGTGCACCATCACAGAATTTCAGGAACGGGCTGAATTTTGACCTGCACGGTGTCTGCGACGGAGACCGCCAGGTCCTCCAGGGGGTACAGAGACGGCCGCTTGTTCTGCTTCCTGGCGAAGAAGAGCGCGGCACTCGCCACGGCGCAGAATGTATCTGCAACGCCTGCGCGTCGAGATCATGTTCGGTTGCGGTGGGGAGCGGTCCGCGTCGCCTCTAGATACCGCCGACGCGCACACGCCTCCTTCGTTCCGATCACACCCGCCGCGACCGAGGCCGGCGCGGACCATCGGCCCTGACGTGAAAAGGTGAGGATCAGACCGAACCTCAGAGGGGCTGAGAACGATGAGCGCAGTGTCGAACGCTTCTGCTGAAGGTCGCCGCTGCGTCGTCGAATAGGGCCGAGAGGGGAAGGTCGTTTGCGGCCACGCCAAACGCCCTCCGCCGAGACTGCACGCAGCCTGCTGTCCGCAGTGATGTGAGCATGGCCGTGGTATCAACGCCGCGCGGCCGCCGATCGTGTCGTGTCCGAGGACCCCGCCCGCGCTTTGCGGGCGGGGCTGTTTCAAGGCGGCTGTCTGAAGGATCAGGCAGCGCGGCGGAGCGCCGGGGCCATGCCGCCGAGGCGGACGGAGCCTGCATCTGCGATGGGCTTCAGCGCCGGGGCCATGCCGCCGAGGCGGACGGAGCCGGCATCTGCGATGGGCTTGAGCGCCGGGGCCATGCCGCCGAGGCGGACGGAGCCTGCATCTGCGATGGGCTTGAGCGCAGGGGCCATGCCTCCGAGGCGGACGGAGCCTGCATCTGCGATGGGCTTGAGCGCCGGGGCCATGCCTCCGAGGCGGACCGTGCGGGAGTCCTGCGTCGGAGAGGCGGTGAGGGCGGTGGTCATGGTGATCTCCTTCGTTCGTCTCTCGACTGCGTGTTCCTGCTTTGTTCCAGGCGCCGACGGCGTGAGGGGCGGTCGGCTCGGGCGGAGGCGGCAGGCCAGCGGGGCAGTCTTTCCCGCCGGGTTGCCAAACTGTATTAGGATATTTGGCCTATTGCAAGAGTTTTGTCCTAGGCACGACAGAAGCGAGCTGCGAGGCAACGCCGCCGCCCGGGCCAGCAGGTGTGCCGCGCGTGCAGCGTCAACCATCCGCTCCCCCTCGGTCCTTGGCGTGCAAGCGATCGTCTGCATGCCCTGGATAAGATGGTGCAAATCCTTCAGGCTCGGTTAACGTCAGTTCGTGGCGCATCATGATCACGCTTCCCGCTTCGATGCCAGACATCCGTGTGGGTGATCTGCCCACCTCGTCGGCCCTGCGGCTTCGCCTGAAGCTGATTGGCGTCATGGACGCATGGAGCGTGTCGAGCGAACGGGTTTTGCCCCGGGTGCGCAAGACCAGGGCTGTGCTGGCAATCCTGGGCCTTGCTGCGCCGCATCCCGTGCCGCGGCAAAAACTCTCCAGCCTCTTGTGGTCCACCCGCGAGCGCGAACAGGCGCGGGCCTCGCTCAGGCAGGCGTTGCACGAACTGTCGCTCGCGCTCACCCCCTGCGGCCCGGCGCTTCTGCACGCCGATCGCGACAAGGTGTGGCTGGATGCGGATGCGGTCTGGGTCGATGCCCTGCAAGTCGTCCGCAGCGAACCGATGTCGGCCGCGTTTCTCGATCTTCTCGACGGCACGCTGCTTGAGGGGCTCGAGGGGCTGGATCCGGCGATGGACGCCTGGCTCGCCGTAGAACGCCGCGCCTTTCGCGACCGCGTGCGCTCCGCGATAGAACGTCTGCTCGACACTGTTACCGATCCGGAGCAGCGGCTTGAGACCGCCCGCCGGCTTGTGTCTCTCGATGAGGCACACGAAGGCGCGTGGCGGGTGTTGATGGAGGGGTATGCCGCGCGCGGCGAGCGAAGCCGTGCCCTGGAAGCCTTCGAATCCTGCCGCAGCGCTCTCGCTCGTCTGCTCAAGGCCACCCCCTCGGCAGAAACCCTGGCGCTCGCCGAAAGCCTGCGCCTCGGCACCGACCCAGACCGCCGCGCCCAGCCCTCCGCCGAGGTCAGGGTGCAGTCCAAGCGATCCGTGATGCGCGGAGCCCGACTCGGTGTCGCTCCCCTGCGCGCCCTGGGCAACGCCGCCGAGGCCGACTTCGCCATCGGGCTCGCAGAGGAGATCACCACCGCGCTCGCCCGCTTCCGGTGGATCGCTGTCGTCTCCTCCGCCTCGCTCGCCCGCCATGGCGAAACGGCCTCGGATCTTGAGGCGCTGCGCGCCGCGCTCGACCTCGACTTCCTCCTCACCGGCACGGTCCAGCGCGACGAGGTGCGCGTCCGCGTCTCCTTGCGTCTGCTCGACCTAAAGGCCGGCGGCGAGGTGGTGTGGGCGCAGCGCTTCGACCAGCCCGCCGCCGACCTCCTCGCCCTGCAGGACGAGATCGCCGCCGCGGTGGTCGCCCGCATCGACCCCGAAATCCTCCTCATCGAGGCCCGCCGCGCCGCCGTTGCGCCCGGCCGTGATGCCTCGGCCTATGCCCTCGTTCTCTCCGCCATTCCGGCCATCTACCGCCTCGAGAAGGAGAGCTTTCTCAAGGCCGGAGAAATGCTGGAAGAGGCGATCGCCCGTGAACCGGACGACGCCGCGGCGCATGCCTGGTATGCCTACTGGCACATTTTCTATGTCGGACAGGGCTGGGCGCCAGACCAGGCGGACGCGATGGCACGCGCCGGCCGCCTTGCGGAACGCGCGATTTTGCTCGACCCGCAGGATGCTCGCGCCTTCGCCATTGCAGGCCATGTGCGCGCCTACCTGCACCGACGGCTCGATGAAGCCCTGGCTCTGCACGAGCGCGCGATCAGCCTCAACCCCAATCTTCCGATGGCCTGGGCGCTCTCTGGTGTCGCCTACGCCTATGCCGGCGACCAGGAGGAGGCGCTGCGCCGCATCCTCCGCTATCGTCGCCTCTCACCGCTTGACCCGCATGCCTTCTTCTTCGACGTCGCGCTCGAGATCGCCTACCTGCTCTCCGGCCGATATGAGCAGGCGATCGAACTCGGGCGCCAGTTGACCGAAGTCCATCCCGGCCTGTCCGCAGCCTGGAAGCCCTATGTGGCGGCACTCGCCCTGGCCGGCCGCAAGCCGGAGGCAGAAGCGGCAGCAGAGCGCTTGCTCGCCATCGAGCCAGGTTTTTCGGTCGAACGATTCCTTGCCTCCGCTCCCTTCATGCGCGAGGACGACCGAGCCCTCTACGCCCGCGGTCTGCGCGAGGCGGGCATCCCCGAGTCCTGACTTTTGTTGCGGTGCACCATAACGATCGGCTAACTTCCTCCGCGCGAAGACGGAAAACGCCAGGTGACGAACGAGACCGAGACCCAGCGCGGCGACGCGATCAAGCCCGTCTTGCTCGAGGAGGAGATGCGCCGCTCCTACCTCGACTATGCGATGAGCGTCATCGTCGCGCGCGCCCTGCCCGATGTGCGCGACGGCTTGAAACCTGTGCATCGCCGCATCCTGTTCGCCATGTATGAGGCGGGCTACGGGCCCGACAAGCCGCACCGAAAGTCCGCCCGCGTGGTGGGCGATGTGATGGGCAAGTACCATCCGCACGGCGACGCTGCGATCTACGACGCGATGGTGCGGATGGCGCAGCCCTTCGCCATGCGCCTTCCGCTGATCGACGGGCAGGGCAATTTCGGCTCGATGGACGGCGATCCTCCCGCCGCCATGCGCTACACCGAGGTGCGCCTCGCTCCCGCCGCTCTCCTCCTGCTCGACGGCATCGACGAGGACACCGTCGATTTCCAACCCAACTACGACGAGAGCGCCAAAGAGCCGCGCGTCCTGCCAGCTGCCTTTCCCAACCTGCTCGTCAACGGCGCAAACGGCATCGCGGTCGGCATGGCGACCTCGATCCCCACCCACAACCTCGCCGAAGTGATCGACGCCACCCTGTTGCTGATCGACAACCCGGCCGTCTCGCTCGATGCTCTGATGGAACGGCTACCGGGGCCCGATTTCCCCACCGGCGGCATCATCCTCGGCCGCAACGCCATCCGTTCCGCTTACGAGACGGGGCGCGGCTCCCTGACCGTGCGCGCCCGCGCCCACATCGAGAACATCAAGCGCGAGCGCGAGGCAATCATCATCACCGAAATCCCCTACCAGGTGAACAAGGCCGACCTCCTCGCCCAGATCGCCGACCTTGTACGCGAGAAGAGGATCGAGGGCATCAGTGACATCCGCGACGAATCCGACCGCGAGGGCGTGCGCGTGGTGATCGAGGTGCGACGCGAGGCGAACGCCGAGATCGTGCTCAACCAGCTCTATCGCTTCACCCGGCTGCAGACCTCGTTTCCAGTGCAGATGCTCGCCCTCGCCGGCGGGCGACCTGAGCAGATGGGACTGAAGGCGATCCTCGAAGCCTTCCTCGCCTTCCGTGACGAGGTGCTGATCCGCCGCAGCCGGCATCAGCTGGCCAAGGCGCGCGAGCGTGCGCACGCGCTGATTGGGCTCGCGGTGGCGGTCGCCAACATCGACGAGGTGATCGCGCTCATCCGGGCGGCCAAGGACGCCCAGGAGGCGCGCGAGGCGCTGATGGGCCGCGCCTGGCCGGGCGCCGATCTCGCGCCCTTGGTCGCCCTCGTCGATGACCCCGCCAACGCGCTCGGCCCTGACGGCACCATTCGCCTCACCGAGGCGCAGGCCCGCGCCATTCTCGACCTTCGCCTGCAGAGGCTGACCGGGCTCGAACGCGACAAGATCGCCGAGGAACTCAAGGGCCTCGGCGCCGAGATCGAGCGCCTCTTGGGCCTGCTCTCCTCGCGCTCCGCGCGTCTTGCCGCCATCCGCGAGGACCTGCTTGCCATCCGCGCCGCCCACGCCTCCGCCCGCCGCACCACCATCGAGGAGGCGGAGGTCGAACTCGATGACGAGAGCCTGATCGAATCCGCGCAGATGGTGGTCACCCTCACCCGCGAGGGCTTCATCAAGCGAGTCCCCCTCTCCGCCTTCCGCGAACAGCGCCGCGGCGGCAAGGGCCGAAGCGGCATGGCCACGCGCGAAGAGGATGCGGTCACCCGGATCTTCGTCGCCAACACGCATGACGAGGTGCTGTTCTTCACCTCACGCGGCATGGCCTACCGCCTCAAGGTGTGGCGTTTGCCTGAAGCCGTACCGCAGGCGAAGGGGCGCAACATCCGCCAGCTGCTCGGCGGGCTCGCTGCGGACGAGACGATCACCGCCGTGCTGCCACTGCCGGCGGACGAGACCCTTTGGGACAAGCTCTATGCGGTGTTTGCCACCTCCGCCGGCAATGTGCGGCGCAATCGCTTGTCGGATTTCCGCAACGTGCGTGCCTCAGGCCTGATCGCGATGAAGCTCGAGGGCAAGGAGCGTCTGATCGGCGTGCAGGCTGTGCGCGAGGGCGATGACGTGCTGCTCGTCACCCGTCAGGGCCGTGCCATTCGCTTTCCTGTCGCCGACGAGCTCCGCGTCTTCTCAGGTCGTACCTCGACCGGGGTGCGGGGGATCAGGCTCACCGAGGGAGACGAGGTGATCAGCCTCTCCGTGCTGCGTCACGTCGCGGCCTCGGCCGAGGAGCGCGCTGCCTATCTGAGGATTGCAAATGCGAAACGGCGCGGGACCGACGCCGACGAAGCGGCCGCCGCGGAGGAGGAGGCCGAGCCGGCGGCAGAGATCGTGCTGTCGCCGGAACGCTATGCGGAGCTCGAGCGGGAGGAGGAGTTCGTGCTGACCGTCACCGCGGGCGGCTACGGCAAGCGAAGTTCGGCCTACGAGTATCGGATCACGGGCCGGGGCGGGCAGGGCATTACCGGCATCGCCCTGACCGCGAAGAACGGCGGGGCCGCAGTCGCCGCCTTCCCGGTGCGGGCGGGCGATCAGCTTATGCTCGCCACCGACAAGGGCCGCACCATCCGCATTCCCGTCGACGAGATCCGCATCGCTGGCCGCGCCACCCAGGGCGTAACGCTTTTCCGCATCGAGGACGACGAGCATGTCGTCTCCGTCTTTCCCGTGATCGAGGATGCAGAGGAGGGAGGCGCCTGATGGGCACGCGCCATGTCGGGCTCTATCCCGGCACCTTCGATCCGCCGACACGCGGTCATCTCGACATCATCGGCCGTGCTGCGCGCCTTGTCGATTTGCTCGTCGTCGGGGTGGCGGCGAATGCGGGTAAGGGGCCGCTCTTCCCCCTCGCGGAACGGGTGGCGATGCTCGAGGAGGAGATCGCACCGATCGCCGCCCGCAACGGCACCGAGATCGTCGTCCGCCCCTTCGACTGTCTGCTGATTCGCTTCGCGCGCGAAGTGGGCGCGCGCATGATCATCCGCGGGCTGCGCGCTGTTTCCGACTTCGAGTACGAGTTCCAAATGGCGGGGATGAACGCTCGCCTCGATCCCGGGATCGATACCGTGTTCCTGATGGCGTCCGAGGGCGTGCACTTCATCTCCAGCCGGTTCGTTAAAGAGATCGCGCGGCTCGGTGGCGACGTCAGCGCCTTCGTCTCGCCTGCCGTGCTCGCCCACATCCACGCCCGGGTGGCATCCGAAGGGGACGGCGCGAGACTTGCCATGGGCGCGGGTTCGGCGCACGAGTGACCCCGTTGCAGCGAGCGAGGGAGGATACCCCAGATGACCGGACTTAGGCGCACGCTGATCGGCGCGGTCTCAGTATGCGCCGCCGCAGGGGCGGAGGCGCAGGCGCCGGCGTACAATCCAGAGAACCTGCTGTTCATGGATCTCTCCTCGGGAAGGGTGGTGATCGAACTGAGGCCTGATCTCGCGCCCAAACATGTCGAGCGGGTCAAGACTCTGGCCCGGCGCGGCTTCTACGACGGCACGCCGTTCCACCGTGTCATCGAAGGCTTCATGGCGCAAGGCGGAGACCCGACAGGGCGCGGCACGGGCGGCTCCGACCTCCCCAACCTGCCGGCTGAGTTCACCCGCGAGGCGCGATTTGTGCGCGGCACCGTCGGCATGGCGCGCACGAACGATCCGAACAGCGCCAACAGCCAGTTCTTCATCATGTTTGCGCCCGCGCCGCACCTCGATGGCCAATACACGATCTGGGGCCGGGTGATCGAAGGCATGGAGCATGTCGACCGGATCAAGCGCGGCGACCCCAACCGCGGCGGCATGGTGATGGGCGAACCGGACCGCATCGTGCGGATGCGTGTTGCCGCCGACGTACGCTGACTCGAACGCCCGGAGCAGGAGCTGGCGCGCGGCGCGCAGTTCCCCTCCGCCTCGTTCTGGCCTAGAACGCGCGCCGAAGGGCCGGTAGCTCAGCGGTAGAGCCGCGGACTTTTAATCCGTGGGTCGTGGGTTCGATCCCCACCCGGCCCTCCAGGGCGCTCAATGGTCCCGCTCAGCCGCCAGCGCGGCGAGGATGGACGCGGCAGGGTCGCGCGTGAGCAGATCGGCGAGCGGGGCGGGCAGGCGGCGGCGCCAGTTCGGGTGCTCCGCCACGGTGCCCGGCAGGTTCACCTGATCCGGCGACAGGATCGCGTCCTCCACCGGCAGCAGAGCAAGCGCAGAAGGCGTGCGGCCGACCAGGCGGGCGGCAGCGATGCCGAGACGCGCGAGCTCGCCATCAGGAGCCGGCGGCTCGCCTGTGCCGGAGGCGTGCGCCTTCAGCATGCTCCAGAGGAAAGCGCGCTCGCTCTCCCGTTCCCTCCGTGCCGTCGCCTCATCGCGCTCCTCTCCGAGCAGGCCGAGCGGAGCGCGCAGGTCGATGTCCGCCCCCCGCCACCAGCCGGCAAGGGTGGCGAGATCGTGCGTCGTCGTCATGGCGATTGCGCGCGCATCGTAACGATCGGGTGGGAGAAAGGCGCCCGTGTGGTCACGCTGGAAGAACAGCACACGCAGCCCAAGCACGCCGCGGCGTGCGAGTTCCTCGCGCAGGCCCTCCTCCACCGTGCCGAGATCCTCGCCGATGACGATCGCGCTCGCCGCGACCGATTCCAGCGCGAGAAGATTGAGCAGGTCGCGCTTGGGAAAGCGCAAATAGGCGCCCTCGTCCGGCCTTGCGCCATCGGGAATGCACCAAATGCGCGACAGACCCATCACATGGTCGAGCCTGATCCCGCCCGCGTGCCGCATCGCGGCTCGCAGCTCCTCGCGGAAAGGCTGGTAGCCTGCGGCGACAAGCGCGGTCGGGGCGAAGGTGGTGAGCCCCCAGCTCTGACCCTGATGGTTGAGCGCATCGGGCGGAGCACCGATCGTTACCCCTTCGAGCAGGCCACCAGCACGCGCCCAGGCGCGTGACCCGCTCGCGTGCTGGCCGACGGCGAGATCCGCGATCAGCCCGATGCGCATGCCCGCTCGTCGCGCAGCACTCTGGGCTTTGGCGAGGCCCCGGTCGGCGAGCCATTGCAGGAAGAGGTGGAACGAAACCTCGCAGGCATGTTCGCGTGCGAAATGCTCCACCTCGGGAGTGGTCGGCGACCGCAATGACGAGGGCCAGGTGCGCCAATCCCACTGCGCGGGGTCGGCGGTGAAGCGGGCCCCGTGCAGGGCTTCGAACACGGCGTGGCGGCGAAGCCCTTCCCCGCCGGCGCGCACGAAAGCGTCGAAGTCCTCGGCAAGCGGCGATCCCGGCGGACAGGCGTTGGTGAACCGCTGAAAGAGGACACGAAGCAGAGTAAGCCGTGCCGGCACGGCGCGTGCGTAATCGATCAGGGAAAGCGCTTCGAGCGCAGCGAGCTGTTCGCCAAGCCCCGTCGCGGCGATGAGATCGGCCAGCACGGCAACCTCGGGCAGAGCGCCTGGATCGACGAGACGGCCGTCGGCCTGCGCGCGCGAGGACGGCGAGTAGGGGCTAAAGTGTGCTGGGTCGGCGGCAAACAGGGCGTGGGTTGGGCTCAGCA
The DNA here is from genome assembly GCA_937928775.1 of uncultured Elioraea sp. Lineage (GTDB taxonomy): Bacteria > Pseudomonadota > Alphaproteobacteria > Acetobacterales > Acetobacteraceae > Elioraea. Next base: position 33,226 of record CALFVI010000015.1, on the reverse strand, counting down.
TCAATGCATCTGCCCCGGTCTGTGCGGCTGTGTGCGCGGCCTCAGCGAGCGCGCCGTAATGGCCGAGGCCGCCATCGTTCGCCGCACGCAGCCCGTAGACCTGCACGGCAAGACCCCAGAGGCGCTTGCCTTCGAGCGGGCCGAGGAAACAGGTAGCGGGACAGAGCACGAGCCGAGTGGCGGCTTTAACCGCGCCAGAAAGCTCAAGCACGCCTTCGCCAAGTACTGGTGGCGTGGTGATCGAAATTGAGCGCCCTTCCCTCTCCGGCGTCGCCTCCGCGACAGCGGTCGTGCATTCGCCCGAGTCGAGAACGATGCGCCAAGTGATCGTTCCATCCGCGTCGCCGGGGATAGCAAGCCGAAGCGTCTCGCCGGCAACCGATGTCACCACAGGCGGCAGCGCTGGCGACTGGGTTCGCGCGGCCAGGGCCTTGTTTGGCCGCGACGGATCGGCACCAAGCGCCCGCAGCAGGGCCCGCAGCGTGTCAGGCGACACCTGCCGCTTGCGGCCCTGCCAATCCCACCATTCGGTTTCGATCCCCTGCGCACGTGCAAGCGCGCCAAGCGCTTCATCCTCGTCCATTGCGCAAGGCTGCGGGTGAGGAGCCGGAAACGCAAGAACGGCCGGGATGTCCCGGCCGTTCCGCTTGGCAACCAGGTGCGCAAACCGTCAGGCAGTGCGCATCAGCGCCTCCGTCTCGCGCACCATGCGGGCAAGCCCCGCCTCGGGCGTGAGATCGCCGCGCATGATGGCGGTGAGAATTTCCTGCTGCACGCGGTGGATGCGTGGCCCATTTGCGCCGTAATCCTCCCACGGCAGGGAACGGTCCATCTGCAGGGCGGCTGAACGCGCGTTTGGGTTCTGCTCGTAGAAGCGGCCGAGGAACTCAGGCGCGAGCGCCTTCAGGTTGACGGGGAGGTAGCCGGTCATTTCGACTGCGATCTTCTGCGCGAGGGGACCTGCCGAGAACTTCACGTACTCCCAGGCAGCGCGGCGCTTGGCGGGGTCGCTGGCCATGATCACCGCTGCATTGCCGCCGGTGGGGACACCGCCGTTCACCTTGTCGGTGATGGGGAAGGGCGCGGTACGCAGCGGAAAGCGGCCGCCAACCAGGTTGGTGATGACGGCGAGCCGGGCGGGGCTGTCGAAGATGATGCCAGTGCCGCCGGTGGCGAACTGCTGGCGGTTCTGATCTGCTCCGATCAGCTGCATGCCGCATTCCGTGACGAAGCGGCGGGCGAGCCTGACCGCGGCGAGGCCCGCTTCGCCGCCGAAGGCGACCGACTTGCCGTCCGCCGACAGCATGCGGCCGCCACCCTGTTGCACCAGGGCCTGCCACAGCCAGTCGGAGTCGAAGCTGTTGATGTAGTAGGAGACGCCCATGGCCTGAGGCACGGCGCGCTTGATGGCGGCACCGAGCGCGATTACGCCCTCCCACGAATCGGGGAACCGGTCGGGGTCGCCGCCCGCGCGCGCGACCAATTCGGGGTTGTAGTAGGCGATGGGCGAGGAGGCGTTGAACGGCATGCCGTACTGCCTCCCATCCACCTTGCCGAGAGCGAGCATGCGCGGGCTGAAATTCTCCGCCGCCCAAGACGCGCCCTCGCCGGCGATGAGCGTGTCCAGGGCAAGGATCTGGTTGCGCGCGCTCAGCGTGCGGGCAAGTTCGGGCAGGCGATTGAAGCCGGAGAAGGCGACATCCGGCAGCTGGTTCGTGAGAGCACCACGCAGCAGCGCCTGGTGGAGTTCGTCGTAGTTCGGCAGGATTTGGCGAAAGCTGACCCGGATGCCCGGATTGGCCTTCATGAACTCCTCCGCCACCGGGGTGAAGAAGCGGGCGAAGGACGGGTAGGCGTGCAGCACATCCAGGGTGACGGCGGCCTGTGCGCGCACGGCCGGCGCGGCGAGCGCTCCGGCGGCAGCTGCGGTGCCGAGCAGGAAGTCTTTGCGGGTCAACATGCTCGTTTCTCCTCTCTGGGGATGCCGGTGCGGCACGATGCCGCCCAGGATCATTTCAGGCCCGTCATGGTCAAGCCGCGCACGAACCCGCGCCGGGCGACCAGGAAAGCCACAACTAAGGGCGCTGTGATCAGAGTCGCCCCCGCCATCAGCGCGCCATAGTTGCCGCCCGTCTCGGCGTCGCGGAACGCAAGGATGCCCAAGGGAGGGGTGGCGCGCTCGGTCGAGGTGACGACGATGAGAGGCCAATAGAGATCGTTCCAGTGCGCGACCACGGAGAAGACGGAGAAAGCACCAATCGCGGGCAGAGCGGCGGGAACGGCGAGCCGCCAGACGATCTCGAACTCGCCCATCCCATCCAGCCGGGCCGCCTGCAGGATCTCCTCCGGGTAGGTGCGGAAGAACTGCCGAAACAGAAACAGCCCGAACACGGTGAGGAAGAAGGGAAACATCAGGGCGAAGAAGGTGTCGAGCAGCCCGGTTTCGGCGAGAGCGAGGTAGAGCGGCAGTGCAGGCACCTGAATTGGGATGGTCAGGCCGAAGAGAACGAGGCCGAACAGCATGCCCCGGCCTGGGAAAGGAAGCCGAGCCAGCGCGTAGGCCGCGGGCAGGGCAGTGGCGAGCTGCACCGCGAGGATGCCGAGGCAAACCACCGCCCCATTCACCATCGCGCGCGGAACGTTGCTCGCGAACAACGCCTGCGCGTAGTTCTCAACCCCTGCGAAGCGCGACGGGATCGGGTTGAACACCGCCCCAAATACCTCCTCCGCAGGGCGGATGGAGGTGAGCAGCATCCACACGAAAGGAGCGAGCATCAACACCGCCCCCGTGGCGAGCATGAGGTGCGACAAGGCCCATGCAAGGAGGGCACGCCACCTCATGCGTAGTGCACCCGACGTTCGATGAGCCGCGCCTGCAGGAGCGACAGCGCGCAGAGGAAAGCAAGGACGATCACCGTCATCGCCGCCGCGTAGCCGGTGCGGAAATAGTGGAAGCCCTCGAGGTAGAGCACGTAAAGCAGCGTGTCGGTGGCTCCGAGCGGTCCGCCGCGCGTTAACACGACCACGGTGTCGAACACCTTGAAGGCCGAGATGGTGGTCGTGATGGTGACGAACATCGTGGTGGGCCCGAGCATGGGCCAGGTGACGCGCAGGAACCGATCGATCGCGCCCGCCGCGCCATCGAGGGCGGCCGCCTCGTAGAGGTCGCGCGGGATGGCAGAAAGACCGGCGAGAAAGAGCACCATGTTGAAGCCGAGCATCTGCCACACGCCGATCACCGCGAGGGTGACGAGAGCGAGATCCGGATCATTCAGCAAATCGAGCCGGCCGAAGCCGAGACTGGCGAGAAGAGGTGTCACCGGACCGAGCGTCGGGTGGAGCAGGAACTGCCAGACGGTCGCCATCGCGACCAAGGTGGAGGTAACGGGCAGGAAGTAGATGACCTCGTAGACCGAGCGTGTGCGCGTGCGCGCATGCACGAGAGCAGCGACCGCAAGCGCTCCGAACACGCCGGCGGGGAGAACGAAGGCGACATAGAGGAAGGTGTTGCGGATGGCGCGGCGGAATACAGGATCGCTGAACATCTCGGCGTAGTTGGCAAGCCCGACCCAGCGCACTGCCACCGCGCCGAGGCGATAGTCCGTCAGAGACAGAAGGAGAAGGACGACGAGGGGAGCAAGCAGGATGGTAAGCAACAGCAGGGCCGCAGGCGCGGCGAAGGCGGCACCGGCGAGAGCGAGGCGTCGGTCGGGGGAGGCGGACCGAGCTGCGCGCGGGAGAAAGACAGCGGCGAAGGCCATCCCTCACTCCGTCACAACGGTGCGGACGCGGTCGGGTTCGACCCGAACCCCATCGGGCCCAAAGAGGTGGACGCCGCGGGCCTGCAGGACCAGAGTGAGGGGGTCATCGAGCAGCCCTAAGCCGCGCGCGGCCTCGTGTTCGGCTGCGGTGAGCCGCACGATGGCGGCGGGCTCTTCGGGCAGGTCGAGCCTGACATGCAGGTGCCACTCCGCACCGAGATTCTCGGCCCGAACGAGGCGTGCGGCGAGTGCGGGGCCATCCGCTTCGGGACCGAGGGGAAGAGCGAAGGCCTCGGGGCGGATTCCGACGGCGAGGCGAGTACCAGCAGCGAAACGATGGCCGAAGGGCAGGCGCAGCGCGCCAAGCCGGACGCCGCCGCCGCCATCTGCCACCGTGTCCAGAACGGTGAGCGAGGGTGAGCCGATGAAACGAGCGACCGCGAGCGAGGCCGGGCGATGGTAGAGCTCGTCGGGCGTGCCGAGCTGCAGGATGCGGCCCTGGTCCATCAGCGCAATGCGGCTTGACATCGTCATCGCTTCGACCTGGTCGTGCGTGACGTAGATGAAGGTGGTGCCGAGACGGGCATGGAGGTCGGAAAGCTCGTGCCGAACCTCGACGCGCAGCGCGGCGTCGAGGTTGGACAGCGGCTCGTCCATCAGGAACACCGATGGATGGCGGACCATGGCGCGGCCGAGGGCGACGCGCTGGCGCTGCCCGCCGGAAAGCTGCGCCGGTTTGCGATCAAGCAAAGCCTCGATGCGCAACGCTTCGGCCACCGCGCGCACCTCCGCCATGATGCCGCGCATCACCCGCCGCCGGCGCGGCGAGAGGTGCCTGATGACGGGGAGACGCTCGAAGAGGCTCAGGCGCCGCATCTCGAGCGGGGTCGCCAAATTCCCCGCCACCGTCATATGCGGGTAGAGGGCGTAGGATTGGAACACCATTGCCACGTCGCGTTCGGCGGGCGGCAGGTGGTCGACCGGGCGCCCCGCGATCGCCACTGTTCCCTGGTCTTGCCGTTCCAGGCCAGCAATGATGCGGAGAAGAGTCGATTTGCCGCAGCCAGAGGGGCCGAGCAGGGTGAGGAACTCGCCTGCACGCACGGCGAGGTCGAGCCCCGCCAGCACGCGGGTGGCGCCGAACGACTTCACAATGCCGACAAGGCGCACGCCTTCGGCGCTCTCGCCGTCGCTCACCTCAGGCCTCCCGAAAATCGGAGCCCGTATATCTGGCTAAGCGGGAGGAACGCATGAAGCTTCGATGACGCTCGCAAGCCGTACAGAACTCCCTCGTCAGCGAGACGACGACCGACGGGCACTCCGAATCAAGCATACAGATCAAGCATACAGGTTGTAGTAGTCTTGAGCCGAGATGGCAGCAAATCCCATGTCGGAGAAGGTTTCGAACAAGGTCAGCCAGCGCTGAGGGTCGGGCCGGACAGGGGCGATGAAGCGGGGCACGGTGTCGGCCACAATCGCGCGGAGCAACGGGCTCTCTTTTTCGCCGGAGCGCTTTTGCCAGATGGCGCCTGCGCGCTCCGGGTCGTGGCGGATCAGCGCGATCGCCTCAGTAAGCGCCTCCTGCATGGCAAAGACGGCGCCGGGTTCACGGGCGGCGAAGGCATGTGAGGTGAAGAGTTCGAGGGCGGAGAAGTTCGGCAGGCCCACCGCAGCAGTGGAGACGAAGATATGCGGCACGCCTTCGGCGATCGCCCCCACCACCTCGAAATTGTGAAAGCAGAGCCACGCTCCGTCAAACCCCCGCCTCAGGTTCTCGAGGTGCTGAAATCCCGCCTCCGCGATATTCACCTCCGTGGCGCGAAACCGGCCGCCCTTCGCCTCGACATGGCGGCGGAGAATTTCGCGGGCGATGGCGTTCGTCGGTTCCGCTGAGACGGGCGAGGCGAGGTGGATCGGCTCGCCAGCGAGGAGACGGCGTTCGCCCTCGGGCGTGAGCATTATCCCACCTTCGGTCTCGAAGAAACAGCCCAGGGCACGCAGGCCGGGACGCGGCGCGTCCAGCATGTGCAGCGGTTCGTTGCAGGCGAAGGCGATACGTCCCGCTTCGACCTCGGCGAGCCCGTCATAGTGCCCATGCGGCGGGACAAGTGTCACCGAGAGGCCGGCGCGGGCGAACAGCCCGTCTTCGTCGGCGACCAGGAAAGGCAGATGGTCTGGGTTGAGGAACCACTCGAGTGCGACGTTGACCTGCATGACGGCCTCCTCCGTGGGGCTGACGCACAGAGGGGCCGACAGGCCAAATGCGGCCTCGCCGCGGCGACGTTCCCTCCGCGGGCATGACCCCGATCAGGTTCAATGGGTGCATCTCAGCCGGGAGAGGGCCCGGCGCCCCAAGTCGCCACCAGCATCGCTAGCGGTGCGACCGTCGCGCAGCAAGCGGGGGGCGTCGACGCGGATCCTGTTTGGATGCAGCCAGCCTCGTGAGAGACCCCTTGCCCGGCCGCGGTTTAAGGCCATGTACAAGTTATGGCGGAGCACGTGTCGGGGGCTGGGCTGCCCGGTTTCATTCGGAGCAAGCTCATTGCCCGTAAGCAGGCCTGGGCGAAGGAAAAACGCCTCATCACCGGCGGCACCGGGGTGAGGGAAGTCGACCGCCTGCCCCCTGGCCAGCGCCTGGTGCGGGACTGGCCGGTGCTCGATCTCGGCGTGCAGCCCGCCATTTCGCGCGAGCAATTTCGCCTCATTGTCGATGGGCTGGTAGATAATCCCGTGGTTTTGGATTGGGCGGGGGTGATGGCCCTGCCGCAGTCGGAGCATGTCTCCGATATCCACTGCGTCACCGCCTGGAGCCGCTTCGACAATCGCTGGAGCGGCGTGCGGGCGAAAGACCTGATCGCACTGGCTCGCCCCCGTGCGGAGGCGCGGTTCGTGCTGTTCCAGTCGTCAGACGGCTACACCACCAATGTGCCGCGCGAGGCGTTCGAGGACGACGACGTGATGCTGGCCCATTCCTGGAATGGCGAGCCTCTCGATCGCCGCCACGGCGGACCCCTTCGCATCGTCATCCCCAAACTCTACTTCTGGAAGAGTGCGAAATGGGTGCGCCGGATCACGTTTTCCGCCGAAGATCGGCCCGGCTTCTGGGAAGTGCGCGGCTACCACAACCACGGCGACCCTTGGCTTGAAGAACGCTATGGCTGACCGCCCAACCCGTCGCCTAACCGGCCTGAAGGAGGGCCAAGAAATGATCGACCCCGTCCGCCGCGTGTTCGGTGTGATGGGCGCGCTTGGCGTCGCCCTCTCTCCGTTCCGCCCCAACCCCGCGCTCGCCCGCGACCATCGCGCCTGGGACTTCACCTTCACATCGATCGATGGCGAGCCAATGCCGCTCGCGCAGTGGCGCGGCAAGGTGCTGCTGGTGGTCAACACCGCCTCGTTCTGCGGCTTCACCAATCAGTATGCCGGGCTGCAGGCGCTCCATGCGCGCTACCGCGACCGGGGGCTCGTGGTGATCGGCGTGCCATCGAACGATTTCCGCCAGGAGAAGGACAGCAACGCGGCGGTGAAGCAGTTCTGCGAGGTCAGCTTTGGGGTCGATTTCCCGCTGGCCGCAATCAGCAAGGTGACGGGCCGTGACGCTCATCCATTCTATCGCTGGGCGGCGGCCTCGTCCTCGCCTCCGCGCTGGAACTTCCACACGTATCTGATCGATCGCGAGGGTCGGGTCGTCGGGTCCTGGGGGGCGAGCACGCGGCCTGACTCGCCGGAGGTGGTCCGCGCCATCGAGGCTGCCCTCGACCGCTCAGCCCCTTCCGCCTGAACGAGGGGCAAGCCAGAACCACGCCAGCGCTGCGAGGCTCGCCGAGACCGCGATCCCAACTGCCATGGCCCAGCCCTGCGAATCCAGCACAAGGGCCACGGCAAGGCCGCCGAACGCAGCGATGCCCCATTGCAGGAAGCCGACCAGCGCGGAGGCGCGGCCGGCCATGTCCGGGAAGGGGGCGACGGCGCCCGATTGGGCGTTGGCCTGTGCCAGCGCGAAAGCGGCCATGTAGAGCACCATCGGCGCGGTGACCGTGGCGATGGTGGAGCCAAACAGCGCGAGCGCAAGAGGCCCCGACCAGCCAAACACCACACAAAAGCCGACGCCAATCCGAAGCGTGCGATCGACCCCGAGCCGCGGTGAAAGCCGTCGCGCGATCGCGCTGCCCACAATGTAGCCGCAGACTGCGGCGGCAAAGAGAAAGCCGTAGCCGCGCGGCCCGAGGCCGAGCCCCGTCTGCGCCACATGGGAAGAGCCTGAAATGAAGCAGAACAATCCCGTGTAGGTGAAGGCGGACACCAGGGCGTAGGCGAGAAAGCCGCGATGGCGGAGCAGCTGCCCATAAACCGAGAGCAGGCGCGCCGGGTCGAGCGCGGTCCGATCGAGCGCGGGGATGGTCTCGGGCAGCAGGACGGCGGCAGCGAGGCCGACCGCGAGAGCGGCCAGAGCGAGCAGCCAGAAGGCGGCGCGCCAGCCTGCAACATCGACCACGAGCCCACCGACCACAGGCCCGATTGCCGGAGCAAGCGCCATCAGCCCGGCGATGGTGGCATAGACTGCGGCCGCGCGCGGCGGGTCGGTGGTGTCGCGCACCACAGCGCGCGCGACCACAGGGCCGCCGCAGGAGCCGACCGCCTGCACCACGCGCGCCGCGGTCAGGGCTGCGAGTGTGGGAGCAAGGGCGCAGGCTGCGGTGGCAAGGAGATAGATGGCGAGGCCCACCGCCACCGCGGGGCGTCGGCCGAAACGGTCCGCGAACGGGCCATAGAGCAGTTGGGCGGGGGCAAAGCCGAGCAGATAGCCCGAGAGCGTCCACTGCACGCCGGCGGCGTCGGTGGCGAAGGCGGCGGCGATCGCCGGCAGGGCAGGCAGGTAGAGGTCGGTGGAGAGCGGCCCCAGCGAAACGAGCGCCGCGAGCAGCCAGATCGGCGGGGTCACCGGGCGAAATCGCGGGTCAGGCTCGGGCAAGGAGCGGCAGGAGGCGTTCGATCACCTCGGCGAACATGGCTTCGGTCAGCCGGCCCGTGTTGGTGTTGTAGCGGCTGCAATGATAGCTGTCGGCAAGCACGATCCCGCCGAGATCGTGCACCGCACCGTGGCGGAAGGGAAGGGCGGAGACGCGCAGCCCTTTGGCGCGCAGCACGGCTTGGTGCGCGATCGCACCCAGGGCGAGCACCACGCGCAGCTGTGGCATGGCGGCGAGTTCTGCGGCCAGGAACCGATTGCAGGCGGCGATTTCGGCGGGGTTTGGCTTGTTCTCGGGCGGGACGCAGCGCACCGCGTTGCAGATCCGCGCTTTCGTCAGTTCAAGCCCGTCGTCAGGCCGCGCAGCGTAGCGTCCGCGAGCCAAGCCGAAGCGCAGCAGCGTGCGATAGAGGAGGTCTCCCGCGTAATCGCCGGTGAACGGCCGCCCGGTGCGATTCGCCCCGCGTAGCCCTGGGGCAAGGCCGACCACGAGTAGGGGGGCCTCGAGCGGCCCGAACGACGGGACCGGCGCGTTGTGCCAGCCGGGTTCGCGCGCGCGGTTTTCTCCCCGGAAGCTGACCAGGCGAGGGCAGAGAGAGCAGTCGCGCGCCGGGGCGTGAGGCAGGCTCACCGGCTGCTGCCATTCTCCCCGGGCGGCTTCGCGGCTGCCTCGACGCTGGTGACGTCCGAGCCCGCTTGGCGCTGTGCGCCCACCGTCTCGACGACGAAGGGCCGCGCCGGGGTGGCTGGCCGTTCCGTGTCACGGGAAGGCGGGGTCTCGCGCGATCCGCCGGGTTCCCGCGGAGGCACAGTGCGTCGGGTGAACTCGCCCATGATGTCGGCAAGCTCGATGAACTGATCGGCCTGCCGGCGCAGTTCGTCTGCGATGAGTACGGGTTGCGTCTTGATCGTGCTGACGACGGAGACGCGCACGCCCTTGCGCTGGACTGCCTCGATCAGGCGTCGGAAGTCGCCATCGCCGGAGAACAACACGATATGGTTTACGTGCGGTGCCATCTCCAGCATGTCGATGGCGAGTTCGATGTCCATGTTGCCCTTGACACGCCGCCGGCCGGTCGCGTCGGTGAACTCTTTTGCGGGCTTGGTGACGACCGTGTAACCGTTGTAGCCGAGCCAGTCCACCAAAGGCTTGAGCGGTGTATAGTCTTCAGTCTCGAGCACAGCGGTATAATAGAACATCCGGACGACATAGGAGCGAAGACGAAAAAATGCGAGAAGCGACTTATAGTCAACATCGAAACCAAGGGAGCGAGACGCTGCGTAAAGGTTTGCCCCGTCGATGAAGACTGCAAGGCGTTCTGATTTTTCGAACATCCTCTGATGCTCCCTTTGATTGAGAACTATCGGACCGAGTCCAGGTTGCGAGGAGGCAAAGCCTAAACCCGTCCGATCCCGACGCAAACCCTTTGACAATGAAATGACAGCGGGTCCGGGTTGTGCGCAAAAGACGCCATCCACTCGACCACAGATCGGTCACGCAATCGCGGACCACTTGCCTAACAGCGTTGGGCCGTCTAATCGGTAGGGTTCATGCAATGCGACAAGAGGGTGGCGCATGGCGCGCGTAACGGTTGAAGACTGCATCCTCAAGGTGCCGAACCGGTTCGAGCTCGTGATGCTCGCCGCGCAAAGGGCGCGCAATTTGCACCGCGGCGAGGCGCCGACGGTCGATCGCGACAACGACAAGAACCCCGTGGTCGCGCTGCGTGAGATTGCCGAAGGCACGATCGACCTCGAGTCGCTGCGCAACGACCTGATCAAGAGCTTGCAGCGTCTGCCGGAACCCGAGCCCGTGTCCGAGGAGGTGCAGGACCTCCTGCCGACAGAGAGCAACATCTTTGCTGGCCTAGATATTTCGCCCGAGGAGCAGGCGGCGGAGGAGCAGGGCGCATCCGAGGAGGATATCGAGGCCGCGATCGCCCGCGAACTGGGCGGCTAAGCGACCCGATGAGAGGCGGGCGATGCCACGGCGAGGGCGACCCCGCCCGCCAGGAGTGAACGGTCGATGCCGGACGGCGCGACCGGTTTTGCGGCTGGCTTGATCGAGCGTGTCCGCGCCTACGACCCGCGCGCTGATCTGTCGCTGATCCATCGCGCGCTTGAGTTCGCCTCTGCCGCCCACGCCGGCCAGACCCGCGACAACGGCGACCCCTACATCACTCACCCGATCGAGGTCGCGACGATCCTTACCCACTTCCGGGTCGATACGAATTCCATCGTCACTGCCCTGCTGCACGACGTCGTCGAGGATACCGGCACCACGCTCGCCGATGTCGAGAGGGGCTTCGGCCGCGATGTCGCCCGCCTCGTCGATGGTGTCACCAAGCTCAACCGGCTCGAACTCACCTCAGAGCGCTCGAAGCAGGCCGAGAACTTCCGCAAGCTCGTGTTGGCGATGAGCGAGGACATCCGGGTCCTGCTCGTCAAGCTCGCTGATCGGCTGCACAACATGCGCACGCTGCGCTTCGTGCGCGACGAGACCCGGCGCCGCCGGATTGCGGCCGAAACGCTCGAGATCTACGCGCCTTTGGCCGAGCGCATCGGCATGGACCAGATCAAGACCGAGCTTGAGACGCTTGCCTTCCGTGAGCTGCAGCCCGACGCCTACGCCTCGATCATGAACCGCATCGCCTTCCTGCGCGGCGAAGGGGCTGACCTGATCGAGCGCGTGACCGAGGAGCTGCGCAGGCTGATGACGGAGGCCGGCATCGCCGCCGAGGTGACAGGGCGGGAGAAGAGCCCCTACTCGATCTGGTTGAAGATGCACCGGCGCAACGTCGCCTTCGAGCAGCTCTCCGACATCATGGCCTTTCGCGTCATTGTCGGCGGCATTGACGAGTGCTACCGCGCCTTGGGCGTCGTCCACTCCGCCTATCGCGTCGTGCCGGGCCGGTTCAAGGACTACATCTCGACTCCGAAACCGAACGGGTATCGCTCCCTGCACACCGGGGTGATGCTGCCGGAGGGGCAGAAGATCGAGGTGCAGATCCGCACTCGGGAGATGCACGAAATCGCTGAATACGGCGTTGCGGCGCACTGGCACTACAAGGACGAGGGCTCGATCCCCGCCCCTGATCCGCACCAGTATCGCTGGCTTCGCTCTCTGCTCGAGATCCTCGAGCAAGCTTCGGGGCCGGAGGAGTTCCTGGAACACACCAAGCTCGAAATGTTCCGGGACCAGGTGTTCTGCTTCACCCCGAAGGGCGACCTGATCACGCTGCCACGCGGCGCCACCCCGGTGGATTTCGCCTACGCCGTGCACTCCGAGGTGGGCGACACCTGTGTCGGGGCAAAGATCAACGGCCGGATCATGCCTCTGCGCACCGAACTCGCCAACGGCGATCAGGTCGAAATCATCACCGCGCGCGGCCACACGCCAAACCCGGAATGGGAGCGCTTCGTCGTCACCGGCAAGGCACGGGCGCGCATCCGCCGCTTCATCCACGCCCAAGCGAAGGCGCGCAGCATCGAACAGGGACGGGCGATGCTGGTGAAGGCGTTCCGCCAGGAAGGGGTTGAGGGTGGGGAGAAGGTGCTGGAAGGCGTGCTGAAGGCGCTGAAGCAAGCCTCGCTCGAGGATCTCTACGCCGCAGTGGGCACGGGCGCGATCGGGCCGCGCGAGGTGGTGTTCGCTGCCTATCCAGAGCTTCGCCCGCGTCCGCGCGCCACGCCGCTTCTGCCCGCGATGACACCGCGTTCGGCCCGATCGCAGCCATCCGGGCGCGGGGAGGAGGGGCGCCGCGCCGTTCCCATCAGCGGCCTCGTCTCGGGCATGGCCGTGCACTACGCGGGCTGCTGCCACCCTCTGCCCGGTGATCGCATCGTTGGCATCATCACCACCGGCAAGGGCGTGACCATCCACACCGCCGACTGCCCCACCCTGGAGAGCTTCGCTGCCACGCCGGAGCGCTTCATCGACGTCTCCTGGGATACCGACACGCTCACCGAGGCCAAGCACATCGGCCGACTTGCCGTCGTCACCGCCAACCAGCCAGGCGCGCTCTCCACCCTCACCACGGTGATCGCCAAACGCGAGGGCAACATCTCCAACCTCAAGATCGTCGGCCGCAGCCCGGAGTTCTTCGAGATGCTGGTCGATCTCGAGGTACGCGACCTTTCCCACCTGGGCGACATCATCGCCGCCTTGCGCGCGAGCCCGCACATCCGCAGTGTGGAGCGCGCCCGGGCCTAATCGGCCCGTGCCGGACGCGAAGGACCAGCCGATGGAAATCGTGCTCCAGTGCAGTCTTCTCTGCCCGCGCTGCGGGCAGCGCAGCGAGGAAACGATGCCCGAGGACCACTGCCTCGTCGTGTACGACTGCCCCGCCTGCGGGGCGCGGCTGACGCCGAAGCCCCCCGATTGCTGCGTGTTCTGCTCCTACGGCTCTGTGCCCTGCCCGCCCGTGCAGCGGGACCGCAGATCAACGTGTTGCCAGCCGCGCTGAGGGCAGGATGACGAAGCGCGTGCGCCTCGGCGTCAACATCGACCACGTCGCCACGCTGCGCAACGCGCGCGGCGGCGACCACCCCGACCCGGTGCGCGCGGCGCGGATCGCGCGCGAGGCTGGGGCGGATCAGATCACCGCGCATCTGCGCGAGGACCGACGCCACGTGCGCGACGACGACATGGCAAGGCTGAAGGAGGAGATCGCGCTGCCGCTCAACTTCGAGATGGCGGCGACTGCGGAGATGATCGCAATCGCGCGCCGGATCGCTCCCCATTCGGTCTGTTTGGTGCCTGAGCGGCGCGAGGAGCGCACCACCGAAGGCGGGCTCGACGTGATCGCCAACCGCGTCCAGGTGGCCGAAGCCGTCGCTGCGTTGACTGAGGCCGGCATCCGGGTCGCCCTGTTCGTCGAGCCCGACCTGGCCCAGCTGGATGCCGCGCGCGCGGTGGGCGCGCCGGTGGTCGAACTGCACACTGGTCGCTACTGCGATCTGAACGGAGGGGCGCGCGAGGCAGAGCTCAGGAGACTCGCCGCCGCTGCGCGTCATGCAGCGGCGATCGGGCTTGCCGTGCATGCCGGCCACGGGCTGGGCTTCGACACTGTAGGGCCGGTGGTGGCGCTGCCCGAGGTCGAGGAGGTCTCGATCGGGCATTTCATGATCGGCGAGGCGATCTTCCTCGGCCTCGGCACGGTGATCCGCGAGATGCGAAGGCGAATCGATAACGCCTGCGCCGGCCTTTGAGAGCGTTGGTGCACGGAGGGGGCCCTGCCCCTCCGCGCACGCATGAAACGATCGCTCAGGCTTTGGCGAGCAGGCTGTCAACAAACTCCCAGTTGACCAGACGCTCTAAGAAATTGGCAAGGTAGTCGGGGCGGCGGTTGCGGAAGTCAAGATAGTAGGAGTGCTCCCAGACATCGCAGCCGAGAATGGCCGTGCCTTGGCCTTCGGCGAGGGGGTTGGAGCCGTTTGGCGTCTTGGTGCAGGCGAGCTTGCCGTCTTTGCCTACCACGAGCCAGCACCAGCCGGAGCCGAACTGGGTCACTCCGGCCTGTTTGAACGCCTCCTTGAACGCATCGATCGAGCCGAAATCCTCGACGATCTTTTTCTCGAGGCGCCCCGGCATCGCGCCGCCACCATTGGGCTTCATGCACTGCCAGAACAGGTTGTGGTTCCAGTGTTGGCCCGCGTTGTTGAACACACCCGCCAGGTCCGGCTTGCCGAAGGACATGGTCACAATCTCCTCCAGCGTCTTCCCCTGCAGTTCCGGCATCTTCTCGACGAAGCCATTGAGCGCGGTGACGTAAGCCTGGTGGTGCTTGCCGTGGTGCAGTTCGAGCGTTTCCTGGCACATGCCATAAGCGGCAAGCGCCGAGTGCGCGTAGGGCAGAGCCGGCAGGGTGAAAGCCATGATCGGTTGCTCCCAAGTCGGTTTGGTTGCGGAGTGGGTCGATGAGCTGACGCCGGGCGAGGCGCGGCGGCAGGGCCGCACGCCGGGTGACCTAGGCTGACGGGTGGGCGCCGTCAACGGCGCGCGCTTGACCCGAGGCAACACCTTCGCCAAGTGCTACTCTGTGTCGGTCCCGCGCGAGCGGGCGAAAGAGGGAACGCCGTGCGGCAATCCGCACCCGTCCGCGGGGCAAGCGAGCCCGGGCGGTGCGGCTGGCCAAGTCGGCGGCTGCCCCAGCAACTGTCGGCGGGTGAGCCATTGGTCCGTGCCTCCGCGCAAAGGGCGCGCCACTGCGGGACATGCCGCAAGAAGGCGGGACCGTCGGCGGAAGGGAGGCTTGGTCCTCCGTTTCGACCCGCAAGCCAGGAGACCTGCCGGCACCGTGCAGCCCGGGCCCTGCCCGGGAGCGCGCAACCAGCCTGCCCGGGCTGGGTGCACCGGGTCGAGGAGACTGTTTGCGATGACCATCGCCGCCAATCTCGGCTGGCCTCGGATCGGCCCCAGACGCGAACTCAAGCTGGCCCTAGAATCGTTCTGGTCTGGCAAGAAAAGCGAGGGCGAACTCCTCGCTGAGGCGCATGCCTTGCGTGTCGCCGCCCGCACCGTGCAGCGGGGAAGGGGCATCTCCCACATCCCCTCGGCCGAGTTCGCGCTCTACGACCACATGCTCGAGACGGCCTGCAGCCTCGGTGCCGTGCCGCCCGGCTATGGCTGGTCCGGTGATGGCCCCGTGCCGCTGGCAACGCTGTTCGCCCTCGCCCGCGGCGCCCCGGCCGGCCGTTTCGGGCCCGAAGCCGCGCCCGCGCTTGAGATGACGAAATGGTTCGACACCAACTACCACTACCTGGTGCCGCGGCTTTCCATCGACACGCGCTTCGTGCTGACCCATGACCGCTGGACCGAGGCCTATCAGGAGGCGCGGGCCGAGGGCGTACAGACGCGCCCCGTCTTGATCGGCCCCATCACCTTCCTTCTCCTCTCCAAGCGGGACGATGGTGGCGATACGCTGGCACTGCTGCCTGCACTCCTGCCCGTCTATGGCGAGGTGCTGCGCAACCTCGCCGAAGCGGGGGCCGTCTGGGTGCAGGTCGACGAACCCGCTCTGGTGACCGACCTTCCACCCGGCGCGCACGAGGCCTATGCGCTCGCCTACCGGCAGCTAGCGGACGCCGTACCGGGGCTTAGGCTGCTGATTGCGACCTACTTCGAGGGGCTACGCGACAATCTCGCCGCCGCTTGTGCCCTGCCGGTTGCGGGGCTGCACATCGATCTTGTCCGCGCCCCCGATCAGCTCGACGAGATTCTCGCCGGCTGGCCGAAGGATCGCTGGCTCTCCTTGGGACTCGTGGATGGGCGGAACGTCTGGCGCACCGATCTCCGTTCTGCCCTCGCCATCGCAAGCCGCGCGCGCGACGCGGGCTTTGGTGAGCGGCTGATGATCGCGCCCTCCTGCTCGCTTCTCCATGTGCCGCACAGCGTGGCCATGGAGGATGCGCTGGATCCTGCGCTCAAGCGCCGACTTGCCTTCGCAGTGGAGAAGCTCGAGGAGGTGGCGGTGCTCGCGCGCGGGCTTGATGAGGGTGCAGGCGCGATTGCCGCGCAGCTCGCCGAAAGCGACGCCATCCTCGCCGAAGCGAAGAGCGACGCGAGGCTGAATGACCCCACCGTTGCCGCGCGGCTTGCCGCGATTACGCCTCAGATGGAGCGTCGCGCGAGCCCCTATAGCGAGCGCGCGAAGCGTCAGGCTGCCCGGCTGCGGCTGCCGCCCCTGCCCGTCACTTCGATCGGCTCGTTTCCGCAGACGGCGGAGGTGCGCACGCTGCGCAGCCGCCTCGCCAAGGGCGAGATCACGCAGGAGGCCTACGAGGCCGAGATCGAACGGCTGATCGCGGAGGCGGTGCGCTGGCAGGACGAGATCGGTGTGGATGTGCCGGTGCACGGCGAGTTCGAACGCAACGACATGGTAAAATACTTCGCCGAGCACCTCTCGGGCTTCGCGATTACCAAACACGGCTGGGTGCAGTCCTACGGGTCGCGCTGCGTTGCCCCCCCCATCATCTGGGCCGACGTCTCTCGCCCGGCCCCGATCACGGTGCGCTGGTCGTCTTTTGCGCAGTCGCTGACAAAGCGACCGATGAAAGGCATGCTGACGGGGCCCGTGACGATGCTGCAATGGTCCTTCCCGCGCACCGACATCCCGCGCGAGACCATCTGCCGCCAGATCGCGCTCGCTTTGCGCGACGAGGTGCAGGATCTCGAGCGGGCTGGCATCCCCATCATCCAGATCGACGAGCCGGCCTTCCGCGAGGGGCTGCCGCTGCGTCGGGCTGATCGGGCCGATTACCTGCGCTGGGCGGTGGCCTGCTTCCGGCTTGCTTCCTCGGGCGTGCGCGACGAGACGCAGATCCACACCCACATGTGCTATTCCGAGTTCAACGACATCATTGCCGACATCGCGGCGATGGATGCGGACGTGATCTCGATCGAGACGGCGCGCAGCGACATGGAGCTTCTGCAGGCGTTCCTCGACTTCGAGTATCCGAACGAGATCGGGCCTGGGGTGTGGGACATCCATTCGCCTATCGTGCCGACAGCGGAACGGATGGCCAACCTCCTGCGCCGCGCCACCAACCGCATCCCGGTCGAACGGCTCTGGGTGAACCCGGATTGCGGGCTCAAGACCAGGGCTTGGGCGGAGGTGCGGCCGGCGATGGCGAACATGGTCGAGGCGGCGCGCATCCTGCGCGCCGAACTCGCCGTTCCGGCTGCGGAGTGACGCAAGGGGGGAGGGGGCGCTGCCCCCTCTCCCGCGCGGCCGTGCTTTGGCCCACGGCGTGATCGTGCTACCCATCGGCTGATGATCATCGGCCTCGGTTCCGACCTCTGCGACATCCGCCGCATCGAGGCGGCGCTTGAGCGGTGGGGCGAGCGCTTCGTCGCCCGGATCTTCACGCCTCTCGAGCGCGCCAAGGCAGAAGGGCGGGCAGCGCGTGCTGCCACCTACGCCCGGCGCTTCGCCGCTAAGGAGGCCTGTGCCAAGGCGCTCGGCACCGGGCTTCGCCTTGGCGTGCACTGGCGCGACATCGAGGTGGTGAACCTGCCGTCCGGCCAGCCCACGCTCCGCCTGCACAACGGCGCTGCCGCCCGCCTTGCCGCCATCACCCCGGCTGGCATGGTGCCGCAGATCAGCTTGACCATGACCGACGAGCCGCCGATCGCCCAGGCGGTGGTGGTGATCAGCGCGGAACCCGCCCTTGCTTGACAATCTCTCCCCCAAGCGGCAGGGCGACGCGGCCACCCCCGTCCCTGCAGCCGGAGCCATGGCGAAACGCAAACCGAGCGGCTGGCTCGAGACGGTGAAGACCGTCGTCTACGCTGGCCTGATCGCGATCGCGATCCGCACCATCGCCTTCGAGCCGTTCAACATCCCCTCGGCCTCGATGGTGCCCACGCTGCTCGTCGGCGACTATCTCTTCGTCTCCAAATTCTCCTATGGCTACTCGCGCTTCTCCATGCCCTTCTCGCCTCGGTTGTGGGAGGGGCGCATCCTCGCCTCCCTGCCCGAACGCGGCGACGTCGCGGTGTTCCGCTGGCCGCGTGATGAGAGCACGGACTATATTAAGCGTATTGTCGGCCTGCCGGGCGATCGCGTGCAGATGATCGGCGGCGTGCTCTATATCAATGGCGAGGCGGCGCGGCGCGAACCGGCGGGCTTTTGCGAAACGGACGGCACCGGCGTGCGCATCCGTTCGCGCCGCTACATCGAGACTTTGCCGAACGGGCGGCGGCACGCGATCTGCGAGTTCAGCGACCAGGAGCGTTTCGACAACACTCCAGAATTCCGCGTCCCTGCCGGCCATGTCTTCGCCATCGGCGACAACCGCGACAACTCTTCCGACTCGCGGGATTTTGGGCCGGGCGGGGTGGGCTTCATTCCGCTCGAAAACCTAATTGGTCGGGCGGAGATCATCTTCTTCAGCCACGAAGGGCCGTTCTGGCAGGTGTGGAACTGGCGCTTCTCCCGCTTCCTCAACCGCATCCGGTGACGCGCGCCTTCGCCGACGCCCTCAATCATCGTTTCCAGGATCCCGCCCTGCTGGCGCGGGCTCTTACCCACCGCAGCCACGTGAGAGGCCGCAGGGGCGGGCTCGACTCGAACGAGCGGCTCGAGTTTGTCGGTGATCGCGTACTTGGTCTGCTCATCGCAGAGTGGCTGATCGAGCGTTTTCCGGAGGAACGCGAAGGCGGGCTCGGGCGGCGGCTGGCGCGGCTCGTCGATCGCGACACGCTTGCTGCCGTCGCGCGAGATATCGGGCTCGGTGCTGCGTTGTCGATCCCGCCCGCGGAGGAGGCGGCTGGGGTGCGGGAGCGCGAGTCGGTGCTGGCCGATGCGTGCGAGGCGCTGATCGGCGCGCTCTACCTTGACGGTGGTCTCGAGGCAGCGCGGCGTTTCGTGCGCAGGCATTGGGCTGAGCGTGTCGAGCGCATGGCGGAAGCCCCGCGCGACCCAAAGACTGCTCTGCAGGAATGGGCGCAGGCGCGGGGGCTGCCTCTTCCCGCCTATCGCACCGTGGCCACCGAGGGGCCGTCGCATCGGCCGTGCTTCACCGTCGCCGTGACACTCGGCAACAACGCTGCGCAAGCGGAAGGAACAACCAAGCGCGAGGCGGAGAAGCGTGCTGCAGCCCTGCTGCTCGCGCGCCTGGAGGGACGGGAATGACCGAGACCAACGTCGCGTCACCTGCCGCGGCCACGCTGCCGCGGCGCTGCGGCTTCGTCGCCATCCTCGGCGCGCCAAATGCTGGTAAGTCGACCCTGCTTAACCGTCTCGTCGGCGCCAAGCTTGCCGCTGTCTCGCCGAAGCCGCAAACGACGCGCTTCCGCGTGCGCGGTATCGTGATGCGCGGGGCTGCGCAAATCGTCTTCGTCGACACGCCCGGCATCTTCTCGCCCAGACGCTTGCTCGACCGCGCGATGGTGAAGGCCGCCTGGACAGGCGCACAGGATGCCGACATTGCGCTGCTGTTGGTCGATGCGAAGACCGGTGTAACAGAGGAGGTGCGCGCGATCGCCGAGCGGCTGAAGGACGCCAACCGCCCTCTCTGGCTTGCGCTGAACAAGATCGACCTGGTGGAGAAACCTTCCTTGCTTCCGCTGGCCGAGGCGCTGAACGCGATCGCTCCGTTTCGGGAGACGGTCATGATCTCGGCGACCGAGGGCGACGGGATCGAGCAGCTGCTCGACCGCCTTGCCAGGGCCCTGCCCGAAGGGCCCTGGCTTTTTCCGGAGGACGACCTCTCAGACCTGCCCGACCGGCTGCTCGCCGCCGAGATCGTGCGCGAGCAAATCTACCATCAGACGCGCGAAGAGGTGCCCTACGACACGACGGTGGAGACAGAGGAGTGGCAGGAGCGCGAGGATGGTTCGGTGGCGATCCGGTGCGCCATCGTCTGCGCCAAGGAGGGGCAGAAGGGAATCCTGATCGGCAAGGGTGGGCAGAGGCTGAAAATGATCGGCTCGCGCGCCCGCGCTGAGCTCGAGCGGGAGCTCGGGCGGCGCGTGCACCTGTTCCTCCATGTGCTGGTGCGGCCTGGCTGGGACGAGGAGAAGTCCCGCTTGCGCGCCTTGGGGCTTGAGCCCTGAACGACGGCAATGGAGAGCTGGGAGGACGAGGCGGTGGTGCTGTCGGCGCGGCCGCATGGCGAGGGCCATGCGATCGCCACCGTGTTCGCGCGCGCCCTGGGCGTGCGGCGCGGCCTCGTCTTTGGCGGTGCAGGGCGGCGCGGGCGGGCGACCTGGCAGCCTGGCAACGTGCTCGCTGCGCGTTGGCGGGCGCGGCTTTCCGACCAGCTCGGGCGACTCGAGGGCGAAACGCTGTTCGCCGCCTCGGCCGGCGCGCTCGAGGATACGCTCGCGCTTGCCGTGCTCGCCTCAGCCTGTGCGGTGGCCGAAGCCGCATTGCCCGAGGCGGAACCGCACCCGAGGGCCTACGCGGCGCTGGTCGCACTTCTTGGCCATCTCGACAGGGGCGAGAGGATGGTGGCGGAGTATGTGCGCTGGGAGAGCGTTCTGCTTTCGGAACTCGGCTACGGGCTCGATCTTTCCGTCTGCGCCGTGACGGGGGCGCGGGACGGCCTTGCCTACGTCTCGCCGCGCACGGGGCGGGCGGTGGCGGCGGCCGCCGCTGGGCCATGGCGGGGACGGCTGCTCGTCCTGCCGAAGTTCCTGCTGGCAGACGAGGCAGCGCCGGTGTCGGACCTGGTCTCGGGGCTTCGACTCACCGGGCACTTCCTGGCCCGCGACGCGTTCGGGGCCGCCCACCGGCCGCCGCCACCTGCGCGTGCGCGCCTGGTCGCGCTGATCGAAGCCCGTGCCGCCGTCGCGGCGAGCCAGGGCTGACGGTCGCGCGGGCGGGCCTGGGCGCAATCCGGCGGGGCGGAGGCGGCATGACGGGACGGGTGGTGATTCTCGGCGCCGGCGGCCACGGTCGGGTGGTCGCCGACATCCTCGCCCTTGCCGGCGTGTGCGTGGATGGGTTTCTCGACGACGCGAAGCACGGCGTCGTCGCCGGGCTTCCCGTGCTCGGCCCCTTCGCGCGCGCCTTCGAAGTCGGTTTCCTGGACGGGCGCGCGGCGATCGTCGCTCTCGGCGAAAACGTACGGCGGGCTGCCCTCTCTCGCGCGC
Organism: uncultured Elioraea sp.; assembly: GCA_937928775.1. GTDB lineage: Bacteria > Pseudomonadota > Alphaproteobacteria > Acetobacterales > Acetobacteraceae > Elioraea. The sequence goes on along the minus strand of CALFVI010000015.1, from coordinate 11,895 downwards.
TCTGCGATCGCGGTGTGACTCTCGCGACAGCGATCCATCCGTCCGCTGTTGTGGCGAGCGATGCCGTGATCGGTGCCGGAACGATGGTCGGGGCGGGAGCGATCATCGGCGTTGCGGCGCGCATCGGCCGCTTCTGCATCGTCAACACTGCGGCAAGCGTAGATCACGACTGCGCGCTCGAGGACGGGGCGTTCGTGGCGCCCGGGGCGCGGCTGTGCGGCGGCGTGCGCGTGGGCGAGGGCGCGCTGGTCGGGGCGGGGGCCATCCTGCTGCCTGGGGCGATCGTGCCGGCGGGCCGGACTGTTCCTGCCGGCGCGGTGCTGAGGGCCGCCTCTCTCGGCGCACCGGAGTTCGGGCGCTCGGACGGGGAGCGAGCAGGGTAACGATGCGACCCATGGCCGGCCCGCAAGCGCAATAGAAAATTTACGGCCGGCCGTTACCCTCGGTCCTGGATCCGGGTTTCCTCGGATCCCAAAAGAGGAAGAGCAGCGATGAACAACGCTGGTGTCGCACGGACCGAAACGACCTCGATGGCCGAGCGCTTGGCCTTCATGCGACTGAACGCTGAAAACCGCGCGGCGCTGACCGAGGCCTGGCGCATCGTAGAGCCGAAGCTCGACGTCATTCTCGACGCCTTTTATCGCCATCTGCAGGCGACGCCCCAGACGGCCAGGATGCTCGCTTCCCACGCCAAGGGTGGCATTGAACGGCTGAAGGAGGCGCAGAGGCGGCATTGGAGTCGGCTGTTCTCCGGCCGGTTCGATGAGGAGTACGCTGCTGGGGTGCGCCGCGTCGGCGAAGCGCATGCCCGCATCGGGCTCGATCCGCGCTGGTATCTCGGCGGCTACGCGATGGCCCTGGCCGAGATCGGGCGAGTGGTCGGCGAGGCGAAGCGCTGGAACGGGCGGCGTACGGCGGAGCTGGTCGCGGCGGTGACGGAGGCGGTGTTCCTCGACATGGACCTAGCTTTGGAAGTGTATTTCGAGATGGCGCGGCGACAGGCGGAGCAGGCGAGGGCAGAGATCGCCAACCGGTTCGAGAGCGACATGGGCGGCCTGATCGCCGGGGTGGCCGCTGCGGGCACAGAACTCTCCGCCAACGCCGACACGCTGGCGCAAGTCTCGGCGCGCACGGCCGAGCGCACGGTCTCTGCTGCGGCGGCGACCGAACAGGCCTCCGCCAATATTGCGACCATCGCCTCGGCCGCCGAGGAGCTCTCCGCCTCGATCGCCGAAATCACGCGCCAGGTGGGCGAAAGCGCGCGCGTGGCCTCTGAGGCAGCCGAACGGGCGCGGGCCACTGACCAGACCATCGCTTCGCTTGCCGAGGCGGCGGGGCGGATCGGCGACATTGTGCGGTTGATCAACGACATCGCTGGCCAGACCAACCTGCTGGCGCTGAACGCCACCATCGAAGCGGCGCGGGCGGGCGAGGCCGGCAAGGGCTTCGCCGTGGTCGCCTCGGAAGTGAAGAACCTGGCCAGCCAGACCGCGAAGGCAACCGACGAGATCGCCGCCCAGATCGCCGCGATCCAGGCGGAGACGAAGCGGGCGGTGGAGGCGATCCGCGGCATTGCTGCGATTGTGGCCGATTCGGAACGCGCCGCAGCGGCGATTGCCGCCTCGGTCGAGCAGCAGGGGGCGGCAACGAAGGAAATCGCGCGCAGCGTGCAGGAGGCGGTGAAGGGAACATCGCTCGCCTCGGAAGCCGTTTCCGGCGTGCAGTTGGCTGCGCAGGAGACGGACGAGGCGGTCCGGTCTTTGCGCGCGGCGGCGGCCGAAATCGCCCGCAATGGCGAGGCGCTGCGGGCCGGGGTCGATACCTTCCTCGGCCGCCTACGCGCCGCGGCATGAAGCCCGGGCCTGGCCGCCGGCCAGTCCCTGTGCTGATCGCGGGGCCGCCCTGCCGGGAGGGGGAGCACGGAGGCGCCGCGGTTTGCCGCGGCGGCCCCACGAGTGTTCCCCCCAGCCCGTGGCGGAGCCGATGGTGCCTGCCCATTTCGGCGCTGGCCTGCCCGGCCTCGGTGTCGCTGTCCGCCGTCGCGTGGGTTGAAGCAAGGCAGCACGCCGTACGGGTGGGGCGAGGTCAACCCCGCCCCCTCGTCTCGACCGACCGGATCGTCTCCTCTCTTTGCGCGAGCGCGGCCGCGATCGCCCGGTTCATCGCCCTCACCCCTGCTGCCGGCCCCTCCGGATGGCCCCAGACAGCAGAGATCACGGCCAGGAAATCGGCCCCCGCCCGCACCAGGCTCCCGCAGTTCTCGGACGTGATGCCGCCGATCGCGACGGAGGGGATCTCCGTCGTCTCCGACCAGATGGCGAGGATCTCGGGGTCGGGCCGGTGTTTCGTCTCCTTGCTGCCGGTGGGGAAGAAGGCGCCGAAGGCGACATAGTCCGCCCCCGCCTCGGCGGCCTCCATGGCAAGGTGGCGGGAGTCGTGGCAGGTGGCCCCAAGCGTGAGATCAGGCCCAAGAAGGCGCCGCGCTGCCCGTAAATCCCCATCCGCTTGGCCCAAATGCGCCCCGTCCATGCCGCAGGCCACCGCGAGATCGGCCCGGTCGTTCATCAGGAAGGCAACACCGCGTTCCTGCACCACGGGGCGCAGAAGGCCGGCGGCGCGGCGGATCGCGTCGTCATCCGCCCCCTTCAGCCTGAGCTGCACGGCGGCGACATCGCCCGCATCGAGCGCGCGGGCGAGATCGTCGCGAAACCGAACCGGATCGAACGCAGGCGGGGTGATCAGGTACAGCCGGCAACGTGGCTCAGCCGAGCTTGGCTGCCGCTCTGCCCGCTTCGCCGCCGACCGCGCGCCCGCCGCGCCGCTCACGCCTTGCCCTGATAAATCTCGATGATCCGCCCGAGCATGGCGAGCGCCTTCTCTTTCGGCCTCTGGAACGTGTTCCGCCCGATGATCGAGCCCGCACCCCCGCCGTCGCGAATGGCGCGGCACTCGGCATAGATCCCATCCTCGTCCTTCGCTTCGCCACCCGAAAAGACGACGAGCCGACGCCCGGCGAAGGCCGCCTGCACCACATGCTCGATGCGCTTGGCCAGGGTGGTGATGTCGATCGCCTCCTTCTCATAGACCTTCTTCGCCGCCTCCAGCGCGACATGCTCCGTCGGCGGCTTCACCTTGATGATGTGGGCGCCGAGCAGGGCCGCCATGTGCGCGGCATAGGCGCAAATGTCGACCGCCGTCTCACCCGCCTTATCCAGCATCGGCCCGCGCGGGTAGGACCACACCACCACTGCGAGCCCGACCGATTTTGCCTCCTCGGCGAGCTCGCGCAGCTCCTCCATCATCTCGAACTGGTCCTCGGAGCCAGGGTAGATGGTGAAGCCGATCGCGCTGCAGCCAAGCCTCAGCGCATCCCCGACCGACGCGGTCACCGCCTGGTCCTTTACGGTGGAGAGGCTGTTCGAGGAGTTCGCCTTAAGGATGAGCGGGATCTCGCCGGCGAAAGTGTCGGCGCACGCTTCCAGCATGCCCAAGGGTGCTGCGTAGGCCGACAAACCCGCCTCGATGGCGAGCTGGACATGATAGTGCGGGTCGTAGGCCGGGGGGTTTGGTGCAAACGAGCGGGCCGGACCGTGCTCGAAGCCCTGATCGACGGGAAGAATGAGGAGCTTGCCCGTACCCCCCAGTTTGCCCGCCATCAGGATGCGGGCAAGGTTGGCCTTCGTGCCGGGGGTGTCGCTCTCGTAGTTGCCGAGGATGTCCTTCACTCGCCGCGTGATCCGCATGCTCCGTGCTCCTGTCGTGGTGCATCCGCGGGGGGTCTAGAGCAGGGCGACGCGCGTGTCACTTGCCGGCAAGCCAAGCCTCGATCCGCCGCGCCGCACTGGCGTGGCTAAGATCAAGCGCTGGCGGGCGGCTCTGCAGCACCTCCGCGCCCAGCGCCTTGGCGATGGCGGCGAGACGTTCCGCCTGCGCCTTGCCGCCTTCGAACACGATGGCCCGAATGCCCGCGCGCAACGCCTCGACCGCGATCCCTGCCTCGTCTGCGCAATCGAGGATGTCTCGCCCGGCTACCGCGGCATGCGCTGCCCTCGCCGCCCGCGTCATCGCCAACCACCACCTTGCCCCGGCATAGGCCGCCGCCCCAGGGCCGGAGAGGAGATCGACCGCGAGCCCAAGCCGTTCCGCCGCGGCAAGAGCGTCGTGCGCCTGATCAAGCCCGTGCACCACCACCGCTCGCCGCATGGGCCCGAGTTGACCGCGGCGGAAGGCCCTGTCTAGGGTCGGTGCGGATTTCACGACGGAAAGCACCCCCCATGCCCGACCATGCCCCCAGCCTGGAGGCCGCATGCGCGATGCTCGAACGCGCGGTGGTGAGGCTTGAAGAGGTGGCGGAGGCGATTGCGCGCCGCGAGGAGGAGCGCGCCAAGGAGCCCTCGGCGGAGGTGCTGGCCGCCACGATGGCCGAAGCTGCGGAACGGCTTGATGCCGTGATCGCGCGCCTCGCTGCCGTGCTGGAACAGGGCTGAGCGCGTGGGGCAGGTAAGCCTAAAGATCGGCGGCTTCTCCTACCTCGTCGGCTGTGCCGACGGCGAGGAGGCGCAGCTGCGCGCCTTGGGTGAGGAACTCGATCGGCGGGTGGCGGAAATCCGGGCTGCGGTCGGCAATCGCGGTGAGGCGATGCTGCTCGTGCTGGTGGCGCTTTCCCTGCTCGATGAGCTGAAGGACCTCGAGTCCGCGGCCTCAGGCCAGGGGGCTGGCGCTCAGGCGGACAGCGCCGAGGTCGGGCGTCGCCTGGCGCAAGTCGCGGCCCGGCTTGATGGCGTTGCGCAACGCCTTGCCCGCGCCTAGGTTTGATGGGCGGGGCTGCCCGGTGCGTCAGGTCTTTCATCCCCGGGGCCAGTGATCTTCCCAAAGGGAGCTGTCCCTGGCGCGGTCGTGGCCGCGTCATATGGCGCCCACCTGCGATGAGCGGGCCTTGGGAGGATGCAACGCCAACGGCCAGGGCGGCTCCGCGCCGCAACGGCGACGGCGCCGCGATCGGCGCCGCAAAACGCGACCTGCGCTCCCTCTTGCGCGCGCGTCGGGCGGGTCGCGATCCCCGGGCGGGCCTCCTCCTCGCCGGACATGTGCTCGAGCGCATGTGCCCGCCGCGCGGTGCCATCGTCGCCGGTTACTGGCCGCTGCCGGGCGAAATTGACCCCCGCCCTCTGATGCTGGCACTCGCAGGGCGCGGCCACGCGCTCGCCCTGCCAGTCACCGGCGCCCGCGGCACGCCGCTCTCGTTCCGCCTGTTCCGCTTTGGCGATGCGCTGCTGCCAGGTCCGTTCCGGACCTCGGAACCGGCCCCTTGCGCCCCGGATGTGGCGCCAGATTGGCTCCTCGTCCCCCTGGTCGCCTTCGACCGCGCAGGCAATCGCTTGGGCCATGGCGCAGGCTACTACGACGCCACGCTTGCGGTCCTGCGGGCGCGGCAAAGCGTGTTCGCGCTCGGCATCGCCTTCGCCGCCCAGGAGGTCGAGCGGGTGCCGGCCGATGAACGGGACCAGCGGCTCGATGCGATCGCTACAGAAACCGGAGTGATCGTGCCATGACCCGGGCCAGCTGCGGACGGCAGAGGCCGGAACGGCACGCGTTCTGCCGTGGCATGGCAGAAGCGCCGGAATGCCATCGGCGACGATTTGCTAAAAACGGGAGCCGAGGCCTTCGTCTTCGGCGAGGGCGACCGAGACAAGGAGACGATCCGCTTGCTCTGGCAGCGCCACACCGATGCCCAACTCGTCGCCCAGGCCATCGCGCTGTGGCGTCTCGACAAGACTTACAGCCCGTGGTGGGAGGAGTTTTGGCGCGACCCTTCGCAGATGGAACGCTACGGCTTCACCAACCAGGATCTCGCGGAGGCGCTCAGGCGGCTCCGTGCGAACGAGGGGTAGCGGCTTTAGCGTCGTCGTGCGGAAGAGGCCACGGCCGGGGGCGGAGCCTAAGCGCGGGTTTGCCTTCGGCCCCCGTCGTAACGACTTCGGAGCGGTTCGGGTGAGGATCCTCTTTCTCGGCGACGTGGTCGGCCGGTCCGGGCGCGAGGCGGTCGCGCGCCATCTGCCCGACTTGCGCGCGCGTCTTGCCCCCGATCTCGTCGTCATCAACGCCGAGAACGCGGCGCATGGCTTCGGTCTGACTCCGGAGATCGCGCGTGCTCTGTTCGCCGCCGGAGCGGATGTGCTTACCTTGGGCAACCACGCCTGGGACCGGCGCGAGATCATCCCCTACATCGAGGGCGAACCGCGCCTCCTTCGCCCCCTCAACTATCCGCCTGGTACGCCCGGGCGAGGGGCGGGGGTGTTCGGGGTTGGGCAGCGGCGCGTGCTCGTCGTCAACGCCATGGGGCGGCTGTTCATGGAGCCGCTCGACTGCCCGTTCCGCACCGTCGAGGCGCTGTTGGAGAGCCACGGGCTCGGGCGCACCGTGGAGGCGATCGTCATCGACCTGCATGCCGAGGCGACCAGCGAGAAAGCTGCCTTCGCCCACCTGTTCGACGGGCGCGTCTCCCTCGTCGTCGGCACGCACACCCATGTGCCGACGGCGGATTGGCGCATCCTTCCCGGCGGGACGGCGTTCCAGTCCGATGCCGGCATGTGTGGTGATTACGACAGCGTGATCGGCATGCAGAAGGACGCGTCGGCGTCCCGCTTCGTCCGCCGCCTGCCGGCTGAACGCCTCGCGCCGGCCGAGGGCGAAGCGACCGTGTGCGGCCTGTTCGTCGAGACCGACGACGCGACGGGGCTCGCGCGCCGGCTTGCTCCTATTCGCGTGGGCGGGGTGCTCGCGAGCAGCCTGCCGATCTCCCGGGATGGGGGCTAGTGGGGGAAGGGCCGATCGGCCCTCCCCCGCACCCCAGTCCCTTTCCCCCCATGCCCCTTGGCGCTAAACCCGATTGCTTGACCGAGCATCGAGCCCAGACGAGTCGCGGCCATGGCAGGCCATTCGCAGTTCAAGAACATCATGCACCGCAAGGGCGCGCAGGACGCCAAGCGCGCCCGGCTCTTCACCAAACTCATCCGCGAGATCACGGTTGCGGCCCGCCAGGGCCTGCCCGACCCAGCCGCCAACCCACGGCTGCGCGCAGCCGTCGTCGCCGCCCGCCAGGCCAACATGCCGAAGGACACGGTCGAGCGCGCGATCAAGAAGGCCTCCGGCGAAGGTGGGGCGGAGGACTATGTCTCCCGCCGCTACGAGGGCTACGGGCCCGGCGGTGTCGCGATCATCGTCGAGGCGCTGACCGACAACCTCAACCGCACCGCCTCCGACATCCGCTCGCTCTTCTCCAAGCACGGCGGCGCGCTCGGCGAGACCAACTCCGTCGCCTTCTTGTTCGATCGCCTGGGCGTGATCCGCTACCCCGCCGCCGCGGCTTCGGCCGAGTCAATTTTGGACGCGGCGATTGAGGCCGGGGCGGAGGATGTGCAGAGCGGGGAAGGAGGGCACGAGGTGATCTGCGCGCCTGAGAATCTGTTCGCCGTGCGCGACGCGCTCGCCGCCCGCTTCGGCGACCCCGAGGAGGCGAAGCTCGACTGGCGCCCGAAGACCACCGCGCCGATCGACGAGGAGCAAGCGCAGGCCGTGTTGAAGCTGATTGACGCGCTCGAGGACCTCGACGACGTGCAGGCGGTGTTCGCCAACTTCGAAGTCTCCGACGACGTACTGGCCAGGCTCGGTGCCTGACGGGGGGGATCGTCGCTACCGCGTGCTTGGCCTCGACCCAGGGCTCGGCACGACAGGCTGGGGGGTGATCGATGCCCTGGGCTCCTCCTTGCGCCATGTCGCCGACGGGGTGGTGGAAACCGATCCGTCGCTCGACCTTGCTCCCAGGCTCGCTGCGCTGCACGCCGCCCTCGCCGCCCTCATCGACCGCTACCGGCCCGACGCCGCCGCGGTGGAGGAGACCTTCGTCAACCGCAACCCGCGCTCCACGCTTAAACTGGGCCAGGCGCGGGGTGTGGTTCTGCTCGCGCCGGCCCTCGCCGGCATTCCGGTGGCGGAATACCAGGCGACGGCGGTGAAGCGCGCGGTGACGGGCCGGGGCCATGCGGCAAAGGAGCAGGTGCAGGCGATGGTGCGGCATCTTCTTCCCGGCGCTGCCCCCGGTCGGCCCGATGCGGCGGATGCGCTCGCGGTCGCGATCTGCCACGCCCACACGCGCGCCACGCTCGCTCGGTTCGCCCGCGCATGATCGGCAGGCTCTCCGGCACCCTCGTCTCGGCCGAGGCCGAGACGGTGCTGATCGATGTGGGCGGCGTTGGCTACGAGGTCGGCGTGTCCGCTCGCACCCGCGCCGCACTGCCTGCGCCCGGCGCTCCCGTCACCCTCGCCATCGAGACTGTGGTGCGCGAGGATGCGATCACGCTTTTCGGCTTTCTCGAAGCCGGCGAGCGGGCGGCGTTCCGTACGCTTCTCGGCGTGCAGGGGGTGGGGACAAAAGTGGCGCTCGGCCTTCTCTCCGCCTTCTCGCCGGCGGAGATCGCCCGTGCGGTGGTGGCGAAGGATGCGAAGGCGCTGACCCGCGCCGCCGGGGTTGGGCCGCGGCTTGCCGCGCGGTTGGTGACGGAACTTGCCGGCAAGCCGGGGTTCCTGGACGCTCCGGTTGCCACTGTCGCCGCCGCCGCGCCCTCCCTGCCGGCCGACCCTGCCCTTGCCGACGCCCTCTCGGCGCTTGCCCATCTCGGCTACCGCCGCGGCGAGGCGGAGCCGGCTCTGGCCGCGGCCCGTGCGCAGCTCGGCGCCGGCGCCACGGTCGAGGCTCTGATCCGTGAGGCTCTGAAGGCGCTGGCGCCGCGATGACAGGCCCCGACCGCACCGACCGCCCCGACCGGCTGGCCGACCCCGCCGCGCACGGCGACGATCTCGGCGAAGCGGCCCTTCGCCCGACCCGGCTCGCCGAATTCATCGGCCAGGCCCAGGCCAAGGCGAACCTCGCCGTCTTCATCGAAGCGGCGCGCGCCCGCGGCGAGGCGCTCGATCACGTTCTGCTGCACGGGCCCCCGGGCTTGGGCAAGACCACACTCGCCCAGATCGTCGCGCGCGAACTCGGCGTGGGCTTCCGCGCCACCTCGGGCCCGGTGATCCAGCGGGCGGGGGATCTCGCCGCCATCCTGACCAACCTCGCCCCGCGCGATGTGCTGTTCATCGACGAGATCCATCGCCTACAGCCGGCGATCGAGGAGATCCTCTACCCGGCGATGGAGGATTTCCGGCTCGATCTCATCATCGGCGAGGGCCCGGCTGCGCGCACGGTGCGCATCGACCTGCCGCCCTTCACCCTGATCGGTGCCACCACGCGGTCGGGGCTCATCGCCACCCCGTTGCGCGACCGTTTCGGCATTCCCCTTCGTCTCACCTTCTATGCCCCGGAGGAGCTCGTCGCCATCGTGCGCCGGGCGGCGGCCCTGCTCGACCTCGATCTCGCCCCCGATGGGGCGGAGGAGATCGCGCGCCGTTCGCGCGGCACGCCGCGCATCGCCGCTCGCTTACTGCGGCGGGTGCGCGACTTCGCCGCCGTCGAAGGGGTGGCGAGGGTCGATCGCGCCGCAGCCGATGCTGCCCTCACCCGGCTCGAGGTCGATCGGCGGGGGCTCGATGCGATGGACCGACGCTACCTCGCTCTGATTGCAGACCGCCACGGCGGCGGGCCGGTTGGGGTGGAGACGATCGCCGCCGCGCTCGCCGAAACGCGCGACGCGATCGAGGACGTGATCGAGCCCTACCTCGTTCAGGAGGGGTTTGTGCTGCGCACGCCACGCGGGCGCGTGCTAGGCGAGGCGGCGTGGCGGCATCTCGGGCTGACGCCGCCACGCGGGGCACAACCGGATCTGCTGGCACTCCGCGACGACCCCGATGCCTGAGCCCCCGCCCCATCGCTTTCGCCTGCGCGTCTATTTCGAGGACACGGATGCGGGCGGCGTCGTCTATCACGCCGCATACCTCCGTTTCGCCGAGCGCGCGCGCACGGAATGGCTGCGCGACTTGGGCTTCGCCCACTCGCAGTTGATGGCGCGCGAAGGCCTGATCTTCGTCGTCAAGCGGCTCGCGATCGACTATCTCCGCCCGGCGCGCCTTGACGAGTCGCTCACCGTCGAGACGCGGCTTGCGGGCCTCCGCCGCGCGTCCGTGACCGTGGCGCAAACGGTGCAGCGCGAGGACGCGACGGTTGCCGCGCTCGAGGTGGTGCTTGCCTGCGTGCGTCTTGCCACCGGCAGGCCGGAGGCGATGCCGGAGGAACTGCGCGGGCTGATCCGCGCGCGAACTGGGGTGTGAGGGGAATGGACCGGGCAGTCGAGGCGGCAGGGCTCGCAGCGGGGGCGCACGATCTGTCGCTGTGGGGCCTGTTCCTGCAGGCCGACATCGTGGTGAAGGCAGTGATGGTGGGGCTTCTCCTCGCCTCTGTCGTCGTCTGGGCGGTGATCTTCGACAAGGTCACCACCATCCGCCGCCTCAATGCGCGCGCAGATGGGTTCGAGGACGATTTCTGGTCGGGCCGCGACTTGGGCGACCTGTTCGAGCGCGTGCGCGACGAGCCCAAGCATCCCATGGAGGCGGTGTTCGCCGCCGCCATGCGCGAGTGGCAGAAGAGTGTGGGCAAGCTCCTGCACGCCTCGGAGAGCGCGCGCGCATCGGTGAAGGAGCGGATTGAGCGCGCTATGGCTATTACCATTCAGCGCGAGATGGAGCGGCTCGAACGCTGGATGGTCTTCCTCGCCTCGGTCGGGTCGGCTGCCCCCTTTATCGGCCTGTTCGGCACGGTGTGGGGCATCATGAACTCGTTTGCCGCGATCGCGCAGATGCGCAACACCAACCTCGCGGTGGTGGCACCAGGCATTGCGGAGGCGCTGTTTGCCACCGCGATCGGGCTTGCCGCAGCCATTCCGGCCGTGCTCGCCTACAACAAGATCAGCACCGATCTGGCCCGCTATGCCGCCCGGCTCGAGGCCTTCGCCGCTGAGTTCGGCGCCATCCTGTCGCGGCAGATGGAGGAGAGGCGGGTCTGATGGCAGGCGCGATGCTCGACCCCCCGCGCGGGGCGAACGGCAAGCGGCGGTATCGGCCGATGGCGGAGATCAACATGATCCCGCTGATCGACGTGATGCTCGTCCTCTTGATCATCTTCATGGTCTCGGCCCCGCTTCTCACGGTCGGGGTGAATGTCGACCTGCCGCGTACCGCGGCCAATCCCGTTTCGTCGCCCGATGAGCCGATCTCGATCTCCATCACCGCCGAGGGGCGGGTGTTCATCCAGGAGACGGCGGTCGAGGTCGGCGATCTCGTGTCGCGGCTTTCTGCGATCGCCGAGGCGAGGGGGGGCAAGGAGACGCGGATCTTCGTGAGCGCAGATCGCGCCCTCGCCTATGGGCGGGTGATGGAGGTGATGGGGCTGATCGCGCAGGCCGGGTTCACCCGGGTCGCCCTCGTCGCCGAACAGCCGGCCGGCCAGCCGCCTGCGCGGGCAGGGACGCGCTGAGGGCGCGCGTGGGCGGCGGTGCGTCGGTCCCTTCTCCTTTCGGCAGGCCTGCACGGCTTGCTCCTCTTTGCGCTGCTGCTCGGCGTCTCGCCGACCAAACGCTTCGAGGAGCCGCGCGAGGAGGGGATTCCGGTCGAGCTAATGATCGCACTCGGACCGGCCTCGCCGGCGGAGACGCCGGCTGCCCCGGACGACCCCGAACCCTCGCCTGCGCCGAGCCCGCTGCCTGAGCCAGCGCCGCCCTCTGAGGCACCGCCGCCCCCTCCCCCGCCCCCTCCTCCCCCTCCTCCGCCGCAGCCGAGCCAGCCTGAGCCGGCCCTGCCCCCGCCGCCGCCGGCGCTGCCGCCTCCTCCGCCCGCGCCAGCGCCGGAGCCCGCCCCGCCCCGCCCGCCCAACCCCCCTGCAGCACCGCCTCCGCCCCCGCCGCC